>NZ_JBDWHW010000018.1:0-35814 GCF_039975035.1 Hoeflea sp. | reverse complement strand
CGTTCCCTGACCTGTCATGCGCGCCGCCATCCGTACCGGCGCGACCGGAGATACGCCATGTGGAAAAACCTTCCCTCCATCCTGACCAACAAGGATTTCACAATCCTTGAAACCATGCATGACCGCCGACATGTCCTGACCGATTCCGTTCGGCAATTGCTCAGCCACAAGCTCGACAATTCGACGGTGGTGTTCAGCGAAGACATCGATGACGACCTCGTGACCTTGAACAGCCGCGTCCGCTACCGCGTCAGCGGCATGCAGCCGCAGATGGCCATTGTCACCCACAGCCGCATGGACGCGATGGTGGGACAAAGCCTGGCATTGGACACCGTGCGCGGGCTTGCACTGCTCGGATTGAGAGAAACCGAGGAAATGACACTCCCGGTACAGGACAGCTGCACGCCTCAGCGCCTTGTTGTTGAATCTGTCCTGTTCCAGCCCGAAGCAGCAAGGCGGCAACGTCTGAATGAAGAGCTTGCCCGCCCGGCTCTCCGGCTGGTCCACGATGCGGGCTCGATCTGTGATCGCGGTCGTAAAGCTGCAAATGAAATAAAACAGATCCGGTAAAAGCGCGTCTGGCGACGGATCAGCATCGCCTCAAAGCACCTTCGCGGCCAGGGTCGATTTTCCTTTGCACCACTGTGATGCCTGAAGTCCGGACTCCGGGACTTCAGGCATTCTCAACGTTGATGCGGCGCCAAATGGCTTCGGCAAAGGAGTAGATCGAAAACAGGAAGAACCCTGCTCCGGTTGCCCCCAACAGCCAGGCCCCGAAAGGAAGCCCGGCGATAAAATCAAGCGCATCCGCGAGACTGGCGCGCCCTTCTTCACCGGCCAGACCGTGTTGAAACAGCAAGAACGCGATAACCAGAAAGACAATACCGCGTGCACTCAAACCACCAATGGCAGCCATGTCGATCCACCCCAGAAGCTGCTGCGAAGCCTGGATATGATCACGGTATTTGCGGTTGATCGCCTTCCAGATATGCGCCCCGCCAACAATGGCGAATATGGAACTCAGGATGAGTGATACCGGCCCGGCTCCGATAAAGCTCGCCGCCGTGCGGGCAAACCCGTCCCCGGAACTGTCTCCGGAAGAAAAGAGACCGCCCCACCAAATTGAAAACGTGTAAGTCAGCAAAAAGCCGTAGGTTGCTGCTGATCCGAGCAGCCCTGCACGCACCGCCAGTCCCGCCGGATCAAAACCGTGATCATCGGTATCAAACACTGCCTGCACGATGCGCCAAAGGCAGTAACCGGCCAGGCTGATGATCAGCAGCGGTGTCAGAACCGCACTGGCGGTGGACTGGGTGATGAAGCGGACCGCGTCCTTTGAATCGCCGCCACTGCCGGTCGTCAGCGCTGCACTGGCAATGAAGAATGCAAGCATCAGATACACCACGCCGCGCGCACCATAGCCCAAACGCGCAAACGGTTTGAACCAGTCATGCCAGGTCATGTTCTCCATACTTGGTCCAGTCATGGCGAGCCCCTGTTCTTCCGACGTTGAAGCATGTGCACGACCAGCCAGGAAAAACTTGCCCATGCCGCTCCCAGCGCCCAGCCGGCGGCGACGTCGCTGGGCCAGTGCACGCCAAGATAGACCCTGCTGACGCCAACCATCACCGCAACGAGCACCGCCACGGTGATCACATACGCCCGAGCCCTTCTGGTTTCGAGGTAGCCGATCACGATGGCTGCGAGCGTCAGATAGGCCACCGTTGTCACCAGCGCGTGGCCACTGGGAAAGCTGGCGGTGTGAACCGTATCGAGATGATCCACCAGATCCGGCCTTGGCCGCGCGTAAAATTTCTTGAGCGTATAGCTCAGCAGCGCACCCGAGCCGACCGAAAGCACCACATAAAGGGCTGCGCCATAGCGCCTTGTTACAAGGAAAAACCCCGAAACTGCCGCAAGGGTGAGGATGATCAGCGGATAGCCTCCGACCGCGGTCACTTCAATCGCCGTTTCCTGCAGCCACGCCGGCCCGATCGAGCGCGACGGATCACCCGGCACCCGCATCATCAGAAACAGGGTTTCGTCAAAATTGCGGATTTCGCCTTCAGCCATCTCGTCGGCAATCTGGATGAAGGCATACACACCAAGCGTGATGATGCCGAGCAGCAGCACAGGCATCCGGTTGGCGTTTCCGTTTTTGAGCCCCTGAACGAACCACGCGCGTAGTGTCTGTGTTACCGGTTTTTCAGTCACGCTGTCCCAGCCCCAAATTTTTTGTCTCCATCATCGACAATCCGCAAGACGCCGTTTCGTTCCACTCAATGTGCCGTCCGGGGCCTGGTCCTGCCAAGACGGAGGTCTCCAGCCATCGAGCAGACAGCTACAAAGCACCATTTCCGCGGGCCGCTACAAAGCACCATTTCCGCGGGCCAAGGTCACTATGACCCCAAGAAAGGGCGCGCAATGGCCTGGATACGACCCTATCTTGTAATCGTGAATGTCACCATTGCCGGAATCGTCGAAAGTGCAGTCGCCGCCGACTGCGCGTCCCGATTGCCAAAAGCCGCGAGCCCGCATCAGCCGGTCGCGGTGATGATCGCGCGCGGCGACCTGGCGATGGAAGTCGGAACCGGGCGTCTGTCGGAAGCCCAGGAAGAAATCCTCTGGCTTTGCGAAACGGCCATGGGCCAGCGCGCCGGGTGCATCATGCTCAACAAGGGGCCCTATATTACCGAGACAATTTGCTTTCTTGCCGGTATATTGCATCGCATGGATCGTCACCAGTTCAAGAAGACGGCCCGCCTCTCGGCCCTGACATCATGGCGGGGACCGCAACCACTTTAGGGGCGACATGCGCCGGATTTTCCTGTTGCCTTTGATGTTTGTCGCCCTGGCGGGACTTGATCTTCCCGCCGAAGGACCTGTCCCGGACGACAAGCCCGAACAGACCGTTACCCCCCAACAGGCCGATCCTGACCCCGACGCCGCGGCAATTCCCGATGCTCCGCCTGCAGGCAAGGAGAAGCCAGCCTTGCCGGGCATTGCCGCTCCGGTCGATTCCGAAGTATTTCTTGCCGCCTGCGAAAGTGAATTGCGCAAGCTGCAGGTTATATTCGAAAGACTTGATCCACTCACCGGCGAGAATGGCTGCGGCATGGATGCGCCCTACGCCATCACCGAGATCGCCAAGGGCGTGGCGGTAAAGCCCGCAACCCAATTGAGATGCACAGCCGCTCTTTCGTTGGCGCGCTGGGTCGGCGCAGTCGTCCTTCCCGCCGCGTCCGCACTCCCCGAAGAGGTTCGCCTTAAAGCCATCAATCACGGCTCGACCTATGTCTGCCGCCGCCGCAACAATCTGGCCACAGGCAAGATGTCGGAGCACTCGATCGGCAACGCCATCGACATCATGAACTTTGAATTCGACGGACGCAAGCCAATCGGAGTTTCACCGCGCGCCGGCGACGGGAACTTTGAGGAGGCTTTCCAGCGGGCAGTCCGGGGCGGCGCCTGCCTGCATTTCACCACCGTGCTGGGCCCTGGCACCAACGCCAGCCATAGCGACCACCTCCATCTCGACATCGCCAAACGCAAGCGCGGCTACCGGCTGTGCCAATGACAGCCGGCGAACCGGGCGGGACTGGCCGCCTTGTCCCGCTTCAGAACAGACCTTCGATCTGACCGGTGTCATTGAGAAAGATCTTTTCAGACGACGGGGTTCTGGGCAGGCCGGGCATGGTCATGATCTCGCCGGTGATGACGACGATGAAGCCGGCGCCGGCTGACAGCCGCACTTCGCGGACCGGCACGGTGTGATCGGTCGGCGCGCCGCGCAGATTGGGGTCGGTCGAGAATGAATATTGGGTCTTGGCCATGCAGACCGGGAGCTTGCCATAGCCCTGGGCTTCCCACTGCTTGAGCTGCTCACGCACTGACTTCTCGGCAATCACCTCGCCAGCATGATAGATCGACTTGGCGATTGTCTCGATCTTTTCGAACAACGGCATGTCATCGGAATAAAGCGGCGCGAACTGCGCCTGTCCGGATTCAGCCATCTCGACAACCTTGCGGGCGAGATCCTCGATCCCTGCCGAGCCTTGCGCCCAATGCTTGCACAGGATCGCTTCGGCCCCCAGGGTTGCGACATAATCCTTCACCGCCTGGACTTCGGCCTCGGTGTCGGAGACAAAATGGTTGATCGCAACCACCACCGGCACGCCGAATTTCTTCACGTTCTGAACATGGCGACCCAGATTGGCGCAGCCTTTCTCGACAGCATCGATATTCTCTGCTCCCAGATCATCCTTCTTGACCCCGCCATTCATCTTCATCGCCCGCACCGTGGCGACGATCACCGCGGCATCGGGCTTGAGGCCCGCCTTGCGGCATTTGATGTCGAAGAATTTTTCTGCACCCAGATCCGCGCCGAAGCCGGCTTCGGTGACCACGTAATCGGCAAGTTTCAGCGCCGTCGTGGTTGCCACCACCGAGTTGCAGCCATGCGCGATATTGGCGAACGGACCGCCATGAACGAAGGCCGGGTTGTTTTCCAGCGTTTGCACCAGATTTGGCTGCATCGCGTCTTTCAGCAGCACCGTCATCGCGCCATCGGCCTTGATGTCGCGGCAGTAGATTGGCGACTTGTCACGGCGGTAGGCGACGACGATGGCACCCAGTCGCTGCTGCAGATCCTCGAGATCCTTGGCAAGGCACAGGATTGCCATGACTTCAGAGGCCACTGTGATGTCAAATCCGGTCTGGCGCGGAAACCCGTTGGCGACGCCGCCGAGATTGACCACGATGTCGCGCAGCGCCCGGTCGTTCATGTCCATCACCCGGCGCCAGACGACGCGGCGCGCATCGATCTCCAGCTCGTTGCCCCAGTAGATGTGGTTGTCGATCATCGCCGAGAGCAGATTGTGGGCGCTGGTGATGGCGTGGAAGTCGCCGGTGAAATGCAGGTTCATTTCTTCCATCGGAACCACTTGCGCCAAGCCGCCGCCGGCAGCGCCGCCCTTCATGCCGAAATTCGGCCCCAGCGAGGCTTCGCGGATGCAGATCATCGCCTTCTTGCCGATGCGGTTGAGCCCGTCGCCGAGCCCCACCGTGGTGGTGGTCTTGCCCTCGCCCGCGGGCGTCGGGTTGATCGCGGTGACAAGGATCAGCTTGCCATCCTTCTTGTCTTTCTGGCGGGCGATGAAAGCGGCAGACACCTTGGCCTTGTCGTGACCGTAGGGAACCAGATCCTCAAGCGGTATGCCGAGCTTGTCGCCGATCTCCATGATCGGCTTCTTGGTCGCCGCCCGCGCAATCTCGATATCGGATTTGTACTCAGCCATGATGTCATATCCTCTCCCACTCTGTCCCGCACCCCCGCGGGACCGTTGGCGACGAATAGAAACCGAATGTGCCGTCAATGCTTGCATGAAACGGGACGCCGAATGCGCCAATTGCGACACGTGCAAGAAAGCAAAGGCTTGCTGCGCAAAAAAACACAGCAAGCTCTGAAGCCGACAGGTCAGCCTTCACTCGCAAGCAACGCTAAATCAACGCCCTCAGCCGTCGCCCATGGCGATCAGCCCGGCATTGCCTCCAGCCGCCGCCGTGTTGACCGAGACAGCCTGCTCGACCGCGAACCGCATCAGGTAATGCGGCCCGCCGGCCTTGAAGCCGGTGCCCGACAGGCCCGAACCGCCGAACGGTTGGGTGCCGACCACGGCGCCGATCATGTTGCGGTTGATATAGACATTGCCGGTATCAAGCCGGTCGATGACCTTGCGCACTGTCGCCTCGATGCGCGAATGCACACCCAGCGTCAGGCCGAAACCGGTGGCATCGATGGCGCCGAGCACGGCGTCGAGCTTCCTGGCCTTGTAGCGCACAACATGCAGCACCGGTCCGAAAATTTCCCGGTCGAGCGCGGCCGCGTCCCTGAGTTCGACAATGTGCGGGGCAAAGAACAGGCCTTCATTCGGCGCCTCTCCGGCATAGACCAGTTTCTGGGTTTTCGAGATCGTTGCAATATGCGCAGCAAGCATCTCGCGTTGCGCTTCGTCGATCACCGGGCCGACATCCGTCGATGGCTTTGAAGGATTGCCCAGTTTCAGCTCGCGCGCGGCACCCTCGATCATCTCGATCATGTGGTCGGCGACATCTTCCTGCACGAACAGCAGACGAAGCGCCGAGCAACGTTGTCCGGCGGAGCGGAACGCCGACATCACCACATCGTCGGCCACCTGTTCAGCCAGCGCCGTGGCGTCGACGATCATGGCGTTGAGCCCGCCGGTTTCAGCGATGAACGGCACGATCGGTCCATCCTTGGCGGCCAGCGTCCGGTTGATGGCGCGCGCGGTCTCGGTCGAGCCGGTAAACGCCACGCCACCGATCTTCGGATGCGAGGTCAGCGCGGCACCGACATCACCCTCGCCCGGCAGGCACAGCAGAACGTCCTTCGGCACGCCCGCCTCATGCAACAGCCGGATCGCCTCATGCGCGACCAGCGGTGTCTGTTCAGCCGGCTTGGCGATCACCGCATTGCCGGCGGCCAGTCCCGCCGACACCTGCCCCAGAAAAATCGCCAGCGGGAAGTTCCACGGCGAAATGCAGACGAACACGCCGCGGCTGCGCCAGCCAAGCCGGTTTTCCTCACCGGTCGGGCCAGGCATCGGCAGCATTTCTGAGAACATGACGCGCGAACGCGCCGCGTAATAACGCAGGAAGTCCACCGCCTCGCGGATCTCGGCGATACCATCGTCCAGGGTCTTTCCGGCTTCCGCCGACAACAGAGCCATGAAGCGGTCGCGCCGGTCCTCGATCAGATCAGCCGCGCGGTCGAGGGCTGCGGCACGGATACCCGGATCGGTCCGCGACCAGCTTCTGAAACCTTGTGCAGCGATCGTCACCGCCTTGTCGACATCCTTCGGATCGGTGAACCGCACCGTGCCGACAATATTTGAAGGATCGGAGGGCGATCTGATGTCCCGTGCCGGGCCGCTGGCCTTGAGACCCGGCGCCAGCGGTCCTGCCTCGACCCTTTCCGTCGAGCGCGCCATACCCTCCACCAATGAAGCGAGTTGAAAGCGATCGCCGAATTCCACACCGCGCGAATTGGGCCGGTCGGAATAGATCGCCAAAGGCAGCGGGATCTGGCTGTTGCGGGCCGATTGGCCCCGGGCGAGCCCGAGCTTGGCGTCGGGACGTTCGAGCAGCGAGGCGACAGGCACATTCTTGTCGCCCGCCACAGCCACGAAGGAGGAATTTGCGCCATTCTCAAGCAGCCTGCGCACCAGATAGGCGAGCAGGTCGCGATAACCGCCAACCGGCGCATAAATCCGGCAAGGCACGCTGTCATTGCTCTTGCTCAAGCTGTCATAGACCACCTCGCCCATGCCATGCAGGCGCTGGAACTCGAAGCCGCTGCGATCCTCGGCCATCTCGATAATGGTCGAAACCGTCAGGGCGTTGTGCGTGGCGAACTGCGGATAAATCACATCCCGCAGATCGAGCATCTGACGGGCGCAGGCAAGGTATGCCAGATCGGTGGCGGCCTTGCGGGTGAACACCGCATAGCCCTCGAGCCCGCGTTCCTGGGCGCGCTTGATCTCGGTGTCCCAATAAGCGCCCTTGACCAGCCGCACCATCATCCGGCGGCGATGCTTGCGGCACAGCCCGGCAATGTGTTCGATCACTTGCGGGGCACGCTTCTGATAGGCCTGAATGGCGAGGCCGAACCCGTCCCATCCATCAAGCGAAGGATCGGCAAAGGCTTGGTCGATCACATCAAGCGACAATTCAAGGCGATCCACTTCTTCTGCGTCGACCGTGAAATTCAGATCGTGCGCCTTGGCCATCTGCGCCAGCTTGATCAGTTCGGGAACCAGTTCCTCGAGGACCTGGTCACGGTGGGTGGCCAGATAACGCGGATGCAGCGCCGAGAGCTTGACCGAGATGCCGGGGCGGTCAGGCAGCTTGCGCCCTGCCGAGGTCTTGCCCGCGGCCTTGCCGATGGCGGCGATCGCATCGGCGTAGGATTTGAAATAGCGCTTGGCGTCCGCCAAAGTCCGGGCGCCTTCACCGAGCATGTCATAGGAATGGCGGTAACCGCGGCTCTCGTTCTTGACGGCACGACCGAGCGCATCCTCGATCGTCTCGCCAAGCACGAAATGATGCCCCAGAAAGCGCATCGCCTGCCGGGTTGCCGTTCTGACTGTAGGCATACCCATGCGCTTGACCAGACCGCGCATCACACCTTCGGGCGTTTCACCGGGCTTGATGACACGTGCCGACATTCCCAAAGCCCAGGCGGAGGCCGAAACAAACCATGTGTCGCCATGGGTTTCGTGATCGCTCCAGCCGCCCTCCTTGAGCTTGTCCTCGATCAACCGGTCCTGGGTCAGCGCATCGGGAACCCGGAGCAAAGCCTCGGCCAGCACCATCAACGCCAGTCCTTCCCGCGTCGACAGGCCGTATTCACGCAGAAAATCCTCGACGCCGCCGATCTGTCCGGAATCCGAGCGGATCGCCTGGATCAGTTTGGTGGTGCGGGCATCAATCGCCCGGTCCTGTGCACCGCTGAAGATCAGCGATTGGCTGAATGCGCTGATCAGCCTGTCATCGTCTGGAGCATGGGGCGCATGAAAATTCGTCAACGGCGGCTGAGGTGTGGCGGTCATGATTTTCTCCCGTGAATGATTCATAATATCTCTTGATATGCCGCATTTCTCACCATATATTATTACAAGATTAGACTTTTTCACTGCGATTTAAGAATTTCACGGAGAATTTATGAGGGAAATTGACCGCATCGATCGAAAGATCCTTCGCGCCATGCAGGACGACGGAAGGCTAAGCAATCTTGAACTGGCCGAGAAAATCAGCCTGTCTCCGACGGCCACGGCAGAACGCCTCAAACGCCTTAATCGTGACGGTTACATTACAGGCTACACCGCCCGGCTATCCCCGGAAAGACTTGAGCGCGGAATGCTGATCTTCGTCGAAGTCAAGCTTGACCGGACAACGCCGGATGTCTTTGATGCGTTTTCCAAGGCGGTACGCAAATCGGATGATGTGATGGAGTGCCACATGGTGGCTGGCGGCTTCGATTATCTGGTCAAGGCCCGGGTCAAGGGAATGGAGGCATACAGGGCTTTTCTTTCCGACATAATCCTGTCTCTGCCAGGCGTACGGGAAACCCATACCTATCCCGTCATGGAGGAAGTCAAAAACACCGGAAAACTCCCTGTTTAGACGGCGGCAACCATTTGCCGTTTTTATTTGCTGACACGGATTGCGTTTTGCCCTGCGAAACGCTCAACTAAACATATTATATTGTGAGCTATTAAGGCCCAGCCCACGGAATGTTTGGGGGCCGGTTAAAGACGGTTTTTTATTGATGAAAGGTCCTTCCACTTCAATCAGCAGATTGAGTACGATCAATTCCGAATCGGAACTGTCCGGGTTTCTGTGCGACCTGGCAACGGACTTCGACCTGAAGGGCTTTATGCTCGTCGACATTCCGGCTGCGGTTGACGAAAAATTGTCCTCCAAGGTCGCGATGTCAAACCTTCCCTGTGGATTTTTGAAAGACTATGACACCCTCGGCTTGTTGAAAAACTCTCCGGTCTTTGCCGGCTTGCGCCGGTCAACCGCACCGATGATATGGAGCGTGGACACCATAGACAGTGACCGGCCGCCGGCCGAGGTTGATCCGGCTCTTCAGCTTTTCAAGCGGCATTCAATAGCGATTTGCATCTATTTTCCGGTACACGCCGCCAACGGCACACGCTCGGCGATAGGCTTTGTTGGCAACCGAACGGCCCTGAGCCATACAGAAATGGGAGAACTCGGAATATTCGTCATGCATGCCTATGATGTCTATTCCAAACTGAAAACCGAAATGGTGAGCGCGGCGACGGCATTGACGGCCCGTGAACTCGAAGTCCTGCATTGGGCTGCCAGCGGCAAAACCTCGGTCGAGATTGCAACAATCATTTCGCTGTCCGACCATACAGTCAATTCTTATATGAACAGCGCAATGCGAAAGCTCGATTGCGTCAACAGGACGCATCTTGTCGCCAAGGCGTTGCGATTGCATCTTATCAACTGATTTGGAGCCTGCTCAACATGTCACCGAAAAAGGCACCTTTAGTCAGGTTCGAATTTTCAGAAACGGCAAATACTGTCCAGGAACTGGATCACATCGGGCTCTCGGATGCGGAAATCATCGAGCTCGCAAATTACAGGAACACCTTGGGTTACTGGCGAGCGGATCTCGCGACAGGCCATGTGTTCTGGTCGAAGAACGTCTTCAGGCTCTATGGAATGGAGTACACAAAGGGCCCGGTCAACCTGACCATTGCCAACGAAATGGTCCACCCCGAAGACCTGGGTTTCATCCTTGAACTGGTTGAACGCGCCGCATCGGAGAAATCAGGCTTTCATTTTGTCCTCAGACTCAAGGACGGCCAGAACGACTTCAAGTACATCCTGTCATGCGGTCGTTATCGCGTGGCTGGCGACGGGCGGGAGGAACTCTACGGCATGACCGAGGAAATCCTCGACCGGGCCCGCCTGATAAACATAGTCAGCGATCCGTCCCTGGCCGACTGACAGCCGCGCTGACACACATGCGGAGTGCCGCGCGGCAAGCCATCAAGCCTGGGGTCAGCGGTCCAGAATATCGCGCATTTCCACCAGATTTGAGCGGACACGGAGCAGATAGAAGCCCATGGTTGCCAGGTGGGAAGGCATGATCCAGCTGGATTCATTGCTGTTGGATATAATGAACGGCGTCATGTTGAGAGCTCCCCGCAACTGCTGTTCCGCAATCTCCGCAACATTTGTGACGCGTCGATCAGTATACACATTCTGAAAATCAGAGCGGGTTGCGCGCAGCACGCCGTAGTAAGCGTAGAGTTGCCCATAGGTGAACCAGAAGCGATCATCCGCCCGGGGATCGAACCAGCCCAGATCGCTTGCCTCCATGCGGGCCCGCAAAATATCCGATGTCGAACCGATATCTCCGGTCACGCGGTCCAGAAACTGCAGAAGGTTGTCCGATCGGGCATCGAATTCACCCCGGCACGCCTTCATGTCCTGATTGAAATTGCCCAGTGCCCTGATGGCCGCACGATGCCGTTCCGGGGTGGAAGGCTGGACGAAGGGCGGCGAAAAAGTCAGCCACCAGGCATCTTCGTTATAGGCCATTGCCTCCTTCGCATCCTGGAGGTTCTGGTTGATCTGCGAGGTGCCACGCACTCTTCCCAACCGGTCGGCGAGTTCGATTGTTGTCCGGCGAATAACAGTGTTGATGCCAAGCTGGAAAGCTGCCTTGTTGTCGAGAAACGGGGTGTTTTTCCAGGGAATTCCGAAAAAGCCCGCCTTTGACAGCGGAAGTGATGGCAACCAGGTGTTCTGGTTGACGTTGAAATCGATAAGATCGCGGGTGACCTGCACAACCGCGGATTCCGCGCACTGGGCGTCAGTCGCATCGGACAACCGTTCGCCCGGCGCCACGGTTCCCTGGGCAAACTCGTAGCTGTCGGGATAATCCGGATTGTAATTGACCCACCGCTCGGCCTGCCAGATGAAATAGCCATAAGATCCAACGAAAATCAGAACAATTGCGCCGACAATCGCCTTGAGCAGGAAACCCCGGCGGCGATACCAGCCAGCCATGGTGACGAAGGGCCACAGGATGAAAGAGATCACCACGCCGATGCCCCGCCCGATCGCATTGAAGATGCGCTCGAAAAATTCAATCACCGGGTCAAGCATCTTCTTGGTATCCTTCCAGTCCGTAAAGCCGCGACCTGAGCGCCGCCTTGTTGTTCAGATAGGTTGTCCCGAGCACATCCACAACATGGACGCGGTAGCTTTCGGAATAGCCTTCATAGGATTCATAAAAGCCCTGCTTGTCAAAAACGAAGCGGGTGACGAAGTCAAATGGCGCCAATCGCGCAAGAAGCCGGTTGATCAGCCATTGTTCGGGATGATCGGGAACCGCGCGGCAGAGCATCAGCCGGCGGTCGGCCCGCACCTCGCCCATCTTCACCTGTCCGGTGGAGGCGACCTCGCGCATGGCTTCCTGCAGGAATGGGTAAACCCCTTCCGCTGCGATCAGCGCGGCATTGTGATGCATCCAGGTCTGCAGCCAGACCCTGTCAGCACGGGCAAGGTCCACCGAAGGGTCCGCGCGGCCGATGAGATCGACAATTGCCATTTCGGCGCGGTGGGCAAAAAAACCGGAGGGTTCGACCCATGAGGCACGGGGCAATTGCAGCCTCTCGGTTTTCGACAGATATTCGAAGATACGGGCGTGATCTTCAATATCGATGTAGCTGACTTCCCATGGGCGCGACCGCCGGAACCCCGGCGCCTGATGATCACAGATCACGGTTGTCGTGCGGTCGTCACGGAAGATGTACACACCACCAAAATGATTTGCCCAATAGGATTGATGGGCAAACACAAGCTTGTCCGGCACAAGCGCATTCTGCCTGATATCGCCGGTTTCCCGCGCGAGCTCGACCATCCGGTTGAGCATGGCATCATCGCGCCATCCGTTTTTCGAGGTTTGCAGCCGGTCAACCAGCCCGCGCAATTCCGTGGCCTTTCCCAGCATGTTTTCCGCCGACACCACACGAAACCGGACCTCGTCAATCGACAGCAGATCCTCGACTCCGGTGACCACATCGACCGGTTCCTCAATCTCGCCAAACAGCGCGTCCTTGATCGTCACCGCGGACACCGCCCGGCGGTTGCCCTCGAAAAACTCGTGCATCAGGCCGGCGGTATTGGAAAACTGGGTATGAACCACCGGCAGGTTTTCCTGCTCCGGCGTCAGGATGACGAAGCGACGGTTGACGCCATTGGGATCGAGATACTGGATGTCGCCCAGTTCCTCCGCGATCTCGGGCGAAAATCCGGTCATGTCGATGCGAAAGCTTTCAAGCGCCGTCTCACTCAGGCCGAAAGCCTTGAGCGCCTTGTTGTAGCGCGCCACAAGATGTGGCTCGTCGATTGTCAGCAACCGGCCATAGATAAGCTCGTTTTCGACCAGCCGTTTCATTGTTGCCAGCGCCCGTCCCGCTTCATCGCCTCGATCTCGCCGATCGCGCGTTCGCGCTGACGCTCGCGCCGGATGATCTCGTCAACCGCGGTCGCATCCGAACGATCAGTGTAACGGAACTCGGAATCGGCGTAACGGTTGATTTCCTGCAGCACCATGTCGATGGTGAAGGGTTTGCGCAGCTCCGAAATCATCGCGATCTTGTCATCGTAAGCCTTGTGCATGAAGGCTTCGGGTGTCTCGAACCACGCGTCCGGCAGATCAATATCCATCGCCCGCATCTTGATCGCATCGGTGATGTTCTTGATCGCGCGGCCGGTAAAACGCGGCTCGGCCAGCTTGATCCGGTGCAGATAGGCGCCGATGTCGGAAATGGTTTTGACCTTGCCATGCTCTTTCTCGAACCGTTCCCAGACCGAGAACAGACCCTCCTCCTGCGGCCGGTCGTGACCATCATAGGAGCGCGCCACCGCCTGCTTGATTTCCTGACTGGCGAACAGCTCGTGCGAGCCGACCGGGATCGAATGGTTCTTGCCTGCCAGCAGCGCGAAGATGTCGATGTAATCGTCAAGCGATTGCGGTCCGTCGACCAGCCAGCGTGCACCGGCGCGTTGTCTCAAGGCATCGTCGACATTCTCCGGATAGTTGGAGAACATGCCGAAGCTGCAGTTTCCCCGCACCACGGTCGAGGCGCCGGCGAAGCTTTCCATCAGCACCGCGGTGACTTCCTGCTGGCCTGCCGACGCCCGGTCATCCGAGCGCTTGGCGGCGACCTGGTCGATGTCATCGATGGTGCCGAAGCCGATGGCGCGCGGATTGAGCACATTGTCGACGAAGGCCTTGCAGTTCTGCCCCGACTTGCCCTGATAGGACGAAATCTGGTCAACGCCGAAATTTTCGTAATGGAACGGATAGCCAGCGATCTGACAGTAATCATTGATCATGCCGGCCAGCATCTGGATCAGGATAGTCTTGCCGGTGCCCGGCGCGCCATCGCCGATGAAGGTGAACAGGAAACCACCGAGTTCAACGAACGGATTGAGCTGCCGGTCGAAATCATAGGCCATGACCATCCGCGCCAGCCGCATTGCCTGATGCTTGGCCAGATGGTTGCCGATGATCTCGTTTGGTTTCTTGAAACTCATCACCAGCGGCTTGCGGCGCTGGCCCGGCGCCACGTCGAAACCGTCGAGGGTGAAATTGTCGCTTTCCAGCCTGAGATGCGATTGCGCAAAACTGCTCAGCGCATCAAACCGGGCGCGCCGGCTGATCAGACCTTCAATGGCAACCCGGGCCAAGGCGCGGGCCCGCGACGTCATCGCTGTCTCATCCGGCGCACCGGCTATCGCCTCCTCCAGCGCCGCCACAATGGATTTGAGTGCATCCTGCGGGGTGTCGAACTGAAAATCAGGCTCCTCCGTATCATTGGCCGGTTCACTCTCGCCATCCACGGTTTGCAAAATATAGGCCGCAAGCGTGAAGGCAGATACATAGGCCGAAGCAGACAACAGGCGCTTGAAGCGGTTGGCGTCATCGCCTTGCAAAGGCGCGCCGGCATTGCGTGATTGCAGGCTTTCAAGATCGGTCTGCTGGGCAAACAGCTCTGCCACGGCCAACGCCACGGCAATCCCCCGGCGGGTCCTGTAGAGCAGCGTGTGCTGCTGGATCGACAGCATCTGGTCATTGGCACGCACCGCCTGGATGGTCTTGCCCAGTTCAATTTCGCGGGTTTTGCGCATGCCGCGGGTCGAAACCGTCGACACAAACCGCCGGTTGGTCCCGGCCAGCGGCGTCGAAGACCCGTCGCCCTGAGCAACCAGCACGACAACGCGGGTCACCATCGATTGCGCCACCGCCTGATGACGGGCGATGTCGTCTTCGGAAATCGTGGTCAGCCCCGTTGTCTGGCTCATCGCCTCATACCTCGCTTATGACCTGGTTGCCCGACACCACATGCACGGAGAACCCGGAAAAGATGCTCTCCGCCTCACCCGAGGCATAAAGTGCCTGATAGGCATCATGCGGCACAAGCGCATGTTTCTGGTAGGCGCTCACGCCCTGCCGCGTTGCTTCCAGATCGTCGGTTTCAATGTGATAGACATCCCGCGCAGGGGTTGAACTCCACAAGCCATGCTTTGCCGGGCTTTCCGTCTTGGAGAACACTTCCTGCATGGTCCAGGTCAGAAGCCAGGCGTTCTCATCCTTGCGCACCTTTGACAGGATGGTCGAGATCCGGTCGGAGTTGTCGGTCACGCCCGCCGAATAAAACGGCCCGAGCACGAAGCGGCGCAATTGCTTGGGATGCAGAAATTCGAAATCCGCATCCAGGTTCTGCGCAATCGTCGCCGGCGACAGCGAATAGGCGCCGTTCCTCTCGGCTGAAACGTCAAACGCGCGGGCAAATTCCGGATTGAGCAGACCGCCCACCGGCAGTGGAATATCGACATCGGATTTGAGCTTGCCGTCTTTCGCCACCAGCATGCTGGCAATGCTTTGGCTCGAATCCTCGATTGTCGCCATGTAGACCATCGGCAGCGTTCTGCTGCCGTCGAACACCCCCCAGTGAACCACATAGTAGGGCCGTCCGTTCTTCGGGTTGATCGAGACGCGCACGGTCTCCGGCAGGATGAACGGCGCGAACAGCTCATCCTGGCCAATCTCCTCGAGATAAAGCCGTTCGGCGATCTGTTCCTGCAGCGCCGCGGGAAACGCCTTGTGGCGAAGGATGAAATCGGCCATCTCCGCCTTGAGCGTTTCAACGTCAGCGATCGCCGCCAGCCGTTCGCCGGCTGTCGCCCGGTCATTTTCCAGTGTCAGCAGGTTCTGATAGACCGGAAAGCCGCTGTCGGCCCGGCTGATGCGGAACCGGTCCATGAAGCCGACACGGTTTTCCCAGGCCGAAAACGTCGCTTCCAGCCGGTCGATATAGGGGGTGATCACCTGGCCGACCAGACCATGGGCATAGAGCGGCGAATCCGCGCCGGAGAGATAGACCCGCAGACCCTTCAACGCCGCATGCATCGATCTGAAATAGGCACCGGCTGCACCGGTATCAGCACGCATGGCCGGTCCTCGATTTCATTGCGGTCCGCTTACGGTTTGACGTAATTTGCGGAGTTGTGCTTTTCCAGAACCTCTGAAAACCGTCGGGCGAAAGCGTCGTCCGCCAGTTGCTTGCGGCGCTGGATATCCTGCGTCGACAACATGTTTTTCTCATGCATCTCCAGAAGATCGCCGATGTGGGCCTGCGCGGCTGCACCGATGCCGGCCATTGTTTCTTCCGCAGCGGTATCAACCCGGCTGCCAAGCGTGTTGATCTTGTGCGCCACATCCTGTTGTGCGGCGGTCTTCAGCGAATCCTCGAGCGCCTTGTACAGGACGATGCGCTGCTCGGTATCGTTGGTCAGCTTGTTGATCAGCGTGTTCTGCGCCGCGATCTGGTTGTTGAGCGAATCCACGAATGTCTGGAACATCGAGGTGTAGCGTTCCAGCGTCTGGCTTTCAGCCAGCAATTCCTGCTCCTTGGCCTGCCGCTCGTTATATTCGGTGGCAAGCTTCGAGCGCTCGCTTTCAAGGTTGGTGCGGGTCTTCTGGTCTGTCGAGGCAGCGATCTGGTTTTCGATATCCATCAGCAGCGGATTGAGTTCCTCGATCCGCTGCTGCGTGGTTTCCAGGTTGGCCATGGTCAGCTTGCGGCGCTCGATCACCTTGATAAGGCTCGCTTCCGAAGTCTTGTAACGGCTGTCCAGGATATTTTTCTGATCCGTCAGGATGCCGGTAATGGTATCCGACTTTTTCAGGAGTTCCTGCAAATTGCCTGACAGGGACATATTCCGGACGCGATCAGACCGCATCCGCTGCGCCCGCGCCTTAGAGAACATGGAGACGAAGCGCTCCATGCCTGAATAGCCTTTCATGCTCTCGAATTCCGCGCCAAACACGTTGGTGGCGTCTTCAAGGCCGATGATCAGATCAGCAATATTGGTCTCCATCATCCGCTGCTGCCGCAGCACGTCCTGAATGCGGGCATTTTCGATATCAAACTGCGGATCGCCAAGCTCTGCATCGGCTTCCGACATCTTTTCCAGGACAACACCGGAGGCCTCGATCTTCGAGCGCATATCTTCAACGACGCTGCGTGTCTTCTCGATTTCAGCGTCGAGACTCTTGATGTTGGCCATGCCCGAATTCCCCGTTTTCCACCGCCCGGAACCGGGCGTGCAATTGATCAGCCGGCGAACCCGGACCCGAGAGTGTTTGTAGCACCGGTTGTTTACTCCGCAAACACCACACAGAGAAAAGGTAAGCATGATAAAGGCAAAAAAAAAGGCCGTTCCCGAAGCAACGGCCCGTCGTCCCGGCGTTGCCGGAGCTTACTTCTCCGCCGCGGCGGGATCGGTCAGATAGGCGATGACATTCTCGATCTCATCGTCTTTCTTCAAACCGGCAAAGGCCATTTTGGTGCCCTTGACCACGTCTTTGGGTTTGTGCAGGTAGGCTTCCAGCGCTTCGACTGTCCACGTAGGCTGTTCGGCAGCATGCTCGATCATGGCGTTGGAATATTTGTAGTCTTCCACCGAGGCCATCGGCCGGTCGATAATGCCGACGAGATGCGGGCCGACCTTGTTCTTTTCTTCCGTGGCGGTATGGCAAGCGGCGCACTTCTTGAAAACCTTTGCACCTCTTGCGGCATCACCGTCAGCGAAAGCTGCCGTGGGGGCAGCAAGGCCAGCGACAATGGCTGCGCCAAACAACATGGATAGGGAAATGCGCATATACAGTCTCCATTCACTTAACTAGGATAGGGGGGTTATACCGCACTGTCTAAACAGGGCAATGCACAGTTGGGTTACTGTTCACCCCGAAACGTCTGAAATCCGCCAATTGTTCCGGTCAAATCGTGTGAAATTCCCTATTCCACAAGACCTGGGCTCATTAATTCATCCCAGTGACGGCGACAATACGACACATATCTTTCATTTCCGCCGACCTCGATCTGCGCCCCTTCGCGCATAACCGCACCTGAACTGTCCATGCGCACGACCATCGTCGCCTTGCGCCCGCAATGGCAAATCGTCCGCACCTCCCGAAGTTCATCGGCAATGGCCAGCAAGGCTTGTGAACCGGGAAACAGCTGGCCGCGAAAATCAGTTCGCAGCCCGTACGTCATCACCGGAATGGACAGCCGGTCCGCCACCCGCGCCAGTTGCCAGACCTGAGCTTCGGTGAGGAACTGCGCTTCATCGACGAAAGCACAGGCGATCTCGCCTTCGGCTTTCAAAGCCTTGAGCGATTGAAACAGGTCGTCTTCCGGACGGAACGGAATAGCTTCGCAATCCAGCCCGATCCTCGAGGCAATGCGCCCCGTACCGCCCCGGTCGTCAAAGGCGGCAATGAACAGAACGGTTCGCATGCCGCGTTCACGGTAGTTGTAGGAAGCCTGCAACAACAGCGTCGTCTTGCCCGCATTCATTGTCGAATAACTGAAATACAGCTTTGCCAAGGCGGATCTCCGCGATTCTTCCGGGCTTGATGGTCGGGCGGCGGCTGTCCCGATTAGACCGTGACAACTTAGAGACCGCTGATTAACATGTATCTATTGCCAAGCGGAGCCGGCAAACTCCAGCCCCGAGCGACCGCTTTCAACAACCGTTTTCGCATGAACCGCATATTTCGACGGCTATCCGGGTTGAGTTCGTCGTCCATAGGTGGTTGTTTCTGCGATCGGAACACGGGAGAGACCGACAATGAAAACAAAACTGACCCTCGCATTCGCAGCAATTCTGTTCGCCGGAACCGCAACCGTTCAGGCCGCGGATTCCGAAGCTTGCAAGAACGTCCGCTTCGCTGACGTCGGCTGGACCGACATTCAGGCCACCACGGCTGTTGCCGGCGTCGTGCTTGACGCCCTGGGCTACACCCAGGAAGTCCAGGTACTCAGCGTGCCGGTGACCTACCAGTCGCTGAAAAACAAGGACATGGACGTTTTCCTCGGCAACTGGATGCCATCGATGGCGGCCGACGTGCAGCCCTTTCTCGATGACGGATCCGTTGAAACCATCGCCAAGAACCTTGACGGCGCCGGCTATGGCCTTGTTGTGCCGACCTACGCGGCTGAAGCCGGCGTCAAGAGCCTGACCGACATCGGCAAGTTCAAGGACAAGTTCGACGGCAAGATCTACGGCATCGAACCCGGCAATGACGGCAATCGCATCGTGCTCGAAATGATTGCCGATCCGGCCAATGGCCTGGACGGATTCGAATTGGTCGAGAGCTCGGAGGCAGGCATGCTGTCGCAGGCCGAAAAGGCCATCAGGAACGAGGAATGGATCGCATTCCTCGGCTGGACTCCGCATCCGATCATGGGCGAAATGTCGATTGCCTATCTCGACGGAATGGGCGATTCCGGCTTTGGCGCAGCCACCGTGCACACCAATGTGCGTACCGGCTACACCACCGAATGCCCGAACGTGGGAACCCTGGTCAAGAACCTTTCCTTCTCGCTGTCGATGGAAAACAAGATCATGGACGACATCCTCAAGGGCGAAGACGCAAATGCTGCGGGTCTGGCCTGGCTGAAAGCCAATCCGGACGCTGTAAAGCCGTGGCTTGAAGGCGTGACCACGTTTGATGGCGGCGACGCCGCTGCCGCTGTGGCCGCCAAGCTCGGCATGTAAAACCCAGCTCATGCGACCGGAGCCGCACGCGCGGCTCCGGTCTGTTTTCTACGTCGGGGGGCTTACCGCATGGATGGAATAACGAGTTTTGTAACGGCCTGGAAAATCCCGGTCGGACAATGGGGCAAAAGCTTCTTCGGTTTCCTCACCGACAATTTCGAATTCGCCTTTGACGCCATCGCCGATTCCCTCAAGTTCCTGCTCGACAGCATGATCGACGGTCTCTTGTGGCTTCCGCCGGTGATCCTTGTTCTGGCAATCGCGCTGATCGGCTGGCGTATCCAGAAATCCTGGAAACTGGCGCTCGGCATCGTGCTCGGACTGCTGTTCATCATCAATCAGGGCCTCTGGAAAGAAACCATCGAAACCCTTGTACTGGTGATTTCTGCAGCCTTCATGTCGATGCTCATCGGCGTGCCGATCGGGATCTGGCTGGCGCACAGGCCCAAGCTCTACACCTATGTTCAGCCGATTCTGGATCTGATGCAGACGATGCCGACCTTCGTCTATCTGATCCCGGTGCTCATTCTTTTCGGCCTCGGCCTTGCCCCCGGACTACTGGTCACCATCATCTTTGCATCCCCTGCCCCGATCCGGTTGACCTATCTTGGCATCACCTCCGTCCCCCGACCCATGGTCGAGGCCGGGCAGGCGTTTGGCGCCTCACCGCAGCAACTGCTGAGAAAAGTGGAACTGCCCGCCGCCCTGCCGACCATCATGGCGGGTCTCACCCAATGCATCATGCTGTCACTGTCGATGGTGGTGATTGCAGCGCTGATCGGGGCCAATGGCCTTGGCAAGCCGGTTGTGCGGGCGCTCAACACCGTCAACATCCCGCTCGGACTTGAAGCCGGCATCGCCATCGTCATTCTTGCCATCATTCTCGACCGCATCTGCCGGGTACGAATCGGAGCCACGTCATGAGCCTTGACGCTTATCGCGGCTCGGTCCGCATCGACAATGTCTCTATCATCTTTGGCGACAACACCGCCGAGAGTCTAGCGCTCGCCGATGCGGGGAAATCCCGCACCGAGATCCAAGAGGCAACCGGTGATGTGCTCGGTGTGCACGATTGCACCGTGGACATCAACGAAGGCGAAATCCTGGTGTTGATGGGGTTGTCGGGGTCGGGAAAATCCACACTTCTGCGCGCCATCAACCGGCTCAACCCGATCAGTCGCGGCAAGGTTACAGTCCAATGCGGAGACGAAACATTCGATGTCGGCGGTTGTGACGACAAACAGCTCAAGCAATTGCGCATGGACACCGTGTCGATGGTGTTTCAACAGTTCGGGCTTTTGCCTTGGCGTTCGGTCGCCGACAATGTCGGCTTTGGCCTTGAGATCTCCGGCGTTCCGAAAATGGAACGCGATCAGAGGGTCACAGAACAGCTCGAGCTCGTCGGCCTGTCCGACTGGTCCGAACGGATGGTCGCGGAACTGTCCGGCGGCATGCAGCAGCGCGTAGGTCTTGCCCGCGCCTTCGCAACCGGCGCGCCGATCCTCTTGATGGACGAGCCGTTCTCGGCGCTCGATCCGCTGATCCGAACCCGGTTGCAGGACGAATTGCTCGAACTCCAGACACGGCTCGGCAAGACCATCGTCTTCGTCAGCCACGACCTCGACGAGGCCATGAAGCTCGGCAATCGCATTGCCATCATGGAAGGCGGCCGCATCATCCAGTGCGGCACCCCGCGTGATATCGTCAATTCACCGACCAATGAATATGTCCAGGACTTTGTCGCCAACATGAATCCGATCGCCATGCTGATGGCCAAGGACGTCATGTCCCCTGGAAAACCGGACGCCGCACGCGGCCAATCGCCGCTGTCAGCTTCGGTCACCCCCGATACGCCGCTTTCCGAAGTCATGGATGCGCTTGCCCGGCGAAACGGGACAATCGGTGTCATTGACAACGGTGTTGTGACAGGCTCCATCACTGCCGACGATATCGTTCGAGGCTTGACGCAGCATCGTCGTTGACATTGATGCGCATCGGACAATCAACTTAGTGCAGTCAAGGAGAATGGAATATGGACGTTAAGGGCAAAGCCGCCATTGTGACCGGCGGAGGCTCGGGGCTTGGTGCGGCAACCGCGCGGGCATTGGCAGTCGCTGGTGCAAAAGTCTCGCTGCTCGACATCAATCTGGCACAGGCTGAAAAAGTCGCCGCCGAAATCGATGGCAAGGCCATCGCCTGCGACGTCTCCAATGCCGCCGCAGCCGATGCGGCGCTGACGGAGGCCGCTGAGGCATTTGGCGAAGCCCGGATCCTGGTCAACTGTGCCGGCATTGCCCCCGCCGTTCGAGTGGTGGGCCGCGAAGGTCCGCATGATCTCGACCAGTTCCGCAAGGTCATCGAGGTCAACCTGATCGGCAGCTTCAACATGCTGCGGCTGTTCTCCGACCGGGCCTCCAAGCTCGAACCGCTGGCTGACGGCGAACGCGGCGTCGTGATTTCGACCGCATCGGTCGCCGCCTTTGACGGCCAGATCGGTCAGGCGGCCTATTCCGCCTCCAAGGGCGGTGTGCACGCCATGGCGCTGCCCATCGCCCGCGAACTGGCAAGGTTCGGCATCCGTGTCATGACAATCGCACCGGGCATTTTCGCCACACCGATGCTGCTCGGCATGCCGCAGGAAGTCCAGGACAGCCTTGGCGCCTCCGTACCCTTCCCGTCCCGTATGGGACAGCCGGAGGAATACGCCAGTCTGGCCATGCATATCATCGGCAACGTCATGCTCAACGGCGAGACCATCCGTCTTGACGGCGCGATCCGGATGGCGCCGAAATAGGGCGCAGCAACGGGGTGATTGCCACGTGAAGGAACCGGTCAAGACCATCCGCGACACCGACGAGGAGGCCCGCCAACTGGCGCGCCGCCTCGTCAGGAGTGCACGGTTCGGCGCCATAGGCGTACTCGAACCCGACACCGGCTTCCCCTTTGCAAGCCGGGTGCTGACCGGAACCGATGTCGACGGCACGCCACTGATTCTGGTCTCCGGTCTCTCGGTTCACACCGACGCGCTGCTCACTGACCCGCGCGCCTCGCTGTTATTCGGTGAACCCGGCAAGGGGGATCCTCTGGCGCATCCCCGCATCACCCTGCGCACCCTCGCCCAGCGTGTTGCGCGGGATGATCCGGCCCATGCCGGCATGCGCGCGCGTTTTATCGCCAGACATCCGAAAGCCGCGCTCTACGCTGATTTTCCCGATTTCGCCTTTTTCCGCATGGCGCCGCAATCAGCCAGTCTCAATGGCGGCTTCGGCAAGGCTTTTGTTCTGGAAGCAGCAGACCTGCTCATCGCCTCCCCGGCCATCGCCGAGGTCGCCGAACTCGAGCCGAGCGCCGTTGTTCACATGAATACCGATCATGCCGACACAGTCGATCTCTTCGCCAGAGTTTTCGGCAAATCTGAAAAAACCGGTTGGAAGATCTGCGGACTGGACTGCGCCGGCCTGGATCTTTCGCGCGGAGATGAGCTGTTGCGCATCGAATTTGACACGCCTCTGAGCCAAGCCACTGAATTGCGGCCCAAATTAGCAGAGCTTTCCCGTGACGCTTACGAAAAATAGGGGTGTACATCGCGATCTATTTGACTGAAATACGATGAAAGATTTTTTGAGTAATTGGTTAAAATTTTAATGAAGCCGTGCCTGTTGCGGCTGCCGCGAAAGAAACCCGATGATCGATCCGCAAAGTTTGGAAGCACACTCCGAGGAAGCCGCCGACCTTTTGGCCGCAATGGCAAACCAGAAACGCATGATGATCCTGTGCAATCTCGCCAAGGGAGAGATGCAGGTGGGAGCCCTTGCCGAAAAAGTCGCGCTGAGCCAATCGGCGCTTTCCCAGCACCTGGCCAAACTGAGAATCCGCAATCTGGTCAAGACCCGTCGCGAAGCCCAGGCAATTTATTATTCGATCAGCTCCCCGGCCGTGCTGCAAATGCTGCGGACGCTGACTGCCATTTACCGCCGCTGACAGCCAAAGCCCGGGTCTTCCGATAGCCGCTTGACGATGCCATTCGGCACTCCCCATATCGAAAAAGGCAAAGGATCCTGCGGTTTGGCGCAGGGCTTCGGCGTGATAATTTCGCGGCGCACCATTGTCACAAATTCCGCGTTGATGGCAGGATGGAAACCCTCCCTCCCGCATAACTGATTTACATATCCCTGATTGAACGAAAACAGCCCGCCTCTCAAGGAAGCGGGCTGACATCAGTAAACCCTGTGCCTGGACTGGGCGGTCAGAACTCTTCCCAGGTGTCCTGTGCGATCGCGGCATTGCCCTGGCTGCTCATGTGTGGCCGCGCACGGCTTGCTGCCGGCTGCTGGGTCACGGGTTGAACCGCCCGAGCCATGGTCTGCGCGGTCGAATGCAAGGCGGCTGATTGCGCCGAGGCGGATCCGTTGATCGTGAACTGCGAAATCAGTTCGCGCAGTTTTCCGGCCTCAGCGGCCAGTTCAGAGGACGCGGCATTGGACTGTTCCACCATCGCGGCGTTCTGCTGTGTGGTCTGATCCAGCGAGTTGACCGCCTGATTGACCTCGGAAAGACCGGTGGACTGCTCCTTGGCCGAGATCGCGATCGCATCCATGTGCGTGTTGATCTCGGTGATGAAGCCACCGATCGTGCGCAAGGCTTCACTTGCCCTGCGAACCAGATCAACCCCGCTGGAAACCTCCGTTGATGAGTTGTGGATCAGTTCCTTGATCTCCTTGGCGGCGTTGGCCGAGCGTTGCGCCAGTTCGCGCACTTCCTGCGCCACCACCGCAAAGCCTCTGCCGGCTTCACCGGCCCGCGCCGCCTCGACGCCGGCATTGAGCGCCAGCAGGTTGGTCTGGAAGGCAATTTCGTCAATCACACCGATGATGTTGGAGATCTGTTTCGAGCTGTCCTCGATACGGCGCATTGCATCTTCAGCTTGCCCGACAACCTCGGAGGACTGGATCGCCGAGGAATTGGCTTGCGACGCAACACCCCGGGCTTCATCCGTCCGCTTGGTCGAGTTCGCCACATTGGCGGTAATTTCCTCGACGGCGGCAGCGGTTTCTTCAAGTGCCGCAGCCTGACGCTCCGTGCGCTTTGACAGATCGTCGGTGCCGTTGGCGATTTCGCGGGTTCCGGTTTCCATGATCGACACACTGTCGGTGATCGACGCCATCGTCGTGCCAAGCTGCTTGACCGAGTGGTTGAAATCGTGGCGCAGGGCCTCGAAGTCAGGCGCAAACGCCTCTTCGAGCTGAACCGAGAGATCGCCGGCGGCAAGCCGCTTCAGACCGGTGGCGAGACCCGAAGTCGCAACCTTCAGGCGTTCGGCTGCGTCGACCTCGGCGCGTTCCTGCGCAGCGATGCGATCAACCTCCGCCTGTTTGCGGTTGTCTTCGGCCTCTGCTTGCAGTTGCTTGTTGGCAATTGCAGCTTCACGGAAGACCTGCATGGATTCCGCCATCTTGCCGATCTCGTCCTTGCCACCCTTGTCGATGGTCACATCAAGTTCGCCATTGGCAAGCCTTGCGGTGATATCGGCCAGCCGGCGCAGCGGACGGGAAACGAGCTGGAAATTCAGGAAACCCATCAGCGTGGCAACGAGCGCCACAATGATGGAGGCAGCCAGACTGATATACTCAACCGCAGTCAGCGCCGATTGTGCGTCGCCGGATGCAGTCTCGACCTGTTGTTGCACGGCTCCGGTAACAACAGCGAGCTTGGTATCAAATTCGCCGAGAAGCTTGGCGCCTGCACCGGTCAGCTCCAGGGCCCGCGCCAGTTCAACCGTCATCGGGTCACGCATCAGCAGAACCTGCCTGTCGACAACCGAGGTGCGCCATTGCGCTATCGTCGCTGTAGCTTCACCGAACATCGCCAGTTCATCGGCTGCATGTTCCTGAAACAGCGATTCCAGCAGGGCAATCTGCGTCTCTATTTCGGTGCTGACGCTCTGGTAGGCTTTGACAAAATCACGGTTGCCGGTCAGCAGGAAATTCTTGAGCGCCAGGTTGGCCTGATTGACTTGATCGGAAAGCTCGCCGGTTTCGTTCAACAACTGCCCCATCGTCTGGCTGTGTTCGACCAGACCGGTTGCCGTGAGCGCCCGGGTATAGATGAAGCCAGAAGCGCCGATCGCGATAACCGCGAGGATCGCGAATGCCGCAAAGCCCTTGGCGCTGACGGAAATATTCTTGAGCATGATAAATATCCTGTTGTATCTCGAAAGTCGCAGATCAGACAGTAAGGTCTGCAACGATGCACTTCAGTTTCACTGGTTCATGCTCCGGGCGACGAACGACGCTGCAGCTCCGTGAGATTGACTTCCATTGTCACTGCGCCAATCGGCGTTCCCTTGTCGGTGTCGGTCAAGGTGAAGCTCACCTGCCCGCGCCAGATCCTGGCCGCATCGTCCCATTCAGGCTCGTCAATGAAGAGGGCGTCACCGGAAACGTTGAAGGTTTTCTGGAATTTGGCTTCATCGCCCTGCCAGAAATCGCTGGTAATCGAGCTCTGGCCGACATTGAGACCATTCTGATCCATCACGAAAATTTCGGCATAAAGGCCGAGCGACCGCCCCTGCAAACGGGCGAGGTAAACCGAAAGCGGATTGGACAAGGTCGCTGCAATCAACGGTTTGTCGGCGGTTTCGCGTTCGGCGACCCACTGCTTGTCCAGGGCATCAATCTCGCCCTGGGTCAACTTCTGAAGACGGTTGTTTTGCGCATCAACCGATATGCGGACAATATCGGTTTCAAGCCACTGTCGCATATCTTTCACCGCCGAGGCTGTGATCAAAGCATGAATATCCGGCATGGCGGGTTCAGCGAGAACCGGCGAGATCATCACCGATGCGGCTCCGGCTGCGAGAATGGTTTTAAAAATACCCATAATTGTCTCCTTTTGGGAAACAATACTTAGAATTCAAACTTTAATTCGCGGTTAAGCCTGTTAAGTGGAATTCCGTGGATTTACATTGGTTAAATCTAGGGGTGCAAGTAACTCCAGCACGCTTTTGCATGAGCTTGGCAAGGAGCCGTCCATTCCGCTCCGTGACCAGTTCAAACATAGAAAAAGCCGGCAAACCGGACATCACCTTCAAGTGGCAACGCCTTGCATCCGCGAGCTTTCTTCTTCGCAATGCAGCGGGATGGCAGACGGGCGTCATCCGGCGGAGACAACGCCCGTCAAGCGACAGCAGGAAAACTCCCTGCCATGCCGCCGGTCGCGGGCGAGAGTGCAAAAGTAAACTTGCTCCGGCCTTGCGCGGACGGCATGCCTGCTTGCGGCCCTCTCCCGGTCGTGGCATTGAGTTGCGCCAATCAAGGGACAGCGAATGAAGCAAAAGATCATACTCGATACCGATCCGGGCATCGACGACGCAATGGCAATCGCCTATGCCATCGCCCATCCCGGCATCGACCTGCTCGCCCTGACAACCATCTTCGGCAACGTGCGCACCGGCGAGGCAACCCGCAACGCGCTGGCCCTGCTGGACCACTGGGGGTCGGACGCCGACGTCGCCGAAGGTGAATTCACACCCATCGCGATACCTGGCCACGAACCCAGCTATCTTGTGCATGGCCGCAACGGCCTGGGCGGGATCGACATCCCCCCGTCCCGTCGAAGCAAGCACGCACTGGGCGCGGTCGACTACATCATCGAGGCCAGCAAGCGCCATCCCGGAGAAATCATCCTGTGCGCGGTAGGGCCGGTGACCAATCTGGCGCGTTTGCTTGAACGCGACTCCGGAATTGTCTCCCGCCTCAAGGCCGTCATCGTCATGGGCGGCGCGGTGCACCGCCAAGGCAACGTCACACCCATGGCGGAAGCCAATTTCTGGAACGATCCACATGCCGCCGACCAGGTGCTTGGTGCTCATTGGCCACTGGTTCTGGCGCCGCTCGATTGCACCATGCCCGTTGTATTCACTCCGGATTACATGCAGGCACTGGCAAGGCAATCTCCGGCATTCGGCGGCCCGCTTGCCGCAATGGCGGAATTTTATGCCGGATTCTACCGCTCTCACCTCGGCATAAGCGGCTGCGTCCCCCATGATGTCATGGCCTTGTCCTGGTTGACCGTTCCCGGTGCCTTCAGACTGCAGAAAGGCGCGCTCGCTGTTCTCACGGAAGGCCCCGCCATCGGCCAGACACTGTTCCAGCCAGGCGGAACCCGGAGCCGCGCCCGCTGTTTTGATGGCAGGCCCGACCATTTGGTGATGGTCGACACCGATCCGGGAATATTCATGGCCGATTACATGACGGTGATATCCGGTCACACCAGATGACAGCACCAGGCAAGACTACCTCGACAACCGGGATTTCAACATGAACAGCATCAGCAGCGGCGGTCTGGCCGTTGTCATCGGCGCGTCCGGAGGCATCGGCGAAGCGCTCATGGAGACGCTGACGGCAAGCGGCGTTTTTGCCGGGGTCACCGGGTTTTCACGCGCCTCGGAACCGGACATCGATCTCATCGATGAGCAAACCATCATTCGCGCGGCCGGCGCCGTCAGGCAGACCGGACTCGATCTCAGACTGGTGTTTGACGCCACCGGCTTTCTGCATGGGTCCGGCTTCCAACCGGAAAAAACGCTCGCAGCCGTCACTCCCGCCCATATGGCGCATGCCTTCGCGGTCAACGCCATCGGTCCGGCATTGCTGATGAAACATTTCCTGCCGTTGCTTCCAAAACAGGGCAAATCGGTCTTCGCCACATTGTCGGCAAAGGTCGGCTCAATCGGCGACAATGCTCTCGGCGGCTGGTACAGCTATCGCGCCTCCAAGGCAGCGCTCAATCAACTCGTCCATACCGCGGCAATAGGATTGTCGCGCAAGAAGCCAGAGGCGCTGTGCGTGGCGCTGCATCCGGGCACTGTCGACACCGGGCTTTCGTCAGGCTTTGCCAAGAGCGGGCTGACGGTTCGTGCGCCGCAGGAAACCGCTGCCCTGCTCCTGTCCGTGCTCGACCGGCTCGGTTCCTCCCAAAGTGGCGGGTTCTTCGACTACGAGGCTAACGCCCTGCCCTGGTAAGCCCGGGTCAAGCTAACCCGGCCTTTACCGGTAGTGCGGTATCAACGCCCCATGAACAAGTTGAAGACAATCCGATGGGGTGTGGCCGGAACCGGAGCAATCGCCCGGCAATTCGCAAGCGACATTCAGTATGCCGAAAATGCGGCGGTCGCCGCGGTGTGCTCGCGCGATGCCGCGAAGGCACGGGATTTCGCCAGTCCGTATTCCGATGTCGCGGCCTATGGCTCTCTGAACGAGATGATCGGATCGCAATCCATCGACGCTGTCTACATCGCCACCCCGAACATGGTCCACCATACCCAGACGCTGGAATGCATCGCCGCGGGCATGCCGGTGATGGTTGAAAAACCACTGACCACGCGCCTTGATGAAGCGCTGGAAATCCGGTCCGCAGCGCGACGTACAGGCATCTTTGTCATGGAGGCGATGTGGAGCCGCTACCTGCCTGCGATCAAGGCTGCGCGCACCGCCCTTCGCAACGGCGTGATTGGCAACATTCGCAGGCTGGACGCGGAAATCGCATGGCAGCACGCTTACAGCCCGACAAACCGCTTGTTCGACCCGTCGCAAGGCGGCGGCTCGCTGCATGACCTCGGCGTTTATCCGGTCTCGCTGGCGCGCTTTTTCTTGGGAGAACCCGACCAGGTGGAAGGATTCTGGAGAGCAGCACCGTCGGGTGTCGACATGTCGGCATCGCTGCGCATGCAGTTTGGCCGCATTCAGGCCGAGATGAGTTGCGGCTTTGATCGCGCCGGATCGAACCGGATGATCATAAAGGGCGACAACGGCGTTCTGGTGCTGGGCCCCCTGTTCATCAAGGCCGACGGATATGGTGTCTATTCCTCATCCCGCCTCGCCGATCTGGCCCAGTCCGGCGACATGCTTGCCGGGCGAATCCGCCGAAAGCTGTTTCGGCGAATACCGCTTCCAGGAACCGCATGGCATGACTTCCGGTTCGAGGGTTCAGGGCTTCAGTTCGAGATCGAGGCTGCCTCCAATGCCATCCGGAACGGCTTGAGCGAAGAACCGGACAACCAACTTGATGACACCGTCGCCACGTTGCGTATCGTCGATCAAGTGCTGTCATCTCCGCCGGCGGGTGACTGGAAATCGTAACTATCAAAAATCCGAGCGTGGCGTAAAACTCCCGGCGCCTTCATTCAGAGCCAGCGCCAGTTCGGTCAGATGCAACGCCCGTTCGCCGGAGAAGAACGGGGGTTCACCCGCCGCAATCGCCCGCGCCATCACCGCGATGCCGCGCCCGAAATCGATCTGCGACGGAAACCCCGAAAGTTTGCGCGTCCTGGCAGGCGCCGCATAGGCAACCGGCCTGCCATGGGTCAACCTGAGCGGCAGCACCTGGCGGCGTTGCCGCTCGAATCGCCCGGCCAGACGCTGCAGCAGCGGCCGTTTGCCATCGAACCGGCTCAGATGCACCGGCGAGCGATCATCCCACAAATCCCGCACCACGATTGTTCCGTCATCACCGATTATCGTGAGCGACCGGTCCCGCGGCGCCGCCAGTCCGCAGGTCAGCCGCGCGGTCACGCCAGAACGGAAAGACAAACAGCCCACGGAGAAATCAGACGCCAGCGAAAGACCCGATGTGCCTGGCCCCTTGTCGGGAAAGGTCAGCGCTGAAAACGCCTGTCCCTTTTCAACCACGCCGAACAGCGACACCAGCCAGGACAGGGCATAACCCGCGTGTTCCAGCGTGCAGCCCACTTCGAACTCGTGCACTCCGGGCCACTTCGCCCCAGACCGGGAGCGCCACTCCGTCCAGTTGTCCTTGAACACTGGACCATCTTCCATCTCGGCATAGGCGAGCCGCGGTGTTCCGATCCGACCTGCGGTGATCAGGCTTGCCGTGAGTTCCTGCGCATCCGACAAGCCGTTGGCAGGCGCACCGCACACCGTCAGACCTTTGCTTGCGGCCAGGTCAACGACCTCGCGCGCCTCCTCGAAAGTCATTCCCAGAGGTTTTTCGCAATAGACATGCTTGCCTGCATTCAGGGCCGCGCAATTGAGCTCATAATGGCTTTCCGGGACCGTCAGATTGACGATAATCGCGATCTCCTGGTCCCCGAGACATTCGGCCAGCGAACCATAGGCCCGGACATCGTGAAAGCCGCAAAACCGGGACAGCCGCGCGGTGTCATGATCCCAGACGCCGGCAAGCGTGAGTTCGGGATAATTGGCCAGTGTCGTCATGTAATAGTCGGCGACGAAACCTGTGCCGATGAGGGCGATCTTGGTCATGGGTCTGTGATCCCGGCGAAATGTAGTCCCAAACCCTAGCGCCCCAGCGTTAATAGCGGGTTGCCGTGCGCGTCAGACCGCTTTGGCCGGCTATTGCGCATCAGCCAGAAACGAGGCGATCCAGGTCAGAGGCGCGTTCCAGTTGATCGCGATCTCGTTGGTCGAATAGGACCTGGAATCATCGACATAACAGGTCTGCGGCGCGCAGCCCTTGAGCTTCTTGATGGCGTAGTCGTCGGCCAGCCCGCTGTTGGGTCCTCCCGCCAGCGCCCCCTTTGGCGGCGGCGGATAGGAGGCATCGGCCGAGGCGGCGAACATGTAGGAATACTGGTTCCGGGAATAGGTGGTGCCGTAACCGGTCACATAGGAGATTCCCAACGCATTGCGCCCCAGGATATAGTCCATGCTTTCGCGCACCGCCTGCAGATAGCGCCGGTCGCCGGTAATGTCATAGGCTGTGGCGACGACAATCATGTTCTGGATCAGGGACTGGTTCGAGCCCCAGCCAAACCCGTTCTTTGGCGCGTACATGAAGCCGAAAGCTTCCTTCTTCTGCACTTGCAGATAGGCATCGGCGGCGTCCTTGACCGAGGAGCGGATCTGCTTGAGATCGCGTTTGGACAGATTGGACGGCACCGAGGCGAGCTGTATGCGGGCAAGCCCTGCGACCGCGCGCCAGTTGAATCCGTCGGGATAGAAAACCGGACCGGACCAATGCGGTGAAGCCTTGGCGCGCTTGAGCCAGGTCGGGTCACCGGTACTCAGATAAAGTTCGCTCGCCGCCCAGTAGAATTCGTCCGAAACATCATCATCCTGATAATCACCGCCGCCGAAGCTGCCATCGGTGAAAGGCGCATAGAGTTCGGGGTTTGCTTCCGCAGCATGGTAGGCGCGCGTGGCCGCTGCCAGAAGCCATTCCGCATAGGCTTTGTTGGTTCGCGCGAACAGCCGTGCGCCTTGCGCCGCAGCCGCGGCCAGATTGAGTGTCGCCGCGGTCGAAGGCCGGTGCAGAACACGCACCTCACGGTCGCGATGCGGCAGAAGCGGTCCCGATGGCCAGCCTTTGCCATGCACCTTGTGATGCGCCATGCCGGCATAGGGTTGACCTTCTGGCACAGTCATCGAAATCAGGAAATCGAGCTCCCAGCGTGCTTCATCGAGAATATCGGCAACGCCATTCCCTGCTTCGGGAATGCGCACCAGACGGTCGGTCAGCGCCGGCGACGCACTGCCGCTGAAATTGAGCGCCCGTTCGTAGACACCGAGCAATTGCGCCGTGGCAATACCGCCATTGACCACATATTTGCCGAAATCGCCGGCATCATACCAGCCACCGGCGACGTTGAGCTTGTAGTCGCAACTCCAGGCCTTGCCATAGACCTTGCGTGCGGTTCTGGCATCGACGCAACCGACCGATGTGTCGCCCCGGTTGGGCGCTTTGCCTATATGCCCGGCCGGACGCCCGTAGCCCTTGCCGGCAAGCGAGTCCTTGATCTCGATACCGCTGCGGACCTTGTAGAAATAGGACAGCGCATCGGTGCGCAATGCTGCATAGGCGTCACTCGAGATCGAGAACGGCGGGCTGGTCTCCCCGCCGGCAATCAGCCGGTAGCCGTTGCCGGTCTTGCGGTAATTGCTGAAATCGATCGTCTGCACCTCGAGTCCGGAGGATTTGTCGCGCCCGTGGGTCTTGGTCTTGCCAGAAGCCACCGTCTTGCCGGACGATGAAACAAGCTTCCAGCCTACCCGTGACCCACCCTTGTGCACCAAAGTCGCCCGCTTGGGTCCATCCGGAAAATAGGCGGTCTGGTTGACGCGGAGCGCCGACACCGCGTTGTCCGCGGCAACCGGCGCCGCCTTTTGACCGGTCAGCAAGGACGCCGAATGCAGACAAAAACGCCAGGCCTTGTCCGATCCGCCAAGCTGGAACACCAGTTGCGCTTTCGGGTGACTTTCACCGGCGGCGAAATCTTCACTCAAGACCTGTTTTCCGGGCGACAACCGGCGGCTGATCTCGCCTTCCGGTGTCCACGGTTCGCTGGCCTTTTGCACAAGGGCGCGCATCGGGCCATCAGGATTGCCAGAGGTGATGATCGACAGGCGGTACTGCTCCCCCTTGACGATGCTCAGGCCATTGATGCCGACAATGGCGTCCCACGGCTGGGCGGTGCCGCTGTCCACCACGCCGCAAAGCCCACCGGGGTTGTAATCAAACTTGATATTCGACGTCGCCCACCAATCGCCGACAAGCGCGGATTGCGTGAACGCCGGATCAGGCAGCATTTCTGCGGCTGAAACGTCAGTGTGAATGGCGTTTGACGCCAGCAAAGCAAGCAGGCCGATCATGGCCTTTGGAAGCGACATGGCTATATCCGGATTGCGAGATCGGGAACAAATGGCCCTGATGGCCGCGATGCAGAAGCTGTTCGGGACAAACTATCCGCCCGCCGTGAACAAATGCTTAACCAATTCGCGAACCGCTCGCCCCCGGATGCAAACCCATCCGCTGGGTCAGACTGCAGGATCGTGGCCGAGGAATGCGCGGCACAAAGGATGCGCGGGATCGGACAAGCCGTCAATCACATCAAAATGATGCTTGCCCGCCTCTTCCTGCATGTGCACCGGGGTCTCAAATCCACGCCACATCTCGTACAGCGCTCTGTTCTGGCGGACAAATTCCGGCCGTTCCCGGGCGCCGACCCAGGCCGTCACCGGAATGGGTGCGAGCGGGCTCAACAGCACCGGGCTTTCAGTCTGCGCTTCTGCGGCATCCAGGTTCAGCGCGCCGTTCATCTGTGTTTTCAGCAACGGGCGCAGATCGTGCACCCCGGAAATCGAGGTGACACCCGCTATGCGGGCCAGAACCGGCTCGGGCAGAACAGAGTTGCCGCTGATCATCCTGGTGACCAGTTGTCCACCGGCCGAATGGCCGGTCAAGCGGATCGGCCCGGCGATTTCACCTGCAGCGAAACCCACCGCATCGGCGATTTCACCGGCAATAACGGCAATCCGGATATCCGGGCACAGCGTGTAGCTCGGCATCGCCACCGCGAATCCGTGCGCCAGTGGCCCCGCCGCCAGATGCGACCAGAAAGACTTGTCAAACGCCTTCCAGTAGCCGCCATGGACGAACACCGCCAGGCCCTTGCTTTCACCCTCAGGCAGGAACAGATCCAACAGGTTGCGCGGCGCAGGTCCGTAACTCAGATCGATCCGCGCCCTCCCCGCCGCCGTCAGGCGGTCCCGGAATGTCTGCGCCATCGCCTCCCATCGCGGCGGATAGTCAGCCGCCCCGGCAATATACGCACCATTGGCATAAGCGTCGTCATAATCTGCAATCGGGTAAGCGGTCACGGCAATTCTCCGGATGTTTGAGCTATTCATACCCGCCCAGCAGCGAAGTGCAATCAGCGGCCGCCGGCCTGAATTTTGATCATTCGATAAAAAATTTGACCTTTTGATAAAACCGTTTCATTCTTCTGCCATAGCGGCAACGGCGTCACTGAGGAGTTGCGCCGGAACAGACCGCAAAAGAGGTTCTCGCAACGAGGGGGTCCAGATGACTTTGTCCGAGACGACAGACGTAAAGGCGAAACGTCTATCGAGCGCCGACTACGCCGATAATTTTACCGACATCCATCCGCCACTGACGCCGCACGAAGCTTTGGTCGAGGCTGACAGGTGTTACTTTTGCTACGACGCACCCTGCATGACGGCATGTCCGACCTCGATCGACATTCCGATGTTCATCCGCCAGATCCAGGCCGGCAATCCGGTTGGCTCGGCCAAGACGATCTTCGCCGAAAACATCATGGGCGGCATGTGCGCCCGGGTCTGTCCGACCGAAACCCTGTGCGAAGAGGTTTGTGTGCGTGAGACTGCGGAAGGCAAACCGGTCAAGATCGGCCTGTTGCAGCGCCACGCCACCGACACCTTCATGGAGCGTGAACAGGCGCACCCGTTCACCCGCGCTGCGGCCACGGGCAAGAAAGTCGCTGTCATCGGCGCCGGCCCCGCAGGTCTGTCCTGCGCCCACCGGTTGGCCACTCATGGCCATGATGTCACCGTTTACGAGGCGCGCGAGAAGGCCGGCGGGCTCAACGAATACGGCATCGCGTCCTACAAGACGACCAATGATTTTGCCCAGGACGAAGTCGAATTCATCCTCCAGATCGACGGCATCTCCATCGAGAACGGCAAGGCGCTTGGCCGCGACGTGACGCTGGATCAGTTGACCCGGGATTTCGATGCAGTGTTCCTCGGGCTCGGACTGCCGGGCGTCAATGCGCTTGGCCTCGAAGGCGAGGACGCCAAGGGCGTTATCGATGCTGTCGATTTCATCGCCGTGCTGCGACAGACCGATGATGTTTCCGCCCTTGAAATCGGCCGGCGCATCGTCGTCATCGGTGGCGGCATGACCGCCATCGACGCGGCAATCCAGTCAAAGCTGCTGGGCGCGGAAGAAGTCACCATCGCCTACAGGCGCGGCCAGGAACACATGAATGCCTCGCTGTATGAACAGGAACTGGCCCAGACCCATGGCGTCGTGATTCGCCACTGGCTGGCGCCCAACAGCCTGCTTGTGGCCGATGATCAGGTATATGCGATCACGCTGGAGAAGACCGAACTGGATGCTTCGGGCAAGCTTGCAGGCACCGGCCAACTGGTGACGCTCGAAGCCGATCAGGTGTTCAAGGCCATCGGCCAGACACCGGACGCCGGTCCGCTGGCGGGCATACAGGTCGAACTCGAAAAAGGCCGCATCCGCGCCGCGGCTGACCGCCGCACCTCGCACCCGAAGATCTGGGCCGGGCGCGGTTGCATCGCC
>NZ_JBDWHW010000017.1:0-3956 GCF_039975035.1 Hoeflea sp. | reverse complement strand
GCTTCGTTTACGCCGGTGATCTGCCATAGGCTTTTGGCGCAGCAGCCGTCCAAGTAGACCCTAATCCTCGACCATCTAAGTTTGTCGATGTGCGAGGGGCACACCGCTTACACTTTACCCCTTTGCGTCTGCGCTGTTCATAGATGGCAATCACATAGGCCCAGTAAATTCCGAAGGTTATGATGGGCCAAAGACTGTATCCATTTTCCACAGCTTCGTTCATTTGGATTTTCCTATCAAACTCCAGCAAACGTCGACCGTGCCGGTGTCACTTGATCTGCGGCAATGATTGAAACTGGTGGAACGGGGGAGGCGACGGCAACGTCCATTCCAGCGTGGTTGCGCCCGCGCCCCAGGGATTGTCACCCGCCACCCGCTTCCTGATAAAGGCTTCCACCACCGTGATGATAAAGAAGAGCAGGCCAAGTGTAGAAATGTAGGAACCGATCGAAGATACCAAGTTCCAGCCGCCAAAGGCGTCGGGATAATCGACGTAGCGGCGTGGCATTCCGGCAAGGCCAAGAAAATGCTGCGGGAAAAACACGAAGTTGACACCGATGAACATCAGCCAGAAATGGGTCTTGGCAAGCACGGAATTGTAGAGATAGCCGGACATTTTCGGAAACCAGTAATACCAGGCAGCAAAGATGGCGAAGGCCGAGCCCAGCGACAGTACGTAGTGGAAATGGGCGACAACGTAATAGGTGTCATGCAAGGGCCGATCGAGGCCGGCACTGGCCAGTTGCACACCGGTAACGCCGCCGACGGTGAACAGAAAGATGAAACCGATCGCCCACAGCATGGGTGTTCGGAAGGAAATCGAGCCGCCCCACATTGTTGCCAGCCAGGAAAACACCTTCACGCCGGTAGGCACCGCGATAACCATGGATGCGACCATGAAATAGCGCTGTGTACTCATCGACAGGCCCACTGTGAACATGTGATGCGCCCAGACGATGAAGCCTATCAGGCCGATGGCGAGCATGGCATAGACCATGCCAAGGTATCCGAAGACCGGCTTGCGCGAGAATGTCGAGACGACCTGGCTGACGATGCCGAAGGCCGGCAGGATCATGATGTAGACTTCGGGATGGCCGAAGAACCAGAACAGGTGCTGATACAGGATTGGATCGCCGCCGCCCTCGGGAGCAAAGAAAGTGGTGCCGAAGTTGCGGTCGGTCAAAAGCATGGTGACCGCACCGGCAAGCACCGGTAATGAAAACAAGAGCATGAAGGCCGTGACCAGCATGGCCCAGGCAAACAGCGGCATCTTGTGCAAGGTCATGCCCGGTGCGCGCATGTTGAAGATGGTGGTGATGAAGTTGATTGCGCCCAGGATCGACGAGATGCCCGACAAGTGAATCGACAAGATGACAAAATCGACCGCGGGTCCGGGTTGGCCTGTGGTGGAGTAGGGCGGGTACAGGGTCCAGCCGCCGCCGTGTCCCATTTCTCCCGGCGCCCCTTCCACGAACATCGAGGCGATGAAGAGTACGAATGCGACCACCAGAAGCCAGAACGAGATATTGTTCAGGCGTGGAAATGCCATGTCGGGCGCACCAATCAAGATCGGCACGAACCAGTTGCCGAAGCCCCCGATCAGCGCCGGCATGAGAACGAAGAAGATCATCACCAACCCGTGCGCGCTGACGACGACGTTGTAGGCGCCGGGATCGCCAAATATCTGCAGGCCGGGTTGTTGCAACTCCATCCGCATCAGGACGGAAAGCCCTGTTCCAAACAGCCCGGCGAGAATTGAAAACAGCAGGTAGAGCGTGCCGATATCCTTGTGGTTGGTGGAGTACGCCCACCGTCGGAAGAACGCGGGTTTGTGATCATCCGTGGATGTGGTGATGTCCGGTGAGGTATCTTGGGTTTCCGTCTTGTTTGGCATCATGCTCTCCGTCACACGTCGACGCCACGGCAGCGTCTCTGCCTGGGATCAGCCGCAAAATGATGGGCTTTTAAAAACGACAAGACAAACGGAATTAAATGCCTCAATAATGCAATATTATTGCACTCAATGGAGGGCGTGATGGATATCGACCGGGCTCGAACTTTTCTGGAAATTGTTCATTCGGGCAGTTTTCTCAAAGCAGCGGACCGTCTTCATGTCACCCAGACCACAGTCAGCGCCCGCATTCGGACGCTGGAAGACGTGCTGGGGCGGCAATTGTTCATCCGAAACCGCAATGGCGCGCAACTCACACCTGCCGGTCGGGAGTTTGAGCGCTATGCCCAGTCATTTGTTCAGATTTGGGAGCGAGCGCGGCAACAGCTTGCCATACCGTCCGGCCGCACCAGTGTTGTCGCCCTGGGTGGTGAGCTCAGCCTCTGGAATCCAGTACTGCTGGACTGGCTGGTCTGGATGAAAGGCCACAAACCTGAAATCGCCATTCATGCCAATGTTGGGGTGCCCGATCAGTTGCTGGAGCAGCTCAGGACCGGTGTTCTTGACATCGCCGTGCTGTATGCGCCGAAACTCCTGCCCGGCTTCGTGGTCGAGTTGTTGGTCGAGGAGCAGCTTGTCCTCGTCAGGACAAAACCCAGAAATGGTGCGCCAGCCGGCGCGGACGACTATATCTATGTCGATTGGGGGCCGTTGTTTGCAGCCCAGCACGATGCAAGTTCCAATTCGTTTGGTGAACCAGGTCTGTTCGTAGGACTCGGTCCGCTCGGCTTGAGCTATATACTGCGGGCCGGTGGAATGGGGTATTTCCGTCGCGGCGCGGCTGCGCCTCACATCGAATCCGGAGAGCTTGAAATTGTTGATGGCGCACCGGAATTCACCTATCCCGCCTATGCGGTTTATCCCGAGGCAAGCGAGGTGAGAGACGACATTCAGGAAGCACTGCGCGGCCTCAAGAAAGTGGTCAACTCATCCGTAAGAGAACAACTTCGCCGGGAGGGATAAAAGCCGGCTGAAACGTGGATCAATCCTCACGCTGGGCCAGCAGCACGCCGATAACCAGTTCGCGCCCGGCGCGGTTGATCCCGATGCCACGTGGTCTTTGCTCGACAAGTCCGAGTGCGATCAGGCTGTCGGCCATAACCGGTTCCAGTGCAGGGTAAGGGCCGCGATTCAACCGTTTGAGCGCGGTCTGCTGGTTTTCGTCCAGATCGCTCCAGTTGACGGCCAATGGCTTCTCTCCGTTCTTGGTGATTGAGTCTGGCCATACGATGGATGAGGATCAAGGTCTTTTCAAACCGAATTTGTTGCACTGTGACTGCAATAATTTTCGTTTCGTTTTGGGGCGACCGGAAACCAGTTTCCACAAAACGTGGGCCATAGTTCGGGCCGGGAATTGAGGCCACTGGTGGTAATGCGGGACAGGTGTCACTCTGGCAGACCATTTTGATCGGAGCCGACGCCCCGACGGACGCCGGGATGGTGGACCTGCCAAGGTGACAGCATGATTCTCGCCCACCCCGGACACGGCGACAGACGCCATGAACATCACATGCTTCCCACCGCACGGTTTCTGGGCACCGACACTGGCGGTACCCAGACCGATGCTGTTTGTGGTCTGTTGTTCGCGGCAGTGTGGCCAAGGCCAAATCACTGACAACCCGCCACGATTTGTCCGAAGGGATCGTCGCCGCCATCGATGCGGTCTTGCGGCAGGCGTTCATCGAACCCGGCGAGACACAACCGGTTTTGTCCGGGATAGCTTGCCTCAGGCCGCGGGCTCCGACCCCGGGATTTTCTGCGCAGGCGGGCACGGTGTACATGGCGAGTCCGGCGAACTTGTTCTCGACAATCTGGGTGCCGATCGGGAACGGTTCCCAAGACCGGATTGACGAAGACGAATAATCTAGGGCCTGTGGACATTCGGGATTCCCATCGGTTCTGATTTCTGATTCAAAGCTTCCAAACGGAGGTTTGAATGAACGAGCAGCGCTTTGTGGTGACGGATGATGTATGGCAGCGACTTGAGCCGCATTTGCGTGGAAAG
>NZ_JBDWHW010000016.1:0-4873 GCF_039975035.1 Hoeflea sp. | reverse complement strand
ATCGGGTGGTGCCGCAGGAGTCCCTAAGCCGAACAGGCGGCCAGAGGTCTGATTGCGTGTGATCTGCGCGTACTTATCGACCGTGCCGATCACCAGGGTGGGTTGCTCGCGATAGACATCCTCGTCAATCGTCCATATCGGCAACTGACCGAGGGCGCGTCCAACAGCACATGTTCCTGAACGGCATCTTACCTCCACACGGGTTTTGTCGACCGCAATGGTCCAATCAAGAACACCATGACAGCATGGACAACTCCGCAACTGGGCGGGAGAGCTTTCACCTTCTGTATCCAGTGCCTTTTCGGCATCTGCCAAGCTATTCGGAGTCGCACCCTCACCGACCCAAAGCCCAAGCGAAATCGGCACGTCAGTTAAGAAATGATCAGGCAGCTGGACCGCACCTTTCTCCAGCTTGCCAAGCCGGACCATCTCACAAGCGCAGATCAGGGCGGCAGCGCGCTCGAATTGCTGAATCGTCAGCAGGCGGAGGGTATAGCGCATGAAGGTGGTTACCCCTGCGCCATGAGGTTCGCCTTCTGCACGGAGCCGACGCAAGAAGATCGTGAAGGCGGTCAAGAGCAAGTAGGCCTCAGTCTTGCCGCCGCCGGTTGGGAACCATAACAGATCCATTGTCTCACGATCTGGCGATTCCGGGTTGGCAATGGATTCGAGGCTAAGCAGCGCGAACCCCAGCTGAAACGGCCGCCAGACTAGTTCGGGCGGATCGGGATCTATCCGCCACGAGTATTGCAGCGCTAGGGCGCTGTTTGCGAGGCGGAAGGCCGCCAAGACCTCGGGCGAGCCTTCAAGGAGAGCGATGCCCGCACGCATACGAGTCTCGGCCGCACGGCAACGTTGCATATGCAGATTGCCTTGGTCGGAGTACTGCTCTGGGAGGAACAGCACCTGTTCTTCCATTCTCGAAATCCATGATCCATAGGCATCCACGAACGCTGTCAGGCCACTGCAAAGTCCGTCCTTTTCCTGCGAGGCAATAAACGCAGCGCCCATTTGCGCCTTCACATGTTCGTCTTGGAATTCGCTGTCGCCCGCAGCGCTGATCACATGAACCATCGCTTCCGGAAACCAGCTGGTAATGACGCTCCGGACAGTGCCATCATCCGGCTCGTCCCATATGGCTGAACAGGTATGCCCTACGGCCCATTGCTGCATATTCCGATAGAGCAGAGATGAAGATCGGCCGTCATCGTCCATGGTGGTGGTTCCCGCCTGATCAGGCTTCGGCACGAACCGACAATCCTCTGCACATTCGACGGAAAGCGAAACCTGGAACAGTGTAGCTTCCTCATTTGCTGCACGGCTTTTCTTTGCGGCAGGCTTCATGTCATTGGTAATGGCTAGCGTTACCAGGAGAATATCTCCCCAAGGAGCCACGCGACAGTGAAGCGTGACACCCGGCAGGCCGCTGTCGCCGAGACTTACAGTTGGAGCGGCCTGTGCCCTCATAGCTTCCAGCTCGAGATCGATCTCCGCCAGTCTGGGTTCACGGCGCCAGTGCGTTGTACGCCCAGTCCGCGAAGCTCCCTCGTCACCCTCGGCGCCCTCTGGCCGATAGCGCGCACCTTCAACCTTGACCCGCAATTTGGGGGCCGTGCCAATTGACCCGACTGCAAAGGATAGCCCTGCTGAACTAGGGCGAAACGTTGAAGCTGCCTTTACGCCATCCAGCGCAGTACCGGTGCCATCTGCATCGTCGGCATCACTCGCCTCATCGTCGTCTTCAGCTGATATGCTGGCGCACGGTGGAAAAAGAATCCCCGTTAAATAACGATCTGTCGGCCGATCCGAAATCAGCTCATTTGGTGCTTCAGGGCCGATCAGATCGACTTTCATTCGTTCAAGCAGGGTATCGCGCACATCAATCATCTTTGTAATCCTTAATTCGAATGGATCAGCGGGGGATCCGGGCAAAGCCACCCAGTAAGGGCGTGAGTGCAAGCCCCGGCAATTCACCAGCATGGCCCGGAACGACCACGGTGGTTGACCCCACAACCGAAATACCCGAAATTAATTCTGGAGGGGTGGCATCCGGTGCGACCTGCCTGATCGACTGCACCATTTCGGCGAAATCCGGTGAAAGGACGCCAATTGCAAATCCCTCTTCGCCCTCGAACCGAAGGATCAACCGGCATTCGGAGTCCGGAATTGCCACAACATTGCGTTCCTCGATCGAAGCCTGCCAGATTCTGGCAATTGTCTCGGCTTCATTAATGACATGCCCCGAATGAAGGAACTCCCGCCAGTCGACGAGGTCGGACTCAAGGCCGATCTCGATCAACCGATGATCAGCACGGGCGGCCCAATACCGTTCAGGCTTTCCCGTTGTGTAAAACTTCACCGGACTGATCCAGCCAGTGCGCAACTCCGTGCTCGCGCGGGTCGCACCGACGTACAATGTACGCGCTTCCTCGCCCCAATCTACAATTTCGCCGTGCGGCGCTCGGGTGAGGAGCAACATCACCCGCTGATCCTCGCGACCTTTGATGGCGTGTATCGTTGAAAGCAAAGGTCCTGCATTGCCCTCATGATCACTGAGTAGTTCTAGCGGCGGCTCAGTTAATCCGTCGGCCACGCGCCCCACCACTATGCTATCGCGACCAGATCCATCGAGATCGAGCAGGATCTCCCACGATTCATCGACATCGCGTGCAGCGGCCGGAAAAAGCATCTCATGCATGACACCGAAAGCATCGCGCGAAATGCTCTCCGATGCCGGATGCGCGCCGAGAATGGCACCAATCCAAGGCTCGATCCGCAGCGGGCGGTCAGGCAAGCGGAGACGGAATCGGCGGCCCGTGGACCTCATGGCTTCAGCCACCGTGAAAAGCCCTCGGCGGCTTCGTGTCAGTATCAGCCCTCTTGTCGTTGAAGAATGCGCGGTGAACCTGGTGATTTCGTTTTCGAGTGCGGCAGCCTTGATCTGCTCACGAACGTTGAAGTAGCCCTCGCTAGATCCGCTTTGATCATCCCGCAAGGTCTCTCGAACATCGCGGAACATCTCCCGCAAAGCCACTGTTTTAGTCCTGTGGTCCGTCTCGAGTCTGTCAGAGATAAAATCATCGCGCTGCGCGATTTCGGTCAGGAATGTCGAGCTAGACTTGTCACGCTGCTGATATCCGTAGATCGATTGCGCGAAATCCCCAAAAACCGTGATGCCGCAGCTGGAATCCAGCAACGACACTAGTGCTTCGCAAAGTTCTTTTCGGTCGCCGACGAGGTCTTGGGCTTCGTCGATTATGACGTGTTCCAGCTGTCCAATCGCATCTGCCACAAGCGGATCGTCTGACCTCAGAAGTCGAGCCGCAGCCTGGATAACGGCGTCATAACCACCCGGAAAGGTAGAATTCGAGGCCGTAAGCATTCGCGCGGCGAAGGAGTCGAACGTACGGATCTGCAGTGCCGCCACATTTGGCACATCCTGCAATCGTTGAGCAATGCGAGCTCTCAGCTCGGCAACAGCAACGCGAGTGAAACTGAGAAGCAATATGCGTGACGGTGCAAGGTTCTCGTTCTGTACAAGCGCAATGACCCGCTCGCAGGCAGCATGAGTCTTGCCTGCACCAGGTCCGGCTTCAACAACCATGCGAGACTCAGCGGCCGCTTTTGCCACACGCATTTGGCTTGTATCGGGGCCCGAAGTGGATTCCGTGCTCGATGCATTATCCGCGAGTCCGAACCAATCATTGATGAAAGCGACATTCACTTCGCTCGTTGACCACTCCATGGTCACAGGATCGAACACGCCGCTCAATGTAAGCGCTCTGCGAAGCGCTGAAGCCATTGCTACATCGCCGATCCATCGTCCCTTCGGAGAAAGAGCGGGTGCCCCGGTCAGGACAGCCGGGCCTTCGAAGGCATCGAGAAAATCGATCAGAGTCTCGGTCGCGGTCTCATCAACTTCTGGTACCAGATGTTCAGAACCCGCGCCGCTCTCGATACGATGATCTCCTATCGCAACGACCTTGCCGTCAGGCAGCGCTACACGACGTACGGGCAAAGCCACGAGGACTGGCTCGCCAAGTGTTGTTCCGAAACCGACGTCCTTGATCTCACACAGCGCATCGATCACGCTTTCCACCAGTGCCGAGGCTTCCGAACGGTCTGGTCCCTCAATAAACTGCTGAACCCATTCCACCGCAGCAATCCGACTGACGCCACGGCGGGCGCTTACGACACGGCGCACCAGATCCGCAATTGCTCTTCTGGTGCGAGGTCCGGACCCCGACGGTATACGAAGGCCGGTGATCAAAGTAGGTTCAATGTTCACAGAATGCCTCGCAAAATACCACAGGAAGATGATTGACGTTCAATTGCTTAGCAGTCAACCATGTCACGGATATATCGCGCCGTGAAATTCTTTTTGGAGCTAAGACTCGGCAGCAGAGTTGCGAGTTCGGGAAATACAAATGCATATTGGCAATTCGCTAAAAGACAGACATGAAGCACTTGCCGATCATTTCGCAGACCTTGCCGGTGCGCGAGACCAGCTCCCTCTTTTTGCAATTGAGCATGGCCTTGACGAAGCCGCACTGGAAGAGCTGAGAACGGCAGTCTCTGGTCAGCTTGAAGCCGATCCCCAGCTACAAGGAGCTGCGTGGTCTTGGAGCTATCTGCCACTTCTCGTCATGGCCACTGAGGTGGGTTACCGGTACTGTGGAACGGGTACCGATTTCTGGCCGGTCTTGGCTCAGGAGCTCGGCGTGGAAGCCGGGTCTGCGTTCCGTTCAGGATTGTCCCGCTTGTTTGACCTGGGACATCGGAGTTTTCGACTGGCAAGGCCGAGTGACAGTCCTTGGGAGCGTCATTTCCCACATATCGCTTGGCCGATTGGCAACGCTCTAGTTCCGCTGGA
>NZ_JBDWHW010000015.1:0-11145 GCF_039975035.1 Hoeflea sp. | reverse complement strand
AGTCGTTCAGCGTTTGCGGCGCACAGCCGATCTTCGATGAAATGGATAGGATCGCCTGCCAACGCGATTCATGCTGGTCCTGATTGTCCAGAACCAAACGCACCGCGCGTTCACGCACTTCTGGGGAAAACTTGTTCGTTGACTTGCTCATGATGCTCCATCCTACTCGGGAGTTGGAGCCTCCGGCAAACCCGGCGCGGTTCAGTACACTCATGCCAAACATCCCGAGCAAACAACGTTGGGCTGAGAGCTTGGTTTCAGAAATCTTAAATGAGCGAAATTGCGGGAAGGCCTGTTAAAGGCGCGAGTGTTCCAGACGTCACGCCGGCGACAAGCAGATTCCGGCTAGGCTGCTGCCCTGCTAATCCTGCATCACTCCGCGTCGTAGCGCTTTTCGATGACGCCGAAATCACTGGATTTTTCATGTGCCTCAGCGATATTCACGCCTTCGGCCTGAAGACCGCGGCGCAACAATTCGCGAACGGCGGAGGCGCGGCTGGGCATGCGCTGCCTGAAGCGCCAGTCGTCGATGGCGCTGAGTTCCTCCGGCGACACCATGATCTGCAAGCGTTCGTTTCTTTCACGGTACATTTCAAAAGTCCCGGCTGTCCAATCTAAGGCTATATGTTAGTAAGTACCTCACTTTTTTCAAGTGGCTAAATAGGAGCTACAAATGCACTGTGCTCCCACTGCACAAGCGTGGCCTTTCTCTGGTTGTGTTTTTATATAACCATGCACTCAGACTGCACTGCTCATCCAGCAATTGAGGTGCCGCCGCGACACCCACTGCAGGCCATGAAGGAGTACACATGCATATGAGTCCAAAAATTCTGGTGGTTACCGACGAGCCTATGCTGACGGTGAACTTGCTGTCCGAGCTCGAGGATCGCGGCTTTGCCGTTGAGCCGATGAAGCCGAGGGAACACAGGAATTGCGCGCACTCCGGTATTGATGCTGCAATCTTCGATCTGCATCAGTCAGACGAAATGTCACTACGGTTCGCGTACAAACTGCTTCGTTCGGCGACACCTATCATCACGCTCGGCGGCGGGTCGTCGTTCAACTCCCTACGGATTGCCGGTGCGCAAACCTGTCTTTCCAGGCCGGTTGATTATGACAGGCTTGCAGACCTTCTTTTCAACTTGGTCAGTCAGCCTCTCGCAATCACACCACGTGCAGGCGCTGGCGTGTTGCAGCAACCAGCCGCCATGAGCGCAGACGAGCGCTAGGTTAGCCGGCGATCAAATCCTCCAACGCATTCACAACAGCTTGCGATATCGACTGGTTCGCGTCCATCGTTTGAAGTGGACAGGGCTTGTCCAGCCGCTTTAGCGCCTTGCCTAAACCGAACGAATTCGCCGACCTCAGGCGCGACAGTTCCTGCCACGTAACAGGAACGGCAACCGGTGCACCTTTGCGGGCCCGGATCGAATAAGGCGCCACCGCTGTTGATCCCCTGTCATTGCGCAGCCAGTCGATGAAGATTTTCCCCTTGCGCTTGGCCTTCGACATAGTGGCGACATAGCGATCCGGGTCGCGTTGCGCCATGAAGCTGGCAACTGTGCGTGCAAAGAACGTGATCGTTTCCCACTCGGCTGTCCGCCGAAGCGGCACCACCACATGCACCCCCTTGCCGCCGGTCACCATCGGCACGCTGTCGAGCCCGATATCGGTGAGAAGTTTGCGAACGTCCTTGGCAGCCGCCTTGACGTCGGAAAACGCCAAGCCCTCGTCCGGATCAAGATCGAACACCAGCCGGTCGGGCTTCTCCAGCATGTCAGTGCGCGAGCCCCAGATGTGAAACTCGATGGTCCCCATCTGCGCCGCGGCGGCAAAACCCGCCGTCTTGCCGATCACCATATAGGGCTCGGTCTTGCCGGAACTCTCTTCGATGTCGACGATGCCGATGCTGTCGGGAAACCCCTTGCCCGCATGTTTCTGGAAGAAGCAATCTCCGTCCCTGCCGTCCGGGCACCTGAGCAGCGACACCGGACGGTTTCCCGCCAGGTCCAGCATCCTTTTGGAAGCCTTCGCGTAATACTCGGCCACGTCACCCTTGGTGCAGCCGGAGTCAGGAAACACCACCCGGTCCGGGCTGCTGATCCGCACACCCAGCACCGTCTTGGTTTCACCGGTCGATTTGTCCGCTTTCTCGAGTTCCACCACCGCTGCATCCTTGTCCTCGCGTACACCCTGAAACACGCCGTGTCGGATACTGCCCTGATCCGTCAGTTCGGCAAACTCCACCTCGATCACCAGCTCGGGCTTAAGCCACTGGGCGGATCGCGCGACATCTCCAGGAACCTCGGCGAAGGGGCTGGTTTGACGCTCACACTTCTGCATCAGCGAGGACAATTTCTCGAGATCGGCTTCGCTGAAACCACTGCCGACGCGCCCGCGATAGACGAACGCGCCATTTTCGCGCGAACCAACCAGCAGCGACGCAAACGGCCTGTGTTTGGCAGACGAGGGCGAGAAGCCGCCGACAATGAATTCCTGTCTGAGCTTGGTCTTGATCTTTAACCAGCTGCCGCTGCGGCTGCCCGCATAGGTGCTTTCGCAGGCCTTGCTGATGATCCCTTCGCCGCCGGCCTTTTCGATCGCCTTGAAGACCTCGGACCCGTGCCCGGTTACGTGCTCGGAATAGCGGATGGGCGTTTCCTTCGCCTGCCCGGCAAGCAGCAGCGCCAGCGCTTCCTTGCGCTCCGTCAAAGGCCGTTTGACGAACTTCTCGCCATTGAGTTCAAGCAGGTCGAAGGCCATGAAGATGACCGGTCGTCCCTTTTCGAGATCGCCTTGCAGCGCCGAGAAAGACGAACCACTTGCCTTGCTCGCCGACACCACCTCGCCATCAATCAGCGCATTCTGGCAATCAAGCGCAGCGAAGGCCTCCGAAAGTCCTACGTATCGCTCGGTCCAATCCAGGCCGGTCCGGGTGTAAAGCTTCACGCCGCCCTTGCCCAAAGCGGCAAGGCAGCGATAACCATCGAACTTTGTTTCGTGCAGCCATCCGTCGCCCTCAGGCACATGGTCGCTGAGCTTTGCCAATTGCGGCTTGCGGAATTTTGGCGTCGGCAGTGTGAATGTAGACTTTCCGGGTTTTTCTCGTGAGGCTTTCACAGGCTGTTTTCGGACCGGTTTGCCTGCAGCGATCTCTTCCATACTCCGCGTACTGGTCACGCTGATGACATAGCGATCGGTGAGACCGTTTTCGTCCTCTTCCTCATAACTGTCGTGTTCTTTGATCAGCAGCCAGTTCTCGCGCTTCTCGTTTGTGCGCATCCGCACCAGCATCCAGCGCCCCTTCATTCTCTGCCCGTGCAGGATGAATTTGAGCTTTCCTGATTTCAGCCCCTTGGCGAAATCCTCCTGCGGTTCCCACCAGCCCTCATCCCACAGCATCACCGTCCCGGCGCCATATTGCTTGGCAGGGATTGTCCCTTCAAAACTGCCATAATCCAGTGGGTGATCCTCGGTGCGTACAGCCAGCCGTTTGACCGAGGTGACCGCGCTCGGCCCTTTGGTCACAGCCCAGCTTAAGAGAACACCTTCCCATTCCAGTCGGAAATCATAGTGCAGACGTCGCGCGGCGTGTTTTTGAACCACGAAGGCCGGCGTGTCGGAGGTCTTGCCCGAGCCGTCGCCGCTTGGTTCCGCTGTCTTGGAGAAATCGCGTTTGGCCACATAGTCGGCAAGTTTAGCAGCCGACACAAACATCAGGCAGACTTCTTCTTCGCCGCCGTCTTCGTGGGCTTCGCAGGAGTTTTGCGCGACTTTCCTGAGGACGACTTGCCATCAGCCTTGGCCAGGCTTTGCTTCAGCGCCGCCATCAGGTCGATCACATTGTCGCCGCTGCCGCTGTCGCCATCGCTCTCATCGGTCTGCACCCGCTTGGTCGACTTGCTCTTGGTCTTGCGATCAATCAGGTCCCTGAGCGCGATCGAATAATTGTCCTTGAACGCATCGGCCTTGAACGCGCCGGTCTTGCGCGCGATCAGCGATTTCGCGACCTCGAGCAACTCCTCGTCGGCGGTGTCGTCTTCGATTTCGGAAAACAGCGGATCGGCATCGCGGATTTCTTCCGCGTAGTGCAGGGTTTCGAGCAGAAGCCCGTCGCCGCAGGGTTTGACTGCAGCAAGATATTCCTTGCCACGCATCGTCACCTGTCCGAGCCCCACCATCTTGGTCGAGCGCAGTGCGTCGCGCACCACGCGGTAAGCATCTTCTGCCAGATCGTCGGTCGGCACCAGGTAATAGGGCTTGTCGAAATACAGCGGAGAAATTTCACAGGCGTCGACGAACTGGATCAACTCAAGCGTCTTCTTGGTCTCGAGCTTGATCTCGTCAATGTCCTCTGGATCGATCAGCAGGTACTGATCCTTCTCGTACTCGTATCCCTTCATGATGTCGCCGGCATCGACCGGACCGACGCCCGGCACCGTTTTCTGGTAGCGGACCGGTTTGCCCGAAGGCTCGTGGATCTGCCGGAAACTGACGCGTGCGCCGGTCTTCGTTGCCGAATACATTTCCACCGGGATCGAGACCAGGGACAGCCGGAGTTGTCCTTTCCAGATCGGTCGTGCAGCCATGATTTACTCCAGACTTCGCTTGCAGGGGCGGGAACCACGCAGGCGGGGATTCGCCCGCAGCGACGGCTCAGGCGTTGTGGTGAGCGTCAGAATACAGACGGCTGGCGCGCAGCCGGGGTGCCATTATCCATGCAAGCGGCGCCGCAGCAACAAATCCGGCGACGATGACCACCGGCAATAAGGACTTGGCGTGCTCACCGAGCGCGAGGATGGACAACACGGTGACCGCTCCGGCTCCGAAAAGCACGGCGTTGATGGGCAACGCGATCAGGCCGGCGATGAATGTGCGGGTTCGCATGGCGTTCTCCTTGGCTTTGGAGACAAACGCCGAACTCGCGCACTGGTTCCCGACGACCCTGCTGCGGCTGGTCTACAGGGCCGGGAGGTGGTGCAGAACATCTTCAAGATGGATCGGAAATTTCCGCACCCGTACGCCGGTCGCTTCATAGACGGCATTGGCAATCGCCGGGCCTGCACCGCAGATCCCCAGTTCCCCGATCCCCTTGCTCCCAAGCGGGTTCGAGTCTTGCGAAAATCCGTCCAGCATGTGCACTTCGAGATCAGGAACGTCGCGGTTGACGGCAATGTGGTACTCGGCAAAATCGCGGTTCATGAAGCTGCCGTAGCGGTCGTCCATCATGCTTTCTTCCAGCAGTGCACCGCCGATGCCGAAGATCATGCCGCCCATCAGCTGCGACCGCGCGGTCTTCTTGTTGAGGATGCGGCCCGCATCGAACACGCCAACCAGACGCCGAACGCGCAGCTCGCCGGTATCCGCATCGACTTCAACTTCTGCGAATTGCACGCCGTAGGAATACTCGGCCTTGCCGTTTCCGTGATTGTCGGGATCGACAGACCCTTCAGCCTTGAGACCGTCGCCGCCAAGCAGCTCTGCCAGCGCAAACTCGCTGTCACCGGCGACAAGCTTGTCGTGGTTCAGCGTGAACGCGTTGGCGGACACCCCGGCCTTCGCCAGGCGCTCGCTGATCGCACTTTTGAGATTTGTGCAGGCATCGAACAGAGCCGAGCCGGAGCTTGCAGCCCCGAATGACCCGCCCGAACCGGCGGTGGTCGGAAAGCTGCTGTCACCCAGCTCCACCGTGATCCGGTCGGCTGGAATCGACAGCGTCTCCGCCGCGATCTGGGTCAGGATCGTGTAACTCCCGGTGCCGATGTCTGTCATGTCGAGCCGGGCTGTCAGCCTGCCGTCCGTTGACAGGATGACCTCCGCGCTGGCCGGGCTAAGTGTGTTGGGTCGGATAGCCACGGCCATGCCGTGGCCGATCAGTTTGCGGCCCTCGCGGCGCGCGCCCGGTTTGACGCGGCCCGACCAACCGAATTTTTGTGCACCACTCTTGATGCACTCAACCAGGCGTCGGCTGGCAAAGGCATCACGGCCCGTCGGATCGGCTTCCGGCTCGTTGATCAGCCGGAATTCCACCGGGTCGATCCCGCACTTTTCAGCAAGCTCATCGATCGCAGTTTCGAAGGTCAGCGTGCCGATCGCCTCGCCTGGCGCGCGCATGCTGTCGACTTTCGGGATATCTGCCTTCACCACCCGGTGAATGGTATGGATCGCGTTTGCCGCATAGCTCGCCCGTGTCGGCGATGCCGGTGCTTCGGCAAACGGATAATTGCGCGCCATGCCGGCCAGCGAGTAATGCCGGATGGCCTTGAGCTTGCCGTCCTTGCCGGCACCCAGCTTCAGTTCCTGCAGATGGCGCGAACGGTGCGGGCCGTTGGAAAAGACGTTGCGCCGCGTCTGCGCCACACGCACGGCTCGCCCACAATGCTTCGCCGCGAGCGCTGCCAGAATGGCTTCGTTATGCACGCCCAGCTTGGATCCGAAACCGCCGCCGGTAAACGGCGAGATGATGCGGACATTTTCCTCGTCGATACCCAGCGTATTGGCAAAGGCAGACACCGCCGACGCGATGATCTGGATCGCCATGTGTATGGTAAGCTTCTCACTATCCCATTGCGCCACCGTCACATGCGGCTCCATGGCCGCCGAATGCTGCGCGCCGGTGAAATAGCTCGCCTCGACAGTGAACTCGGAGCCGGCAAACTCGGGGTCAAAGTCCCCATGATGCGTGTCCACCTCATCCAGACCGTCGACGCTCTCGGGCTTCACCTCCTGATCACGGTGATCGATCGGATTGAACACTCCTTCGCTTGCTTCGATCTCGATTTCGACGAGGCTAGCTGCGTGGCGCGCCTGCTCCAGCGTGTCGGCCACAACGAGAGCAACCGGCTCGCCGAAATGGCGCACCTGATCGTTTTCAAGCACCGCATGAGACTGGGTGAATCGGCCTTCGTCTTCGGGCGTACCATAAGGCTTCTGCGCCGGCGCGTTGCGGTAGGTCAGCACCGCGATCACACCTTCGGCGTTTTCCGCGGCTGCGGCATCGAGCTTGGTAATGCGCCCCGGACCTGCCGGAGCCTCGACGATATAGCCCTCGGCAATCCCGCCTTCGATCCGGTGATCCCCGGCATACATGGCCTTGCCGGTGACTTTTGCCGGACCGTCGATACGGTTGAGCGCGTCACCGATCAAGGTGGTGGGTGAGTGGTCCATCTCAGTTTTCTCCCAGTCCGGTGAGTTGCTTCAGCATCGAGACGACAACGCGGGGCGCCAATGTTATCTTGAAATCGTTGTGCCCATGACCGGTAGCATCCGCCATTTCCTGCTCCATGGCCTGCATGAAAAGCGCCCCATCGGGAGCACTGCCTTCCAGCAAAGCCTCTGCCTTTTCCGCGCGCCAGGGCTTGTGGGCCACACCACCAAGTCCGATGCGGACATTGCGCATCCGCCCGTCTACGATGTCGAGGGCAACAGCTGCGGAAACGACAGCGAAGGCATAGGACGAGCGATCACGGACCTTTCTGTAGGCCTGCAGCTTTGGCGGTGTCCCAGGCAATTCAACCGCAACAATCAGTTCGCCCTGTTCAAGAACATGGTCGAGATCCGGCCGGTCGCCAGGAAGCCGGTGCAACTCGGCAGCCGGGATGCGTCGCTCGCTGCCATCGGTTTTTCGCGTATGCACAACCGCATCAAGTGCTGCCATCGCAACGGCCATGTCGGAGGGATGAACCGCTATGCAATGCTCGCTTTCGCCCAGAATTGCATGAAACCGGTTCAACCCGTTCATGGCGTCGCAGCCGCTGCCAGGTTCGCGCTTGTTGCAGGCGCGCTTGGTGTCATAGAAATACTGGCACCGCGTCCGCTGCAGAAAATTGCCCCCCGTTGTCGCCTTGTTGCGCAACTGCTGCGTCGCGCCCGAAAGCAGCGCCGATGACAGCACGCTATAGTGCTTGCGGATCAGGGGATGGGCGGCAAGATTTGTGTTGCTGACCTGTGACCCAATGATGACCGAACTGTCACGCTCTTCGATCGTGTCCATGCCTGCGCGGCTGACATCGACAAGCACATCGGGGGTCTCGATCTGGTGCTTCATCAGGTCGATCAGATTGGTGCCACCGCCCAGGTACCTGCCATCGGCGACAGCGGAAAGATCATGGCTGTTATCGAGACGGCTGTACTCGAACGGTTTCATCGCTGATGTCCTGCAACGCTTCGGATCGCCTCAACGATATTGTTGTAGGCGCCGCAGCGGCACAGATTGCCGCTCATCCGCTCGCGAACCTCTTCGGGGCTGAGTTCCACCGGGTCATCACCGGTGACCACGCTCGGCAATCCTTCCTTGATCTCGTCAATCAGCGCCGCAGCGGAGCAAAGCTGTCCCGAGGTGCAGAAGCCGCACTGGAAAGCATCTTTCTCAACGAATGCCTGCTGCAGCGGGTGGAGTTCTTTCCCGTCAGCCAGTCCTTCGATGGTGGTGACTTCGTCGCCCTCATGGGTCAACGCCAGCGACAGGCAGGAATTGATCCGGCGGCCGTTGACGATCATCGTGCATGCCCCGCACTGGCCGTGATCGCAACCCTTCTTGGGGCCTTTGAGGTTGAGTGTTTCTCTGACCAGGTCGAGCAGCGTCCGGCGCGGATCGACCTCGACATCATGAGCTGTGCCATTGACTGTCAGGTGTAGCGGATACAAGGCGGATCTCCCTCATCGGACCAACAGGATGCCGGCTGCGCTGCCGGCGGGTGCCTGTTGAACCGCGCAAAGGCCCGGATCGTTCCGCCCACGACAGATTAATTCCGAACCGACGGTTTGGAGTGGAACGTTCCGCTCAGGGGTCCGTTGTGCTGGCTTGAGCCACTGAGGACTGCAGATGACATCGAAACGACAGACCGACAGCAATGCCCAGGAGGCTCTGGTCGAGAAGAAAACCCTGCACGAAAACACCTCTTACTGGGCCAAGACCCCGCGGATTTCAGTGCGGCATTTCCAAAACCTTCCGGCACAGACCTGCGACATCCTGATCATCGGAAGCGGCATCAGCGGCGCATTGATGGCAGAGCAGTTGTGCGACGGAAGCCGCGGCGTCATGATGGTCGACAGACGTCAGCCGGTGCGTGGGAGCAGCCTCGACAGCACCGCGATGATCCAGCACGAGATCGACATTCCGCTTCACCTGCTTGCGCGAAAAATCGGTGAGGAAAAAGCCATGCGGGCCTGGCAGCGCTCGCGTGATGCTGTCCGGTCCCTCGTCGAACTCGTCCAAAATCTTGACATCGAGTGTTCCATGCGGGCCAAGAACACACTCTATCTCTCTGGCAACGAACTGGGGTCCAAGGCGCTGAAAGCCGAGGCTGAAATCAGAGAGAAGGCAAGCATAAACGCAAAGTATCTCGACCAGGCAGCGACGCAATCCGAGTTCGGGATAGACCGTTCGGCTTCGATCGTTTCACGGGATTCCGCCTCGGCAAACCCGGCACAACTGACTGCTGGCCTGATAAGAACCGCACAGGCACGAGGGCTGAAGGTGGTGAGTCCCATCGAGATCACCGACGTTCTGCCTGCCGGCGACCATGTCGCGTGTGCCACTGCGCACGGGCAAGTGATCGTGGCCCGCCAGGTTGTCTTCTGTTCCGGATACGAGTTTCTTAAGCGGCTAGAAAGCCCGCAGCACTCCATCATCTCGACTTGGGCGATTGCCGCCAAGCCGCGATCGGCTGTGCCCGGATGGCTCAAGGATTACCTCGTCTGGGAGGCGAGCGATCCCTATCTCTATCTGCGAATGGCCGCTGACGGCTCCATCATCGCTGGGGGAGAAGACGAGGAAAGTTCGGACGCCTTCGATGATTCGAAAAAACTTGCCGCCAACACCGACACCATCGTGGAAAAAATCGAAAAACTGCTCGGCATCAGCCTCTACCCGCCACACAGCCGCTGGGCAGCTCCCTTCGGCAATACCACCACGGGCCTCCCTTTCATCGGTGCCGTTCCGGGTCTGGAAAACGTCTATGCCGTGATGGGTTTCGGCGGCAACGGCATCACATTTTCCAAGATCGCCGCCGAAATCGTCAATGCGCAGATCACTGGCGAAAAGGATTCCGACGCCGACCTGTTCAAATTTCCCACGTGATCGTTCAATTGAGTACAAAGGTTGCTTGCGGACGCCCGAAATCCGTTTGTTGCCGAGCCTCGGCGGGAGCAGCCAAATAAGTCGGCCGATCAAAGATCGAATACCGAACATGTGCTGATCCGCGCACCAATGCCCTGTCGAGGTCTTCATGAAGCAGCCCCATAGCGGGAATCCTATGCTAAACCCAAGTTAAGGCGACGCTACTCAATTCGGTAGCGATTCAATTACTGCTGGTGGCGACAGGCGCGTCTTGCTGTTTGGCTCAAGTCTTTCGGCTTGGTCGGCTGAGAATGAATGCGGCCGCCGCCACCATGCAGATTGTCTGCACCGCCAAGATGACGCCGGGATATCCCATGGCCACTGTGAGGCCAAGTGCCCCAGCCATCATGCCCAGGGCGAGGCATTTGTAACGCGGCGCGATGGCACCATGTGCCTGCCAATCGGCAATGATCGGGCCAAAAGTGCGGTTGCGCATGAGCCATGAATGCAGCGACGGCGCACTTCTGGCGAAGGCGAAGGCGGCAAAGATCAAGAAAGGCGTCGTAGGCAGTAGCGGCAGAAGCACGCCGACAACGCCAAGGCCGAGTGATACCACACCGAGAGTTTGCCACGCCAGCCTTGTTAAGCCGCAGGTCGACTGCGCTTTGTGTGTATCCGGCTGGGTCAAGCTGCTGGACATGTTTGACTCCCTGTAGGCGTATTTCAAATACCCATACAGGTTTCGCCGTCAGTCTTCAATGAACGCCGACGAACTACCCGGTTGCATTATGCCCGGCATAAGGCCGGCATATTCAGCCGAATGGCATTCGGCGCGGTAGAGGCCTCAGGATAGAGAAAACCAGAGAGCCTTTTCCCTGCCCTAGATTCACAAACCAAGTGCCGCACCTGCTATATGGGCAAGTGCTATCGGAAACCACTGCAACCGGCATTGTCATGTCTGGATGGCGCCCGTTTGGCAATATGATTTCAGGCGATGTTTGAGCTTTGCGGGTCGGGTGCAGTCATGTCTCCGGCCTGTTTTTGCGGCACCATATGACCGCTGGCCCTGATGTTGTCCGCGTGAA
>NZ_JBDWHW010000014.1:0-21489 GCF_039975035.1 Hoeflea sp. | reverse complement strand
GTGGCGGGCTCGACCTGAAGACCGCGTGGGAAGCGATTGCCGCCAGCTCCGGCTCGAGTTTCGTGCACGAGACCGAGGGACAGCTTATTCTCAACGGCAGTTACGATGTGGCCTTCAACATGGATCTGGCGCTGAAGGATCTAGGTTTTGCGATGAATTTCGGACGTGAATTCGGCGTGCCGATGGATCTGGCGGGACTGACCAACCAGACCTTCGTGCGCGGCAAGGCGGCCTATGGCGGGGAAGCGCAGTCGACCCAGATCGTCAAGCTGCTGGAGGATGTGCTCGAGACTAATCTGCGCGCGCCGGGCTTTCCGGCAAGACTTGAATAGGCAAATTTGAAACTCACATCTTCCGGAACGTGTTGCCGACATGATGTCGATCAATACTGTTGGTCGCCACGTGTTGCATCATGTGCTGGCTGTTTCAGGTGTCCGGAGATGTCATGTTCAAGAATGCTGTCCAACTTTTCGAGATATTCGGCTTCAAGCTCAAGGTTGATCCGAGCTGGCTGCTGATTGCCGCGCTGATCGTCTGGAGCCTGTCGACGTCGTATTTTCCGGACGTGCTGCCGGGGCAGTCAGCCACGCTTTACACAGTCCTTGGCATCATCGCGATGCTCGGCATGTTCGCCTCGCTGATCCTGCATGAGTTGTCGCACTCGCTGGTGGCGCGGTCCTACGGTCTGAAGGTCGGCGGGATCACGCTGTTCATCTTTGGCGGTGTCGCGGAACTTGAGGAAGAACCGCACGATCCGAAGTCCGAATTCCAGATCGCCATCGCCGGTCCGCTGATGAGCCTGTTCCTGGCCGCGCTGTTTTATGGCCTGTCAAACCTGACGGCCAGCGGTGCCGGAATCGGCCTGACAGCAGCGGTGTTCGGCTATCTGGCGCTGATCAATCTGGTGCTGGCGGTGTTTAACCTGATTCCGGCATTTCCGCTGGACGGTGGCCGGGTTCTCAGGGCTCTGATCTGGGGCGTAACCAGGGATTTGCTTCGGGCCACACGCATTTCCAGCCGCATCGGCTCGGCCTTTGGGCTTTTCCTGATGCTGACCGGAGCCTTTGCGGTTTTCGCCGGTGGCGGAATTGGCGGTTTCTGGCAGATCCTGATCGGCTTCTTCATCCTCAATGCGTCCAACGGCAGCTATCAGAATCTGCTGGTCAAGACGGCATTGCGTGGCAAGACGGCTGAAAGCCTGATGAGCGAACGGATTCATACCGTCGACGCTGAGGCATCGATTGCGGATCTGGTTGACGATGTCATGCTGCGCCATGGTGTGAGCTTCGTTCCTGTTGTGTCGGACGAGCGGTTGCTGGGCTATGTCGATACAGCCGCGGCGCGCTCGATCACCAGACAGGACTGGGCGGGACGGCGTGTTTCCGAGATCATGGTGGCTTCGGGACCGGACACCACGGTTCTGCCAACCACTCCGCTCAACGAAGTGTTTAGGCTTCTGGCGGCCCATCCACGCCGCAAGCTCATGGTCGCTCAAGGGGACCGGCTGCTGGGCGTGATCTCGCTGTCCGACCTGATGCATCATCTGGCGCTCGAGCAGGAGATAGGCCTTCCACGGAAGGCGGATGTCTGATTGGTTGCGGAGGCTGTTTGCCCCAGCAACTCAACGTCACAGGTGGCTTCAGCCGATGGCGGCGAGCAGCCGGTCGCGATGACGGATGAGCGCGGTAACGGCCTTTTCAGTGTCGAGCGAATGCATTGCGACAACGCCGATGCAGGCCTCGGCACCTGACCCGGACCGACCCGGGCGCGCCAGCGGCGCCGCAATGCCGATCGCGCCCTCCTGCAACTCGCCACGGGTCACGGCGTAGCCATCACGCCTTGCGTGTTGCAGCTCCAGGGAATCCCGGTTTTGCGATGGCCTCTGCATGGCGATGGCAATGCCGGCCGCGCCCTTCGAAACCGGATGCCGGGACCCGACCTTGTAGGACACCTTGAGCATGGGCAGTTCCGGCTCCGCAACCTCGATGACGGCGCATTCATCGGCGTGCGCGACGCACAGGAATGCGGTCGCGCCGCTGTCTTCGGCAAGCGCGCGCAAGACGGGCAGGGCTGCAGCGCGCAATTGCGGCTGATATTTCTCGCCCAAAGCGACAATGCCGCCGCCGAGGCGGATCCGACCTTCGCCGTCGCGGACCACAAGGAAATGCTCCTCGAGTGTCGCGACCAGCCGGTAGGCGATGGCCCGATGCACGCCGAGCGCCCGGGCGATCTCGGCAATCGACACGCCCGAGACCGAGCGGGAGACGATTTCCACTACCTGGATGCCGCGCGAGAGGGTCTGCAATGTGCTCATGAAAATCCCGTGAGAGGGGTTCGGATTGACGATCAGTTGCTTCGGTATTACAAATATAGAACATACTGTGCGTTATTAGTAAATCTATAAGATGGGTTCAGTTCGGATAGGAGTGGTGCCGATGACGGAAGAGAAGGCTCAGGGTTGCCCCACGCATGCCGGCGCGAGCGGCTGTCCGGTTTCACCGCAGGCCGCGGCATTCGATCCGTTTGCCGCAAGCTATCTGGCCAACCCGGCCGACGCCCTGAAATGGTCGCGCGAGCAGGAGCCGGTGTTTTACAGCCCGCAGCTGGGTTACTGGGTCGTCACCCGGTATGAGGACGTCAAGGCGGTGTTCCGCGACAACATCACCTTCTCGCCGTCGATTGCACTGGAGCGCGTGGTGCCGCCGAGCGCGGAAGCAGTCGCGACGCTCAAACGCTACAATTACGCCATGAACCGCACCCTGGTGAACGAGGACGAACCGGCACACATGGAGCGCCGCCGGGCGCTGATGGATCATTTCCTGCCTGCCAATCTGGCCGGGAAGGAAGCGATGATCCGCACCCTGACACGCGAGAAGGTCGACGGGTTCATCGACAGCGGCCGGGTTGATCTGGTCGAGGCGATGCTGTGGGAAATTCCGCTGACGGTGGCGCTGCACTTTCTCGGCGTGCCCAAGGAAGACATGGACACTCTCAAGGAGTTCTCCGTTGCCCACACCGTCAACACCTGGGGCAAGCCGACGCCGGAACAGCAAGTCAAGGTTGCCGATTCCGTCGGCCGGTTCTGGCAGTTTGCCGGGCAGGTACTCGACAAGATGCGCACCGAGCCCGATGGCACGGGCTGGATGCATTACGCCATTCGCAAGAATGCCGAAGTTCCCGACATCGTCACCGATTCCTATCTGCACTCGATGATGATGGCGATCATCGTCGCGGCACATGAAACCACGGCTCTGGCCAGCAGCAACGCGCTCAAGCTGTTGTTGTCCAATCGTCTGGTCTGGGACCGGATCTGCAAGGATCCCGCGCTTATCCCGAACGCGGTGGAGGAATGCCTGCGGCTGGAAGGCTCTGTCGTTGCCTGGCGGCGGCAGGCAACGCGGGACACCGAGATTGCCGGTGTTGCAATCCCCAAGGATGCCAAGCTGCTGATCGTCAGCGCGTCGGCCAATCATGACACGCGGCACTTCGAGAACGGTGACTTCCTCGATATCTACCGCGACAGCGCAAGCGAGCATTTGACCTTCGGCTATGGCAGCCACCAGTGCATGGGCAAGAATTTCGCCCGGCTGGAGATGCGCATCTTTATCGAGGAACTGAGCCGGCGGTTGCCGCATATGCGACTGGTCGAAGATCAGCAGTTCAGCTATCTGCCGAGCCTGGCGTTTCGCGGACCGGACAAGCTTCTGGTTGAATGGGACGCGACACAAAATCCGGAGCGGTCCGACCCATCGATCATCGGGCAGGCGGTTTCTTTTCCCGTCGGAGCTCCATCGAGCAAGGAGATCGCCCGCAGCGTACGGATTGCGGAAATCAGGGATGTGGCCACCGGCGTCAAGCTGTTGAGGCTTGAAGATCCCGATGGCCTGCCGCTTCCGGCCTGGACACCCGGCGCCCATATCGACCTCGTGCTGGGGGAGTTCACGCGCAAATACTCCTTGTGCGGCCATGCTTCTGATCAAGGCTACACGATTGCCGTTCTCCGCGAGGATGATGGCCGCGGCGGTTCCCGGTTCATCCATGAACAGTTGAGCGCCGGGATGCTGGTGCGAATACGGGGCCCGAAGAACTATTTCCGGCTTGAGGAACAGGCGGACCGGCACATCCTCATTGCCGGAGGGATCGGCATCACACCGATCGTGGCGATGGCGGACCGGCTCAAGGCGCTGGGGTGTGATTACGTGGTGCATTATTGCGGCCGCCGCCGCGATGCCATGGCCTTTGCTGATCGTCTCGCTGGCGATCACGGTGACCGGCTCGTCCTGCATGTCTCGGCAGAGGGCAGCCGCGCCGATCCGGCGCAGATCGTGGGGGACTGGACTGAAGGCATGCGGGTCCACGCCTGTGGTCCGCAGAGCCTGCTTGATGACCTGTCGGGCCTTTGTGAACGGATGCCGGAAGGCGCGTTCAAATGCGAGGCATTCAACGCCGATACCGCGGGTGGTGCCCATGCTGACGACACCGCATTCGAGGTTGAGCTGGAGGATTCGGACCTGACGCTGACGGTGGCTGCCGGACACACCCTGCTCGAAACCGTGCGCGCGGCGGGAATTGATGTGCCCAGCGATTGCGAGGAGGGGCTTTGCGGCAGTTGCGAGGTCGGAGTGCTTGAAGGCGCAATCGATCATCGCGACAAGGTCTTGTCTTCAGCCGAGAAGGCCCAAGGCGAACGGATGATGGCCTGTTGTTCACGCGCTGCCGGCGCAAAGCTGCGGTTGGCGCTGTAATTCGTCTTGCGCGCGATAATGTGTTGACCGGAAGATTGCTTGCCCGTCGGACGGATCCACGCCTTAGTTGATCGTTTTGCCTTGCGCGGCTATCAGGTGGGGGACGACTGAACCTGGCCAGATCGGCAGACGGACCGGTTAATGCCCAAATTGCTCATTGTTACCGATGCCTGGCGTCCGCAGATCAATGGAGTGGTGCGCTCAATCGAGAACCTTGTCCGCGACCTCGAGCCGCTCGGGGTCGAGGTCGATGTTCTTTCTCCGGCCGAATTCCGCACCGTGCCCTTGCCGGGCTATCCCGAGATAAGGCTGGCGCTGGCAACGCCCTGGAGGGTGTCGCGCCGCATCGCGGACTCAAACCCTGACTTTATCCAGATCGCGACGGAAGGCCCTCTGGGTCTGCTGGCACGCCGGGCAGCGCTCAAACGCAACGGCTTCACCACGAGTTATCACACCCGCTTTCCCGAATATGTCTCGGCACGTTACCCGATCCCGGAACGCTGGCTCTATGGGTTCATGCGCTGGTTCCACAATGCCGGACGCGGTTGCTTTGTGGTGACGGAGAGCCTGCGCTGCGAGCTTGAGACGAAGGGGTTTCGCAATCTTCACATCTGGTCACGTGGGGTCGATACGGGGCTGTACCGCCCGGGCTATCCCGCGCCACTGGATCTGCGCAGGCCGGTGTTCCTGCATGTGGGCCGGATAGCGGTGGAGAAGAATGTCGAGACCTTCCTTGCCATGGACCTGCCCGGCAGCAAGCTGGTGGTTGGCGACGGACCGATGCTCGAGGAGTTCCGGACGCGCTATCCCGAAGTCACGTTCACCGGCGCCAAGTCCGGGGCTGAGCTGGCGGCGCTCTATGCCATGGGCGACGTCTTCGTGTTTCCCTCGCTGACAGACACTTTCGGTCTGGTGTTGCTTGAGGCCCTGGCGTCCGGGGTACCGTTCGCGGCTTATCCGGTCAGCGGTCCCTTGGACATTCTGGGTGACAGCGGTGCGGGCGTTGTGGATCAGGACCTGCGCAAGGCAACCCTCGCCTGTCTTGATGTCTCCAAGGACATTGCCCGTGCCCGCGCCATGGATTTTTCCTGGTCAGCCTGTGCCCGGCAGTTCATGGACGCGACCTACCAGAGTTATGGTGTGAACCAGGCCGGCTGATCCCGGAGACGGGTGATATGCTGCAAGCGATCGGGGGAGCCGGCAAGGCCGGCTTTCATAAAACCGTCATCCCTTTGTCATGCTGCTGCAATCGTGCCCATGCGACATCACCGGAATTCAAACCCGGGAGATTGCCTCATGTCGCGACTGCTCAGTTTCACCTCCGTCCTTGCCTTGATTGCCGCTTCGGCAAGCGCTGCGGATTTGAACTTCAACCGTATCTCTTCCTTCGCCACGCCGGCAAATATGGCGGCAGGTGAAGATCAGAGTCGCGAGAGTTCATCAGAAATCATCGCCGCGACGGAGGACGGCATGCGTCTTGTCTATACCGACAGTCCGCTGGGTGTTGTTGGTCTCATTGACATTTCGGACGCTGCCCATCCCAAGCCGCTGGGGTTTGTCGAAATGGACGGCGAACCGACATCGACGACGGTCATCGGCACCAACGCATTCGTCGCCGTCAACACATCCAAGGATTATGTCACTGTCGGCGGCAAGCTGGTAACCGTCGATATCGACAGCAAAGCCGTGGTTGCCGAGTGCGAACTCGGCGGCCAGCCGGATTCAATCGCCAAGGCCAAGGATGGTTCGTTCCTGGTGATCGCTATCGAGAATGAACGCGACGAAGACCTCGATGACGGCGTCCTACCGCAAATGCCGGCCGGGCAACTGGCAATGATCGACGTCAAGGACGGCGCTGCCGATTGCGGCAGTCTGCGGTTCACCGACGTGACCGGCCTTGCCGAAATCGCACCAGAAGATCCCGAGCCGGAATTCGTCGATATCAATGACCTGGGCGAAACCGTCCTGACATTGCAGGAAAACAACCACCTCGTGGTGATCGGCCGCGATGGCAAGGTAATCTCGCATTTCTCCGCAGGTGCGGTGACGCTGGAAAATGTCGACCTTACCGACGAACGCGCAGCACTTCTGTTCACCGGGACACAGGCTGATCGCAAGCGCGAGCCGGATGCGGTGAAGTGGATCGACGATGAACACTTCGCGATTGCCAATGAAGGCGACTATGAAGGCGGATCGCGCGGCTGGACCATCTTCAACAAGGACGGCACCGTGGTCTACGATTCGGGCGTGTCCTTCGAATATGCGATCATTGAAGCCGGGCATTACCCGGACAAGCGTTCCGACGCCAAAGGTGTTGAGCCTGAATCGATCGAGGTCGGCACGTTCAATGGCGTGCCCTATGTCTTTGTCGGCGCCGAGCGCGCTTCGGTGATCGGCGTTTATGACGTGAGCGATTTGGCAAATCCGGTTCTCAAGCAAATTCTGCCGTCGGGCATTGCGCCTGAAGGCATTGTGGCGGTGCCGTCGCGCAATCTGATGGTGACAGCCAATGAGGCCGACCTGATCGAAGACGGCGGCGTGCGCAGCCATGTGATGGTCTATGAGCAGCAGGATGCGCCTGCCGCCTATCCGCAGATCACCTCGCAAGGCGCCGACAGCCTGATCGGTTGGGGTGCACTGTCAGGTCTCGCCTCCGATCCTGAAAAGGCCGGAACACTTTATGCAATCAATGACAGTTTCTACGGCTATCAGCCACGAATCTTCACCATCGATGCGAGCCAGTCCCCGGCGCGCATCACCTCTGCACTCGACATCACCCGCGGCGGTGCTCCGGCCCAGAAGCTCGATATCGAAGGCGTTACGCTGGATGGCAAGGGTGGCTTCTGGCTGGCGTCGGAAGGTCGCACCGACAAGCTGATCCCGCATGCGCTTTACAACGTCAACGCCAAGGGGGTGATCAAGAAGGAAATCGGTATTCCTGCCGAATTGCAGGCACAGGAAATTCGCTTCGGCTTCGAAGGCATTGCCCGCGATGGCGACGTGCTGTGGATGCCGGTACAACGGTCCTGGAAGGATGACGCCAAGGGTGAAGTCAAGCTTGTTGCCTACAATGTCGAGAGCGAGGAATGGGGCGCAGTGCGCTACAAGCTCGATGACCCTGCAGGCAAGGGCTGGGTTGGTCTGTCCGACATCGAGATCCATGACGGCTACGCATACATCATCGAGCGCGACAACCAGATCGGCGAGTTGGCGGCAATCAAGAAGATCTATCGCGTGGCGATGAGCCAGATGGTGCCTGCGGCGCTTGGCGGCGAACTCCCGCTGGTTGCCAAGGAAGAGGTTCGCGACCTGTTGCCCGACCTCAAGGCACTCAACGGTTATGTGGTCGACAAGGTTGAAGGTCTGGCCATCGACGCTGATGGCGGGGCCTATGTGGTCACCGACAATGATGGTGTTGACGACAGCTCGGGCGAAACCCTGTTCTTCACGATTGGCGGGATCGCTTCGGTTTCCAACTGACACCGAGACAGTTTGGCACAGCAGCGCCGGGCAGTTTGATCAATTGGACGGCGCTGTTACGCTTCCGGATTGCTGCGCCATATCCTGGACAAGGTCCGATTCAGGGTGTTGCGCAGGACAGCGGCCGGGCGGGGTTTTCCCTGCCCGGCTGTTTGCGTTGCGGCGAAGCGGAGAGCGGGCGATTTTGCTTCACGGGCTCGGCAGGGTCACGGATTTGCGCCATTGCGACAGAAACCGCGCCCGCTTGGCACGGTCAAGCGAGACCAGGAGCGCCGGCGACAGAGGGATGGGTCTGAGAGCCGGCGCTTCACCTCCGCCCAGCCGCGCCAGGGCATCTGGCCCGCTGAGCGGAGTGAGCAGGCGGGTCTCGCCATCCAGAATTGCCCGCCCCGCCGGTGACAGCGCGAGTTCCAAAAAGGCGCGGGCGGCGCCGGCGTCACGGGCTTCGCGTGGAATATATCCTGCGCGCGCCAGCACCAGCGTATAGTCAGTGGGCAGGATAACGCCGATACGGGGATCTTTTTCCGCGCGTGACTGCGCATAGGATCCCAGCACATTGTAGCCGACATAGGCGCGCCCATCGGCGACCCGGTCGATGACCTCGGAGCTGCAGCAGAAGGTGGCGACGCTGTTGCGTCCGAAACCCTCGATCAACCGGCCCCAGGTGCTGGCTTCGGTTGAATCCTGAAAGGCGAAGAGGTAGCCGACGCCGGATTCCTCGATATCATAGGTGGCGATGCGCCCGCTGAGCCTGTCCGACTGGCGCATCATGTCGATCAGGTCAAAGCGGCTGCGCGGCGGACCATCGGCTGCAAAAGCCGCCTTGTTGTAGACCATGACCGCGGGTTCATAGGTCAGGCCGATCAGTTCTCCGCGCCATTGCGCCCAGTCGGGCAGGTTGGCGAGCACAGGGCTGCCAATCTCGCGGGCGCAGCCGCCATTGACCAGCCGGACCTGCTGGGCGATTGACGAGGAGATCACCAGATCGGCGAAGAAGCTCCGATCAGCGCAGGTGCGTGAGACGCTGGCGTCGAGACTGTTGGATGTGTCTTCGATATAGGTGACCGAAACGCCGGGATTGCTCTGCTGAAAGGCGGAAATCAGCGGTTGCATGAAATCAAGATCGGTGACGCTGGCGATAACAAGACTGCCGGACTGACTGCCCTGGGCCTCAAACCGGGTGGTGGTCTCGACCGCGCCGGCGAATGCGGTCAGGCCCCCGGTTGCGGCGATGAATGTTGCCAAAGCGATGGAAGTGCGGATCATGCGGTGTTGCCTTCGCCGGCGGATGCCGGAATGTGTGCGGCGAGCGGCAATGCGATACCGACCATGAAACCGTCACCGTTGTTGGTCCGGGTCTGGATGCAGCCCTGATGGAACTCGGCGACCTCCGCCACGATCGCCAGACCAAGTCCGGCGCTTTGCGGGTTGGAGGCGTCGTGGGCAAAGCGCTCGCCGATGCGTTGCAGCTGTCCCGGATTCATGCCGGCACCCTGGTCATGCGCGGCGATCAATGCCTTGCCGTCCGCGGTTATGCTGACGCGCAGAATGACTGGCGGTTTGCCATGCGCAAGCGCATTGGTGATCAGATTGCGCGCCGCCTCCCGCAGGCTGAAGCCATCTCCAACCACCATCACCGGGTCGGCTGGCAAATCAAGTTCTATTGCTTCCGCCCCACCGGTCCTTCGGGCCTCGCGTTCGGCCTCCACCGCCACACGCCTGAGATCGATGCGTTCCAGGGTGGCTGAATCGGCCCGGTGCGTGACAAGGGCGTGCGACAACAACTGATCCGTCAGGCGGCTGACCCCCAGCGCGCGGTCACGGATGCGCCGTTGCAGAGCCTTGAGCTTGCGCGGATCGTCTTCCTCCATGGCAAGTTCTGTCTGGGCCCTGAGCGCGGTGATCGGTGTGCGCATCTGATGGGCCGCATCGGCGACAAAGTCCTGCATGGCGCCGACACGCTTGTCTAGGCGCGCCATGAAACGGTTGATGGCAGCCACCAGCGCTTCAACCTCGCGCGGCGTGGACGTGGAAAAAGGTGTCAGATCCTTGGGGTTGCGGGCAAGAATGGCGCGTTCGATCCGGCGCAACGGACTGAGCGCCAGATGCATGGCAAGCAGCGCCAGCGCCAGCGTGACGGCGCCGGCGACCACCACGCCGATCACGGCGCGTGTGACGATTTCATGGGCGAGTTCGGAGCGCGCGCGCAGGGTTTGCGCCACGATCACGGTAATCGGGCCACGTACCGCGCGTTCCGCCAGGAAGCGCTGCATGCTTATGGCGCGCACCGCTTCGCCGGAAAATTCGGTGTCATAAAGCAAAGGCGCATCAGCGGTGCCGGCAGCATCGGGCAGCGGAAAACTCTCGTCACCGGTCAGCGTTTCGCCGCCGGGCCCGTCAATCCGGTAGAATATCCGGTCCTCGGACGCCAATGACAGCAAGCCGAAGGCTGACAGCGGAATGTCGATGACAGTTTCACCTTCCACGACGCTGATCCGTTCGGCGATCTGCAGGGCGGCCCCGGTCAGCAGGCGGTCGAACGCGCGGGTGGCAGCCGTCTGGCCATAGCTGAGTGCTGCCAATGCCGTTCCCGCGGCTGCAATGGTCAGCAGCAGCGTCAGCAGCAATGTCAGCCGCCCGGCGATGGAGCGGGAGCGGCCGGCCGCGGGATAGGGTAACGGGACGCTCAATTGGTGACCGTGTCCGGTTTGGCGACCTGCGCCTGATAGCCAAGGCCGCGCAGGGTCCTGATCTCCAACCCGGCGCCTGACAGTTTGCGGCGCAGCCGCCCGACATAGAGCTCGATGGCGTTCGGTCCGGCTTCGGCATCCATGCCGAACAGCCGCATGACCAGCTCATCCTTCTCCAGCACCCGGCCCTTGTTGATCAGGAATATCTCCAGCAACAATTGCTCGCGCGGAGTGAGTTGCAGGGTCTCCCCGCCGACAGTCGCCTGGCGGGTGGCCATGTCGAAATCCAGATTTCCGGCCGACAGCGTTGAGCCTGCTTCACCGGTTCGCCTGCGCACGATGGCCCGTACCCGGGCCTCCAGTTCACCCAGATCAAAAGGCTTGACCATGTAATCATCGGCACCGAAATCGAGCGCGCCGATCTTGTCATCCACGGCCAGGCGCGCGGTCAGCACCAGGACGGGAACCGTGTCCTTGCGCTGCCTGAGCCATTTGAGGAAGTCCAGTCCCGAACCGTCGGGCAGATTGATGTCGAGAATGACCAGATCGTAGGCGGATGCCGATGCAAAGTGTTTTGCGTCCTCCACCGTTGCCGCGCGGTCACAGGCGTGCCCGCCGCGTCCCAGCCGGTCGGTGATGGCTTCGGCGACGTCAATGGTGTCTTCGACGACCAGAAAATGCATGGGCAACCCCCCCGTCTCCGAACATCGAGCTGACAGCTGATTGACAGCTTCTTGCGCTAGCATAGCGACCATACCGCTTTTGAGGAAAGGCGGGTTGTTCATTGTGGAGGAAATCATGAAGAATTTTGTCACGCGGCTCGCCGCGACCGCTATTGCCGTTGTCTCCCTGGCAACGGCCGCCCACGCTTTCGATCCGGGGGCGACCGAGTGCATCGCACCGGCCAATCCCGGCGGCGGCTGGGATTTCACATGCCGTCAGGTCGGCAAGACGTTGCAGGACCTCAAGGTCGTTCCGGGTACCATGCAGGTCGTCAACATGGCTGGCGGCGGTGGCGGCGTGGCTTACGCCGAAGTCATCAACAAGCGCAATGATGCCAACAACCTGATCGTCGCCGCATCCTCGGCCACCTCAACGCGGCTGGCTCAGGGCGCTTTTCCGGGCAACACCATGGATCAGGTTCGCTGGGTAGCTTCGGTCGGCGCCGACTACGGCATTGTCGCCGTTGCAAAGGATTCGCCCGTCAACACGCTGCCCGAGCTGATGGAGATGATCAAGAAGGACCCGACTTCGGTTTCGATCGCCGGCGGTTCCGCTGTTGGCGGCTGGGATCACCTCAAGGTTCTGATCGCGGCCAAGAAGGCCGGAATAGACGATGTCCGCACCATCAAATATGTCGCCTTTGACGGCGGCGGCGAGGCGGTCACCCAGTTGTTGGGCGGCTCGGTGCAGGCCTTTACCGGCGATGCTTCGGAAGCCAAGGGTTTTGTCGATTCCGGTGACATCAAGGTCATCGCCGTGCTGGCGCCGGAACGGCTCGAAGGCGACTTCGCATCGTTCCCCACCGCCAGGGAGCAGGGCATCGATGTGATCGGAGCCAACTGGCGCGGATTTTACGCGCCCGGCGGCATGTCCGACGAGGCCTATGACTATTGGGTCGATGCCATCGGCAAGGTCTATGACAGCGCCGAATGGAAGGACATCATGGCCCAGAATGGTCTGGCTCCGCTCAATCTTCGCGGCGCCGAGTTCCAGGCCTTTGTTGCTGAATCAGTCGCATCGATCACCGACATCTCCAAGGAAATCGGGCTGATCCAGTAAGGCTCAGTGATTGTGTCTCCGCCCGTCTGACGGGCGGAGATTTTCCGCGTTCGGCATTGTTCGCCGAGGCTTAGAGGGGGAGGCCGCCATGAGCGACCGGATACTGGGAGGCCTGGGCCTTCTGTTGGCTGTATTTTTCATCTGGCAGGCGACGCTGATCAAGGAAAGCTTCATTTCCGATCCGGTCGGGCCGAAGATATTTCCGATCATCATCGGGGTTCTTGTCGGTCTCTCCAGTCTGGCGATCTTCTTCAAGCCTGACGACGAACCGGAATGGCCGGAATTCAGCCGGCTGTTCGAGGTGGGGCTGACCATCGCGGTCATGATCGCTTATGCCTATGCGCTTCCGATTGCCGGGTTTGTCGCTTCCACAGCCGTTGCTTCCGGCTATCTGTCCTGGCGGTTGGGGACACCGCCGGTCAAGGCCGTGATCGCCGGGATTGTTATCGCCACCGGCATTTATGTCGTTTTCCATCTCATTCTGGGTCTGTCGCTTGCGCGCGGCCCATGGGGATTTTGAGGTAGGGTCATGGATACTTTAAACGCACTTGCTGACGGTTTTTCCATCGCGCTGACGTTCCAGAACCTGGGCCTCGCGCTGATCGGCTGTTTTCTGGGCACCATCATTGGCGCGCTTCCGGGACTTGGCCCGTCCAACGGGGTTGCCATTCTCATTCCGCTTGCCTTCACGCTCGGGCTGCCGGCCACGCCGGCGCTGATCCTGCTCACCAGCGTCTATTACGGTGCAATGTATGGCGGTCGCATCTCGTCGATCCTGCTCAACATTCCAGGTGATGAACCGGCACTGATGACGACACTTGACGGGTACCCGATGGCCAAGAAGGGCATGGCGGGCGAAGCGCTGGCGTTGTCGGGCATTGCCTCGTTTGTTGGCGCATTCTTTGCCACATGGGGACTGGTGTTTCTGGCGCCGCAGTTGGTCAAGGTGGCGTTGCTGTTCGGCCCGGCCGAGTATTTCGCGCTGTTCGCGCTCGCCTTTGCCACACTTGGCGGCATATCCAGCCGCAACCAGGCCAAGGCCGCGCTTGCCGCCGGTCTCGGGCTTGGCATCGCGATGATCGGCGTTGACGGCCAGACCGGCGTTCCGCGGTTTTCGTTCGGCGAAGTCCATCTCTACGACGGTATCGATTTCCTTGTGGCTATTGTCGGCCTGTTCGCGCTGTCGGAAGTCTTCATCTTTCTCGAACATCGCGGAACCGCCAAAGCCACCGGCGATGCATCCGGCGTCAAGCTCGGACGGCTGACACCGCCCTGGTCGATGATCAAGCAGACCATACCCACCATGGGCCGGTCGACAGTGCTTGGTTTCATTGCCGGCGTTTTGCCGGGAGCGGGCGCTTCACTTGGGTCGTTCATTTCCTATTCGGTTGAAAAGCGGCTGGTCGACAAGGACAAGACCTTCGGCACCGGCGATCCACGTGGAGTGGCGGCGCCGGAAGCGGGAAACAACGCGGCAGCCGGCGGCGCGCTTGTGCCGATGCTGGCGCTGGGGGTGCCGGGCTCAGGCACGACCGCGGTTTTGCTGGCAATGCTGCTGGCGCTCAACATCACGCCCGGGCCATTGCTGTTCACCAACAATCCCGATGTGGTCTGGGGACTGATCGCTGCCCTGTTCATCGGCAATATCATGCTTCTGGTCATGAACATTCCGATGGTCAGCCTGTTCGTGCGGGTGCTGCTGGTGCCGCCACGTTATCTGATGCCTGCCGTGGCGATGATCTCGTTTGTCGGGATCTACGGAATTTCCGGTTCGACATTCGATCTGATGGTGATGGTGTTCTTTGGCGTGCTCGGCTGGCTTCTCAGGAAGCTCGACGTGCCGCTGGTGCCGGTGATCCTGGGCGTGCTTCTGGGCAACCAGATGGAAGCCAATCTCCGGCGAGCCATGACCATCTCGGATGGTGAATGGAGTGCGCTGCTTGCATCGCCGCTTTCCATCGGCCTGTGGCTGTTTGCCTTCTTCGGCTTCATCCTGCCGATTGTCGCCGGGCGCTTCTTCAGGCCTACCTATCCGCGGACAGACAGCGAAGCCGATCCGGATTGACACACGTCGAAGATGCGCTTCGCCAACGGGGTTGCCGAGGCGTGTCATCGGTCGCCGGATTCGGGCGGCATGCACCGAGACAACTTTTTTGAATGCCGTTGTCGGAAAACTGCTGACCGCTGGTACGCGAACTGCATTAGGCTCTGCACCGGTGGAGGTGATTCCTCGCGCGAAGTTCAAGGCTGGTTCGGAGTGGTGCAGGAGTTTTGGTGATGGTGAAGAGTTTCTGGCTGACCCCATTGTTCACGTTCGGGATTGCCGTACTGGGCGCCGGTGTCACGTTCCTTCTGCACTTCCCGGCGCCGTTTCTCACCGGACCGGCCATGGCGGTGACACTTGCAGGGTTGGCCGGAATCAGGACCGCGGCACTGCCGCAGCGGGGACGCGATGCGGTGTTTGTCATTCTCGGTCTGACAATCGGGCAGGGTGTCACGCCGGAGGTGTTCGATGCGATGCGCACCTGGCCGGTAACCCTTGTGTCGCTTGGGGCAAGCCTGTTTGCGATCATTTTCGTGACGCGGGCAGTGCTGGTGCGGTTCTGGTCAATGGATCAGACGACAGCCTTCCTGTCGTCGTCGCCGGGGCATCTGAGCTATGTTCTGGGTCTGACAGAGGGCGTGAAGGCGGATCTCCAGACAGTCAGCATCGTTCAGTCGATCCGCGTTCTGGCATTGACGCTCCTGGTTCCCATTGCGGTGACGCTGACCGGCCAAATACCCCCGAACGCAGCAACGGGTTCGGCTGAAACGGCACCAGGCCCATTGCTTGCCATGATCGTCATCGCGGCGATCGCAGGTTATCTGTTGCAGCGTCTTCGGCTTCCCGCTGCCTATCTGATTGGCGGAATGCTGGTCTCGGTTGTTGCCCATGCCTCCGGGCTGGTCAGCGGAGTGATGTGGTTCTGGCTGGCTGCCGCGGCCTATATTTCCCTTGGTGGACTGATCGGATCGAGGTTTTCAGGCATTACCTGGCCGGAACTGCGGCGGGCGTTCAGCGCCGGGGTCATGGTGACCTTGCTGGGCGTCGTTCTGGCTGGGGTGTTTGCCGTCCTTGCCCACTGGATCACCGGTATGGAGCTGATCGCCGTTCTGATCGCATTTGCGCCGGGAGGTCTTGAAACCATGGCTGCGATGTCGGTGATCCTCGGCATCGATCCGACCTTTGTGGCATCCCATCATGTGGCGCGATTGCTGATGCTGACGGTAATCGTGCCGGTTTTCCTGCTGCGGGGCCGGCGAGATTGATCCCGCTGGGTCGCTTTTTCCTGTTTACGCCATTTTATTGCAAGGCCATCTGCACTATGTGGGGGGTGTCCGAAATGACAATTTGCGGAGTCCGATGTGAGTGTTACCAAAGAAGATGTTCTGGCCAAGCTGAGATCGGTCAAGGGGCCTGATCTTGAAGGCAATATTGTTGATTTGGGGCTGGTCTCCGAGATTTTCATCGCCGATGCGAAGGTCTATTTTTCACTGACAGTTCCCGCCGCGCGAGCGCAGGAGCTCGAGCCGTTGCGTGAGGCAGCCGAGCGCGCCACAAAAACCATTCCGGGCGTCAACGGCGCCATGGTGGCGCTGACGGCGAGCCGTGAACCCGGCAGTGCGCCTGCGCCTTCACGGCAGCCGCCGCCGAAGCCGGCCCCTTCGCATGCGCACGGGCAACCCGGCCAGCCGCAAGGCCGGGCCAAGACCGGCGTGCCGGGAATATCGACGATCATCGCGGTTGCCTCGGGCAAGGGCGGTGTGGGCAAATCCACAACGGCGGTCAATCTGGCGCTCGGACTTCAGGCCACCGGCTTGAAGGTGGGTGTGCTTGACGCTGATATCTACGGGCCTTCGATGCCGCGGCTGTTGGGGATTTCCGGACGGCCGGAGCAGCTTGAGGGCCGGATGCTCAAGCCGATGGAGAATTATGGCCTGAAGGTCATGTCGATGGGGTTTCTCGTCGAGGAAGACACGCCGATGATCTGGCGCGGTCCGATGGTGATGTCGGCGCTCAACCAGATGCTGCGCGAAGTGGCCTGGGGTGAACTCGACGTGTTGGTTGTCGACATGCCGCCGGGCACAGGCGACGCCCAGCTGACAATGGCGCAAAACGTGCCGTTGGCCGGTGCTGTGATTGTCTCCACGCCGCAGGACCTGGCGCTGATTGATGCACGCAAGGGGCTCAACATGTTCAACAAGGTCAATGTTCCGGTGTTGGGCATTGTCGAGAACATGAGCTACTTCGTCTGCCCCGATTGCGGTGGTCAGCATGATATTTTCGGCCATGGTGGGGCGCGCGACGAAGCGACGCGGATTGGCGTGCCTTTCCTGGGCGAAGTGCCGCTGGCGATGCCGATCCGCGAGACCTCGGATGCGGGCTTGCCGGTTGTGGCCACGGCCCCCGACGGGCCGCACGCAAAGGTCTATCTGGAGATCGCCGCCAGGGTGCGCGCCCGTCTGGAAGAACTTTCCGGAGACGGTGCGCGAACCATGCCTGAGATCGTGTTCGAATAGGCTCTGGTCAGAGCTCTTTGCTCAGCATCGCGAAAAGCCCGAGCAAGCCCTGGTCGAGCGCATCGCTTTGCGGTTCGCTTTGCGATGAGGTGCAGGCAATGACCGTGCCCGTGTCCGGATCGCAATAGAGGAACTGACCATGAATGCCGGCGGCGAGAAACGCATTCGAGCCGCCGCCGACCTGGTACCAGTTGTTGCGGTAGCGGCCGGTCTTGAGAAAGTCGGCCTGGGTGCCCCGCGCCCAGACCTCTTCATCGCCGTTTTGCTGCATGTCATCGATCCAGCGCTGCGACACGATCCGGCGGCCGTTTACGGTTCCGCCGTTGAGCAGCATCTGGCCGATCGCCAGCAGGTCGTGCGGCCGGCAGGAGACGCCGCCGGCGGTGCGCGGCGCGCCGTGCGGGTCAACCGTGATGAAGGCGTCGGCGGATGCGCCAAGCGGCTTCCACAAGAGCCGGGAACAAAGGTCGGGGAAACGCTCCCCCGTCGCGCGCTCGAGCACGATCCCGAGCATGTCGGAGTTGGGAGAAAGATAATCGTGAATGCCGCCGTGCGGGTGTGAAGCTTTTTGCAGGCCGCACAGGAAGGACAGCATGCCTTCGTCCTTGCCGCCGCTGGATGGCGGATTCCACGACATGGCCCGCCGGTAGCGGGCATAGGCTTCCTGGGACAGATAGGATTCATCGAAATCGAGACTGACCCGCATATCCAGCAGATCCTGCACCGTCGCATCGGCATAGGCGCTGTCAGCAGTTTCGGGAACCAGCATGCCGACCGGGCCGGACGGATCGAGAATGCCCTGATCTTCAAGGATGCCGGCCACCAGCGCGGTGATCGATTTGGAAATCGAGAAGACAAGATGCGGATCTTCGCGGTCGACGCCGGGGGCATGCCATTCGCAGACAATCGACCCGTTTCGGGAGACAATGAAACTGTCAGTTTCACTCAGTGTCAGCAATTCATGGATGCTGGGACCTGCGTCCGATCGGACCGGGCGTGACAGAAGTTCGGGTTTGTCCACCGGCTCGGGGAGCGTTGCGCCATCGCCGGACCTGATTCGGGCGGAGCGCACCATCTCGACAACGTTGCGAAAAGACCAGAAGCTGTAAGGACGGGTGCGCCAGTTGGCGAGATCGATGCCCTCTCGCGGGAAACCGTTGATCGTTTCAAATTCGGTGACGCGCGCCATGATTTTCCTCATTTTGACCCCTTTCGGCGGGGCGCAATAAAAACTTGAATGAAAGGGTTTCCTTTTTCTGGAAGCATTCTAAACTAGGAAGCCTTCCGATTGGAAGCGCAGCCTGTGGACCGGAGCGATAAAATGCGGCTAACACGCCAAACCAATTATGCCGTACGGATACTGATGTATTGCGCAGCAAATGACGCGCCATTGAGCCGCATTGGCGACATCGCAAAGGCCTATTCGGTTTCCGAACTGTTCCTGTTCAAAATCCTGCAGCCTTTGACCAAATCCGGATTGATCCAATCTGTGCGTGGGCGCAATGGCGGTATCCGGCTCGGGCGGGCGGCGGGCAAGATTTCCCTGCTCGATGTGGTCAAGGTGACCGAAGACAATTTTGCCATGGCAGAGTGTTTTGAAAATGATGCGAGCGAATGCCCGCTGATTGATTCCTGCGCTTTGAACAGCGCGCTGAGAAAGGCTCTTGGAGCCTTTTTCGATGTGCTGTCGAGCTATTCGATCGAAGACCTGGTCACGGCTCGACCGTCGATCAACTTCCTGCTCGGCCTTGATGAGGACCAGCCGGCCGCGCCAGCGGCGTAAGTCAAAAACTTACAATTCCAAGCCGGTTTTCCGGCCCTCGTAAATAGCGTATGCCGCCTGTCGCGGAGCAGCACCGTCGCCGATTTCCCTGAAACCGACACCGCGTTGGCGCAGGGCAAGAGCGAGACTGTCCTCGGCCATGTTGGCGGTGGCGAAAACAAGCGTGTCGGCCAGGATTTCAGTCTTGCTGTCATCCAGGAATGACTGCACGGCAACAGATGTCCCGGACCAGTAGGTGATGGCGCTTTCAACGACAAATTTCACGCCCAGACCGGCCAGTGTCCGGCGCAGCGGGAAATCGGCTGCCGTGCGCTGCAGTTCCTTGCCGACAAGCGGATCCGGGGTAATGATGGTGACGTCATGGCCGTCCTCGGCAAGCTTCCAAGCCGTGCCGCATCCCTTCCAGTTGCCGCCCTCATCAAGCACGATAACGCGATGGCCAGGCCGTGCTTGCCGCGCCATGATGGCTTCGGCTGAATAGACATTGGCATTTTCAATGCCGTCCAGAGATTCGATGTGGGGAATGGCTTTCTGGAAGCCGGTGTCAGGCGGCAGCGATCCGGTTGCGACAATCACCTCGTCTGCCTGCTCGGCCACAACATCGTCTTCGTCCATATAGGCGTTGAGCCGTATCTCGACCCTGAGCATGGTCAATTGTCGCTCGTACCATTCGATCAGTTCGATGATTTGTCCTCGCCGGGGTTGCAGGCCGGCCAGGCGATATGCACCGCCCAAATGCGGTGAAGCTTCCGCCAGCACCACGCGGTGGCCACGTTCGGCGCTGACGCGAGCCGCCTCCAGCCCGGCTGGTCCTCCGCCAACAACCAGCACTGATCTGGCCTGTGCGGCGGGTGCAAACCGGTCACCGCCCCACTCGGCCTCGCGGCCGGTCGAGGGATTGACCACACAGGAAATCCAGTAGTCTCTCGAGCGGCGGCCCCAGCACATCTGGTTGCAGGACAGGCAGCCCCGGATGTCTTCTGCCCGCCCCTGGTGCGCTTTGTTGGCAAGATGCGGGTCGGCAATCTGCCCCCGTACGATCGAGACCAGGTCTGCCTGTCCTTCGCCAAGCACGGTTTCGGCGTTGTCAGGTGTGCGGATATGGCTTTCCGCGGTCACCAGCGCATGCTTGACCACCCCCTTGAGCGTGGCAGCCAGATCTGCACCGAGCTTCTCCGGATAGATAAATGTCGGCATCAGCTTGTAGAAATCGAAATAGCTGCCCGTGCCGCAGGTGACATAATCGATCATCTGTTCCCGGTCATGGCGCTCGATGATCTCGCTGATGGCCTCGCGCTGCAGGGCGACCTCGAAATCCGGCTCGTCGTTGACCGCCAGCCCGATGATGAAATCATCGCCGCAGGCCTTGCGGATACGGGTGATGATCTCGCGGGAAAAGCGGGTCCGGTTCTCCAGGCTGCCGCCCCATTTGTCGTCACGCTTGTTGGACCACGGTGTCCAGAACTGATCGACAAGACCGTGATAGGCGGCCCAGACTTCAACACCATCGAAACCGGCGTCGCGGCACCGCCGTGCGGCTTCGACGAAGCCGGTGATGGTTTCCTCGATCTCTGCCTCGCTCATGGCATGGGAGCCGTCGCTGTCGTGGTAGCTCGGCATGCCTGAGGGTGACCATGCCGGGTGAAAGGCGTTGTCCTGATCGCCGTGGCTGCCGACATGATAAAGCTGCTGGATGGCAACCGCGCCGTTTGTCTTGATCGCTTCTGTAACCTTGCGGAAGTGCGGGATCACGGCGTCGTCGCTGTGACGAAAATTGCCACGCGTCAGAACCGCCGCCTGGTGAACCGGCATCGGTTCGACCACAATCATTGCGGCACCGCCCATGGCTCGCTCCGCATAGTAGGCGGCGTGGCGTTCGGTCGGCAGCCCCTCGACAGCCATGTTTGTGGTGTGGGCGCCAAAAACAAGACGGTTGCGCAAGGTGTGGCTACGCAGGTCAATGGGCGAGAACAATTTGTTGAAGCTGCGCGCGGTCATCAATCTCGCCTCCCATGATTTCTGCCGAGATGAACATGCTAGCACGCGGTGCGTCCAGCACTGTATTGGTTGCGAAAGGCGATGGCTTCATTGCGAAACCGTCTGCGGCGTTCGAACCCGCCTGCATCATATTTCGCTTCGCTGGGCTTGTACGCGAAAGCTCGCTAATTTAAACGATTAGAAACCCTCAATCATGCCGTTGGTGCGCATGTCCGAAGTGGAGCAAACGGTGAATAAGACAGCATCCGGGGACTGGTGGCGCGGTTGCGTGATCTATCAGGTCTATCCGCGGTCCTATCAGGATACGTCGGGCGACGGCATTGGCGATATTGCCGGCATCATCCGGCGGCTCGATCATATCGCCTCGCTGGGTGTCGATGCGATCTGGTTGTCGCCGTTCTTCCGCTCGCCGATGGCGGACTTCGGCTATGACGTGTCGGATTATTGCGAT
>NZ_JBDWHW010000013.1:0-4015 GCF_039975035.1 Hoeflea sp. | reverse complement strand
TGGGTCGATATAAAGGCGTCATTGGACAGCGTTTGCGCGCTCGGTCATTCCCCGCTCAACAGCCAGAAGCTGCGATCGGCGCCGCTATTCTTACCCGAATGCTCGCCTGCGGACGCCCGAAATCCGTTCGTTGCCAAGCATCGGCGGGAGCAACCAAATAAGCGGACCCATCAAAGACCGAGCTTCGTTCATTGGCTGATCCGCGCACCAACGCCCCTGACAAATTCAATTGCCAAAGGTGGAACCAAAAGGCGATTTCGGTGTTGATCTAGGGACGCAGTGTATCGGGGAACAAGAATGCAGCCTGCCGGCTCAAGTAAAGTCAAAATCCGCGACCCGGGGAAGCGGCCCGGCAAATCAATGGCTGGGAGCCCGGACAGTGATGCTTCGGCCTCCGGGATTTCATTGTTGTGACGGAGTGGCTGGGGTCCACCGTTCCCCTGTTCAAGGCGCTGCACCTGATCGCGCTGAGCATCTGGTGTGGAGGTTTGATCGCACTGCCGATGATGCTGGCGCGCCACGATGGGCCTATTTCACAGGATGACTACGAAATTGTCCGTTACAGGACGCATATCACCTATACGATGATCGTAACGCCGGCCGCAATCATCGCGGTCATTGCCGGAACGTGGCTGATCTTCTTGCGCCAGGTCTTCGTGCCGTGGCTGTTTGCCAAACTGGTTTTCGTCTCCCTGCTGCTCGTGCTGCACGTCTGGATAGGCCACAGCATCGTTCGGATCGCGGAGAAACCGGGCGATCACAAACCGCCAAACCCCTATCTGCCGGTGACTGGTGTGCTGACCTGCGCGACCGTGATACTGCTTTTCGTATTGGGAAAGCCCGATCTCGACTGGGTCGACATGCCACAATGGTTGCTTATGCCGCGGGGCGGTCACTTGCCCTTCGAAATTCCCAGCCGGTAATCGAACACGAGTTTGCCCCCATGCCAGCCAGTGAAGCCAACCACCAGAACGCAGAGCACCGAGAGCAGGATGCCGTAGGGAAGCACGGCGCTCTCATAGCCAGACAGCCTGACACCCCAATTGGTGCCGAGAAGCGACAGCAACGTGACTGCAATAATGAAATGGGTCCATGCCGCGGCCCGTACCCGGATGCCGGAGACAAGCAGAAGTTCGGCAGTTCCCGACAACCCTGCGAGCATTCCGAGCAGAAATGCCCCGCCTACCGCCCACAATGCGCCGCGCGCCCAGAACGGATCGCCCGTCCACCAGTAGAGCATATCGGCAGCAAGCGTGCAGAAGGTGAGCGCTATGGGAAACGATACGCTCATGGCATGGATCGGGTGACCGGTTATGGCAATCCGGGATTGCGTCTCGTCGAAGCCCGGCGTTTCAGCCACCGGATCGACGAATTGTTTTTCCTTTGCCTCGATCTCTTGCAAACCCACGGCACCCGTCTCCTCAAACTGTTCGTCCTGAGCGTAACGCTTGGAACCCTTTCGGGTTGCACCGGTGACCTGTCGATGCTGGACCCCGGGGGTCCTGCGGCGCAATCGATCGCCACGCTATGGTGGGTTATGCTTATCACATTCACTGCGATATTCGTGTTTGTGATGACGCTTTTGGCGCTTGCTTTTCGTCCCGCTGGTAGCGGGATATTTCCGGCTTTGGCTGAAAGGGTATGGATCATCGGGCTGGGCCTGGTGTTCCCTGCCGTCATTCTGCTCTGCCTGCTCGTCTACGGTTTGTGGATCGGGGAGCGGCTTGTGCCGCGCAATGGAGCTGATGTCACGAGAATAGAGGCGGAGGCACGGAGGTGGTCGTGGCGCTTTTCCTACGAGCACGATGCCCGGCGCAGCACGGAGAATGTCCTTCATATTCCCGCCGGGCGCCCTGTCGACATAGCCATCACCACGGCCGATGTGATTCACAGCTTCTGGGTGCCGCGGCTTGCCGGCAAGCTCGACGCGATCCCCGGCCATGTCAACGTGCTCAGGATCGAAGCCGACGCGCCGGGTACCTATGCCGGGCTGAGCGCGGAGTTCAGCGGCCGCGGGTATGACAATCACCGGTTCACCGTCATCGCGCATGGATCCGAAGACTGGCAGAAATTCCTGGAGGGGGAGCAATGAACGCACTGGCGCGCCATCGCAGGCTGACGGCTATCTGGTCTTCCGAACCGGGCTGGAAAGGCTGGTTGTCGACCGTCAATCACAGCGATGTCGGACGCATGTTCATCGTCACCGCATCCTTCTATTTCCTGGTTGGCGGCATTCTCGCGATGCTGATCCGGGCGCAACTGGCAACCCCTCATTCGGTCTTCGCGGGCCCCGAGATCTATAGCCAGCTTTTCACAATGCACGGGACCATAATGATGTTCCTGTTTGCCATCCCGATGATTGAGGGCCTGGCGATCTACCTGCTGCCCAAGATGCTGGGCACGCGCGATCTGGCCTATCCACGGCTTACCGCCTATGGCTACTGGTGCTATTTCTTCGGCGGTGCAATGCTTTTGATCTCGCTGATTTTCGGGATCGCGCCCGATGGCGGCTGGTTCATGTATCCGCCGCTGACCGGCCGGATCCATTCGCCCGGCATCAACACGGATTTCTGGCTGATCGGCATCACCTTCGTGGAAATCTCGGCGATCTGTGCGGCGGTGGAGTTCACGGTGTCGATCCTGAAATACCGCGCCCCCGGCATGACGCTCAGCAAGATGCCGGTGTTCGCCTGGTACATGCTGGTGGTCTCGCTGATGATCCTGACCGGATTTCCTCCGTTGATCCTTGGATCGATCCTGCTGGAGCTGGAACGGGCCTTCGCAATGCCGTTCTTTCAGGTGGAACTCGGCGGCGACAGCCTGTTGTGGCAGCACCTTTTCTGGCTCTTTGGCCATCCCGAGGTCTACATCATCTTTCTGCCCGCCGCAGGGATGGTCTCGACCATCCTGCCTGTGATGGCGTCCACCACACTGCTCGGATACCGCTGGGTTGTTGCCGCAGCGGTGGCGCTGGCGATCCTGAGCTTTGGATTGTGGGTGCACCACATGTTCACCACCGGTATCCCTCATATGGGGCTTGCCTTCTTTTCCGCGGCCTCGACGCTGGTCGCGGTCCCCACGGCGGTCCAGGTCTTTGCCTGGATCGGGACGATGTGGAAAGGCACGCCGCAGCTGCGGCTGCCGATGCTGCACATTCTCGGCTTTTTTGTCACCTTCGTCATCGGCGGGCTGACCGGAGTCATGGTGGCGGTTGTGCCATTCGACTGGCAGGTACACGACACAGCCTTTGTCACCGCGCATCTGCACTATGTGCTGTTCGGCGGCTTCGTGTTTCCGGTGCTGGCCGGAATTTACTACTGGTTGCCGCTGGTGACAGGCAACAGGCGTTTTTTCCGCCTCGGCGAAGTGGCGTTCGCGCTGATCTTTGCCGGCTTTCATGTCACCTTCCTCGCCATGCACTGGGTTGGTCTGATGGGCCAACGGCGGCGCATATCGACCTATTTGCCCGAGGATGGCTGGACAGTCATCAACCTGATATCATCGGTCGGTGGTTTCGTGATGGCGTTCGGGCTGACCCTTGTGCTGATCGAGATTTTGCTCAACCTCGCTGTGCGCCATCGCGCCAGGCGCAATCCCTGGGGGTCGGGTACGCTGGAATGGGCCATTCCAAGACCGTCCGCAGCCTATAATTTCGCCAGCCTGCCGCGGGTGAATTCACGCGAGCCGCTGTGGGATACTCCTGCTTTGCCGGCCCAGCTCGCGCGCGGCGACGGCTATCTCGGCGATGCGGCAACCGGCAAACGCGAGAGCCTGTTGGTCGACATCGCGAGCGGAGAGCCTGAACAGCTGGTGATCTATCCCGCCAACACTCGCCTGCCGATCCTCCTGGCGGCCGTCACGGGCCTGTTTTTTGTCTCGCTTCTCATCAAGGTCTACGTGATTACGCCATTCGCCATCGCCGGTGTGGTTGCGCTGGGCTGGCGATGGGTCTGGCGGCTCGGTTCGCGGCAGGATCTTGGCGACCAGCCCATCGGCCATGGCGTGACCGTCCCCA
>NZ_JBDWHW010000012.1:0-54248 GCF_039975035.1 Hoeflea sp. | reverse complement strand
TGTGATTCAGCCGATGTGATGTACGAGAAAAACCCCTATTCGATGCCGGTCTCGCTGACCATCGGAGACGAGGTTCTGATCGAAGGTACCGGGGCTTACACCACCACTTACTCGGCCGTTGCCTTCAACGGTTTCGAGCCTCTGCGATCCTACGTGATCTGAACAGCAGTCCGTACCGATCTGGCTTTCCGCAAGCGGTCGGTCGCTTGCGGACAGGCCTTTGTAACCAGTTTTTCGTGATTGTCGCAGTCGAGGATCAGCCCATGACAATCGATCTGTCAGTTTTCAGTGAAACCAGCTTCGTCGTTGGCGAGGAAATGCAGGGTGACGCGAATGTGCGGGAAGCCCTGCTTGATCGTGCGATGGGGGAAGGCCGCCGGCGCAAAAGCTCGGAGAAACTGCGTTGCGGCAGACTTCCGTCAGCCGGGCTTGCCTTCGTTGCGCGCGACGATTCGGAGCGTGTTATCGGCAGCGTTCGGCTGTGGGATGTTTCGTGTGGGGCAAGGCCGATGTTGCTGCTCGGACCGCTGGCGGTCGAGCCGTCATGCGCTGGGCAAGGTATCGGTACAGCCCTGATGCAGCATGCGATTACCCGGGCTGCTGACATGGACCACGGCGCAATCATTCTTGTCGGTGATGCGCCATACTACGCCCGTTTCGGATTTTCCGCCGGCAAGACCAGCGGAGTGATGATGCCGGGTCCCGTCGAGCGCAACCGTCTGCTGGGGTGCGAACTCAAGCAAGGGTCTCTTGATGGCGCCAGCGGACTGCTGATTCCTCGTGGCCGTCGCGTGGATCGTCACCAGTCGCACATCACTGCCGAGCGGCCCATCGTTCAGGGCCGGCTGGTCCAGGTGGCCTAGGCAACCATCCGTCTGACGCCTGGTGTCAAAAAGAATGCGCCGGAGCGGAGGGGCGTCCGGCGCATTCACAGTGATCGCGGGGTGTCGCGATCAGAAAACGATCCCGTTGCCGAAATTGACCGGGCCTGACGGGTATTGTTTTGCGGCCTTGTTTTCATCCCGATCGATGGCGGATGTAGCGGTGCAATCGATACCTGCCTTGGCGGCCTTTGCCGGGGCTTCGGTGCAAAGGGTGGCCTGCGACTTGGCTGTTTCAGCGAATGCCGGCGCCGAAGCGAAAGGCAGGATCGCGGCCAGTGCGATGGTTGCTGCTGCGAGGTTCATCTTGTTCATGATAGTCTCCTTCAAGTAGACTGATAATTGACGTGCCGGCCAGGTTTCATCTGGTGTGGATCAACCGAACCGGCGATGAGATGAAACTGGGGATTGAATGGCCGGAGTACCGCGCGAGTTCGAAATCCGAAGCGGAAGTTTCAGTTTCGGCGCGTGATTTCCGGAATCGATTGGACTCTTCGCAGGCCAATGCCTATCTCGGTTGCGTTGTCTGAGACGCACCGGATTGGCCGTGCGCAAAATGCGGACCTGTACATGTCAATGGAATTGACCCTGGCCGGTTTTATCGACCTCATCCTGCGTGGTGGAACCTTTGGCGTGCTGCTTTTGCTCATCATCCGTTTCGCCCGGAGACGGGAGTTCGGATCGCTGTGTGCAACCGGAATCCTGTTTGGCGTCACAGGCCTGATCGAGATTATTCTCAATGCTCCGCCGGTTCTTGGCATGCTCGCGCCGGCCACATCCGTGGTTGTCGGCTTCCAGCAATTGCATTTCATCACGTTGTGGTGGTTCATCGTGGCGCTGTTTAATGACCGGTTCAGGTGGCAATTGAGCTATTTCTGGCCAATCGCTGTCTCTGCGCCACTGATTGCCGGAGCGGCCCTGGCGCCGGTCGGCCTGCAATGGGGATTCACCTTCGGGCTGGTTCTGCTCAATACAGCGCTTCTGGCGCTGATCATCCACACAGCCTTGCGCCATCGGGCAAGCGATCTGATCGATGACCGGCGCGGCTTCAGCCTGGCACTGGCTTTTTCCGTGCCGCCTTTCACGCTGTTGGTGTTTGTCACAAACCTGATCAGTGTCGAAGGGCCTCAACTGTCAGCGCTGTGCCTTGTCTATTCGGCTGTGTATTTTGTTCTCACACTGGGATTTTCTGTTTGGCTGACAACGTTGAAAGAAGGGTTGTTCCAGCGCGCGGCAAACGGCTCGGTGCCTTCGGTTGTCCGTGGCGAGTTGTCCGGCGCGGACCGGCTGGAACTCGACCGCGTCGTCAAGGCGATGGATGGCGGACTTTATCTTGAGCCGGGCCTGACCATTGGAGGATTGGCCGACATTCTGCATGTTCCCGAACACCGGCTGAGACGTTTGATCAATGGTGGTCTCGGATACCGCAACTTCGCGGCATTCGTGAACGACTACCGGATCGAGGAAGCAAAGCGCCGGTTGGCCGACCCGGAGCTGGCGCGCGAACAGATCATCCAGCATGCCTTCAGTCTGGGCTATGCGTCGCTTGCTCCGTTCAACCGGGCCTTCCGCGAGCGGGTCGGCGTCAGCCCGACCGAGTTCCGCGAAGGCGCGCTGACGCGAGTGGCCGCGGAATAGCTCGAGGCCGCGTCTCCGGCTGCCCTATTGACATGGTGATTGCGCGTGCCTATCTGAGCGTCTTCGGGTCTGGAGCCCCGGCCGTCCGCAGGCATTACGCCATGGTGAAGTCTCCAGCTTTCAAGCAGTCACCTTTTTGATGACATGCCAGATGGTGGAATGCGGACACCCCTCGAACACGGTATGTCATGACAGGAGAACTGCCATGCGTGACCTCACGTCATTGCCAAATTTGAGCACACTGAAAGATCAGGCCAAACGCCTGAGAACCCGACTGGAATCCGGTGGTGAAACGATTGGACATTCCAGAGCGCTGGAATTGATTGCAGCCCAGCACGGCTTCAATGACTGGAATACGCTGCATGCCGCCCTGGGCAACCGGCCCGGCCCCGAAAGCCTTGCACCCGGTGCGTGCGTAACCGGAGCCTATCTCGGGCAACCTTTCTCGGCTCGGGTGGTCGGCATCCAGGCCATGACATCCTCACCGGGGAACTATCGGGTATCGCTGGATCTCGATGAAGCGGTCGACGTTGTCACCTTCGACAGCTTCTCGTCGTTCCGCAAGCGGGTTAACGGTGTCATTGGCAAGGATGGCGTCAGCCAAGCCCGGACGTCCAATGGCCGTCCGCACCTGGAACTGTCCTGGTCGTAACCGGGATGGCTGTTACCCAGCGATGTCGACAACACCACAGTCGCCTGCTTGCGATCCAAACGCGAGCAGGCGACCTGGCTTGTTCCAGGCCATGGCCGTGATCGGGCCCTTGCCGGGTCGACGCAACAGGGCTTCCTTGCTGTCGGCGATGCGGACGGCAAGCACCATGCCGTCACCGAACCCGATGGCGACAAGATCCTCTACCGGATGACAAGCGACACATGTCACCATGGTATCTGCGCGTTGTCCGAGCTCCAGCGGAGCCTTGCCCATAGGCCCGTCCTTGCCCGAGAACGGCCAGACAATCGCAGAGGGCGCGCCGGATGAAGCGAGCCATTTGCCCTTGTTCGACCATGACAGTGATTTGACTTTGGCGGGATAGCCGGTCATGCGCATGTGACGCTGTTCGCCGCCCGGCTTGCCATCAAGCTTCCAGCCATGCAGCGCGTTTTCCTGCATCGCGGTCACCAGAAAGCGGCCATCGGGGCTGAACATGACCTGATTGTGGGCGCCCTTCCATTCGAAATCGATTGCAGGTGCACTGCCTTGCACAAAGACCAGAGAGACGCCGTTGTAGCGTGCCATGGCCAGCCGTAGCCCCTTGGGAGTGAAGCCAAGGCCTTCAATGGTGCGCGCTTGCTCGAAACACCGCTCGGTTCCGTCGGCAAGCAGCACTGTTGCCGCGCGGCCTTCGGCATAAGCAACCGCGCCTTGCGGACCGGCCGCAACGGTGCTGACCCATTTGCGGGCAGAAGGACGCAGCGTGGTTTCGGTTCCGTCGGCGTCAAGCCGCATCACCTTGCCATCTTCACCACCGGTGATCAGGCTTTTGCCGTCCAAAGTGACGGCGGTGGCTAGCAAGCCATCATGCAGTTCATGGCGGTGGGTTCCATGGTCGAGGCGGACCACTTGTCCGGAAGCCATCGCAAACACCGGAACGTCGTCCAGAAATGCAGTTGCTAGGCAATGGTCATCGACATCGATCGGGGCAACTGTGGGCATGATCAGAAATCCCTCAGGCCTGGCACGCCAGGAAGGTCCGCTCGAGCTTCTCGCGGTCGAGATCCCGCCCGATGAAGACGATGCGGCTTTCGCGTTTTTCGTCCTGTTTCCAGGCGCGCTGGTGGTCACCTTCGACGATCATGTGAATGCCCTGGATGATGTAGCGGTCAGCATCGTCCTCAAAGGCGATAATGCCCTTGAGGCGGAGGATGTTGGGGCCATCCAACTGGGTGATTTTTTCGATCCAGGGGAAGAACCGCTTCGGGTTGAGCGGCCCGGCGCGCAACGAGATCGATTCGATGGTTGCATCGTGAATATCGGACGGGGCGGCGTGGTCATGATGGCTGTGGCCGTGATGGTCATGATCGTGCCCGTGGTGATGGTGGTCGTGATCGCAATCCGGTGTGCAGGCATGATCGGGGTGGTCGTGATCGAGGAAATGCGGATCGTTGTCGAGCGCGCGGCTGAGATCAAACGCGGCGCGGTCAAGCACGGCGTCAAGCGGCACGGCGGCGCGCTCGGTGCGGTGAATGCGGGCTGACGGATTGATCGCCCGCACGGTGCGTTCGATGGCTTCGAGCTGTTCCGGCGTCACCAGATCGGTCTTGTTGAGAATGACCACGTCGGCGAAGGCGATCTGGTCTTCGGCTTCGCGGCTGTCCTTCAGGCGGGCCGGCAGATGCAATGCATCGACCAGTGCGACGACGGCGTCGAGTTTGGTCTTGGCGCGGACGTCCTCGTCCATGAAAAATGTCTGGGCGACCGGCACGGGGTCGGCCAGGCCGGTGGTCTCGACGATGATGGCGTCAAAGCGGCCGGGCCGGCGCATCAGGCCTTCGACCACACGGATCAGGTCGCCGCGCACGGTGCAGCAGACGCAGCCATTGTTCATTTCGTAGATTTCCTCGTCGGATTCCACGATCAGGTCGTTGTCGATGCCGATTTCGCCGAATTCATTGACAATCACCGCATACCGCTTGCCGTGCGGCTCGGAGAGAATGCGGTTGAGCAATGTGGTTTTCCCAGCGCCGAGATAACCGGTCAGAACGGTCACGGGAATTGGGGAAACAGGGGTGGGGACGGGCGCTTCGCTCATGAGGGCTCTCTGTCAGGATGGAGTGTTTGACACCATATAGGCGCTTGGTGCGACATATGCCACTCACAAGGATATGATGTGATGCGCCAGTGCCAATCCGGGCAGATGTGGAGACTGTTCGGACGATCAATCCAGTTCGCTCACATCAAAAGCCGCCATGTCGGCCAGCAACTGGCTCAATCCGCGCACCGCGTGGGCCAAAATCGCTTCACCTTTTTCTGCGTTGGCCCGGCTGGCTTTGCCCGCCGCTCCATCCTTGTTGAGATCGGACATTTTCCAGCCGAATGCGTGCGGGCCATAGGCGCGCAAATGGGTGAACTGCCGGGCATAGTCAGCCTGCCGTGAAGGGAAATCCCGCAATGCGTCCAGGCGGACAAGCTCAGGCCGCAGCGCCAGCATCACCGAGGTTTCGATGTCGCCTGCATGAATGTCGAATGCCTTGTCGTGAGGTTTGATGATTTCAGCGGGAACCCCGAACCTGGTCCAGCTGGTGGCCACTGCGAGCATGTTGAAACGCACGCGGGCTTCAGTGGCCACAATCATGAGCAGGGGCGAGTTGCCGCCATGGGCGTTAAGCAGCAGCAAGCGGCGTATGCCGCGGCCGGCGCAATCGGCGGCGATGCCGATCCAGCGGTTGACCGCTTCGTCGAAAGCCAGCGTTCGCGTACCTGACACATCCATATGTTCGATAGAGTAACCAACTGATTCGACCGGCAGGAGCTCAAGCTGGATTGAGCCCTGTACAGCTTCGCGGAGTCTTTGGGTAACTGCGTGCGCGATCAGTGCATCGGTCTCGAACGGAAGATGCGGACCGTGCTGTTCATGGGCTCCCAGCGGCAATATCGCGATCGGCATGGATTGTGAGGGCATGTAGTGGTTTTTCCGCTCAGGCTTGGATAGGCTCGGATCAGCCTAGGGTGATGGAACAAAGGCCGCAAGAAGGAGCTATCCATGTCCGGTAAAAAGAAAAACAAGACCAAGAAGGCGAAGAAGTCCGCTCAGGCCGAAGCACTCTCGCTGATCAATCAGGTCGCACGTAACGCACGCACCGCACTGTCGCGCCAATTGCTTGATCTGGGGCTTTATGGCGGTCAGGACGGTGTCATGCTGGCGCTTGACGGAAACGACGGCCAGACGCCGGGCGCAATCGCCGCTTCGCTGGGAGTCAAGGCGCCGACGATCACCAAGACCATCGGCCGTCTCGCGGCCCAGGGGTTCGTGCGGCGCGAAGGCTCCAAGGATGACGGCCGCATGATGCTGGTGTTTCTTACCGATGCCGGGCGGGATCAGATCAAGTCGGTTCGCAAATCGCAAAGGCGGACCGAAAAGGCGGCCTTTGCCGGGCTGAAAGAGAAAGACGTCGCGCACCTGCTCGATCTGTTGTCCAGGGTTGATGCCAGCATTGCCGCTGAGCTGAGTTCAGGAAGCGTGGTGGTTGCCGACCGGCTGTTGGAGACGGACCCACTGGAGATCCATGGAAGCGATCTTCCCGGTGACGATGAGCAGGCTGCGGAAACTGTTTGATTGCCAGCCCGGTTTAAACCTTTTAGATTCGTTTAAACGTTTGAATCGGGACAGTGCCTCGGCAATGGGAATGGGGATTTGGCGCAAAAAATAAAACTTTCCACAATCGCGGAGGCTCTCGGGCTTTCCACGGCAACAGTTTCGCTGGCCTTGCGTGACAGCCCTCTGGTGGCCGATGTGACGCGCGACCGTATCAAGGAAAAGGCCGTCGAACTCGGCTATATCTATAACCGGCGCGCGGCTTCTCTGAGAACATCGCGGTCGGGTATTATCGGTGTTGTTGTGCATGACATCATGAACCCGTTTTATGCCGAGATCCTGAAGGCGATCGAGACGGAGCTCGACCGCAGCCGGCAAACCTTCATTCTTTCCAACCATTATGATTCGGTCGAGAAGCAGCGCAACTTCATTGAAACCCTGCTGCAATTGGGCGGCGATGGGGTGATCATGTCGCCGGCGATCGGTACGCCGGCGTCGGACATCCGCCTCGCTGAAGACAATGGCATGCCGGCCATTCTGATTGCACGGTCTGTCCCCGAGATCGATGTGCCGACCTTTCGCGGTGATGACGCCTATGGAACCGCTCTGGCGACCAATCATCTGATCAGCCTGGGACACACCCGCATTGCCATGATTGGCGGCACCGACCACACCTCAACGGGGCGCGACAGATATGCGGGTTATGCCAATGCGATGCAGAAGGCAGGGCTCGCCCTGGATCCGGCGCTGAGAATACCCGGACCACGCACCAAGCAGAGCGGCTTCGAGGCGGCGGTGAATTTTCTCGCCAATCCACTCAAACCAACCGCGGCGGTGTGCTGGAACGATCTGGTGGCCATCGGCCTGATGAACGGCATTGCGCGTGCGGGCCTGGTGCCCGGCAAGGACATATCGGTCACCGGGTATGACGATCTCGAGGAGGCTGCGATTGCCACGCCGGCATTGACGACGGTCTGGAACGGGCAGTCCGAAGTCGGCCGTTTCGCAGCCCGTGCGCTGCTTGACAAACTCAACGGGTCAAGCGAAGCCGACGGCTTGCATCTGATCAAGCCGGAAATGCGGATCCGGCAATCGACAACACCGCTCAATCCGGGAGCAGGACGATGAACAGCACTCAACCCACAATTCTCATTCCAGGCGGCATAAATCCCCGGGTCCGAAGCCGCGTCGAGGCCGAATTCGACGCCATCGCGATCGAGACGGCCGACCCAGCGCTGCTGGATGCAGGAACCCGGGCGAAGGTAACCGGCATCGCTTCGGCGACCATCATCGACGCGGGCTTTATCGATGCATTCCCCAACCTGGCGATTATCGCCAATTTCGGGGTTGGGTATGACGTTGTCGATGCCAGGCATGCGGCTTCACGTGGCGTGATGGTGACCAACACCCCTGATGTCTTGTCCGATGAGGTTGCGGATACAACGGTTGGCTTGCTGCTCAACACCCTTCGCGAGCTTCCGAAAGCAGAGGCTTACGTTCGCGCCGGCCGTTGGGCTGCTGAGGGTCCCTATCCGCTGACGTCTCTCACCTTGCGCGGGCGGACAGTCGGCATATTCGGGCTCGGGCGGATCGGATTGGCCATTGCGCGGCGTCTGGAGGCTTTCGGCCTGCCGATTCACTATCATACGCGCAACAAGAGAAATGATGTCGATTTCACATGGCACGACACTCTTGGCGGGTTGGCCAAAGCTGTGGACACATTGGTCGTGGTGGTTCCGGGAGGGGCGGCGACGGAAAAGGCTGTCAATGCCGACATTCTTGACGCACTTGGTGCTCAAGGTGTGCTGATCAGTGTCGGTCGCGGATCGACGCTGGATGAGGACGCGTTGATTGTGGCGCTGAGGGAGCGGCGCATCGCCGCGGCCGGGCTTGATGTGTTCGCCCATGAACCGAATGTGCCGCAGGCGCTGATGGACTTGCCGAATGCCTGTCTGTTGCCTCATGTGGCTTCGGCGTCAGTATCGACGCGCAACGCAATGGCTGATTTGGTGGTGGACAATCTTGCAGCCTGGCTTGATGGCCGTCCGGCGCTAACGCCGGTGCCCGAATGCGCCGGCCTTGACAGAAAACCCGGCTGAGGCGCCACCCAAGTCGGGCGCCGCGAAAGAGCAAGCTGAAGGCGTGAGCGCAGGAAGTTACGCGGGATCTATGCCGCTGCTTCCGCAGGGCGGGTATGGCGGGCCCGGACGGCATCACCGAACGCGGCGAAAATCTTGTCCGAGATCGTGTCGCTGCCAACCCAGTATTCGGGATGCCATTGCACGCCGATTGCGAACCCCGGCGCGTCGATGACACTGACAGCCTCGACGGTGCCGTCTTCCGCGATCGCTTCCACGGCAAGTCGCGGCGCAAGTTTCGATATCGCCTGGCGATGCAGCGAATTTACCTGGACTTCGCCCTCGCCGACAATCGAGGCGAGACAACTGTCCTGCTTCACCTGGATCGAGTGGCGGATCGCAAATGCGGCATCCCGGTCTTCGGTTTCAGGCTTGCGATGGTCGATCCGTCCAGGAAGTTCCTGTATTTCGGTTGCCAGCGAACCGCCCATTGCAACGTTTAGTTCCTGTATGCCGCGGCAAATGGCGAGCAGCGGAATACCGCGCTCGATTGCCCGGCGAATGAGCGCCATGCTGAGACGGTCACGGGCCGGATCGAACGGGCCGTGGCTTTCCGTCTCTTTCTCTCCATAATTGGAAGGATGCACGTTTGTCCGCGAGCCGCTGATGAGGACGCCATCGACCCTGTCCAGCACCATGTCCACATCCGTGCCATCGCTCAAGGCCGGGACAATGAGCGGCAAGACATTCGAGCCATTGACGGCGGCCATGATGTATTGGTCGGGTGCCGCATGCCATGTGTATCCATCGAAGCTTCGGATATCGGCCGGTATCGCGACAAGTCCACTGTGCATCGTCATTTTCCCTGATCCGCGGTGCTGGCTGTCTGCCACATCGTCATGATGTTTTCACGTTTCACTCAAACTTTGTCAATTCCCCGTCCCAAACGGCAAACCCACAGAAAAGATGGTTCTGAAGCCAATCCGTTTGAAGTTATAACTGGCAAAAAAAATTGACCATTGCCGCTGAAATCGCCGCCTTGTGCTTGAAAGCATTGCTGCAACATGGTTAGGTCAATCGCATACCGCTGGGACGCAACAGGGAGTAAACCCTCAGCTTGGCGGCTTCGTTCAACTGGGAGGTTTTTATGGATCGTCGTTCTTTTATCAAAAAGGCTGGGGTAACCGGAGCAGGGGCTGCAGCAGCGACAACGCTGGCTGCGCCGGCCATCGCGCAGACAATGCCGAAAATCACATGGCGCTGCTCGTCGGGTTTCCCGAAGGCGCTTGATACCATCTACGGTGCTGCCGAAGTGTTCGCACAGGCCGTTGCTGAATCCACCGACGGCAATTTCGAAATCCAGACCTATGGAGCCGGCGAGATCGTTGGCGCACTTGAAGGCGCTGACGCGGTTCGCGACGGCACCATCGAAATGGCGCATACAGCATCGTACTACTTCTTCGGCAAGGATCCGACATGGGCGTTCGGAACCGGCGTCCCGTTCGGTCTCAACCAACGCATGACCAATGGCTGGCTCTATGAGGGCGGCGGGCTGGATCTGCTCAACAACGATTTTTATGCCGACAACAATATGATTGCTTTCCCTGCTGGTAACACCGGCGCCCAGATGGGCGGTTGGTTCCGCAAGGAAATCAATACTGTGGCAGACATGAAAGGCCTGAAGTTCCGCATTGGCGGTTTTGGCGGGCGCATCATCCAGGAAGTTGGCGTCGTGCCGCAGAACATTCCGGGTGGCGACATCTACGCTGCGCTTGAAAAGGGCACCATTGATGCTGCCGAGTTTGTCGGTCCTTACGATGACTCCAAACTGGGCTTCAACAAGGTTGCTCCCTACTACTACTATCCTGGTTGGTGGGAAGGCGGCGTGACGCTGATGAACCTGATTAATCTGGACAAGTGGAACGAATTGCCGAGCTCCTATAAGGGTATCGTCAAGTCGGCTTCCGCACTGGCCAACAGCGTCATGATGGCGCGTTATGATACCTTGAACCCGCCGGCTCTGAAGAAGCTCGTGTCCGAGGGTACAAAGCTTCGTCCGTACAGCCTTGAAATCCTGGAAGCCTGCTTCAATGCGGCCAACAAGGTCTATGGCGAAATCAGCGCGGAAAACCCGACCTTCAAGAAAATCCATGACAGCTATATGGGCTACCGTGGTGACGGTTATCTCTGGTTCCAGCTGTCTGAATACAACATGGACACCTTCATGATGATCCAGCAGCGCGGCGGCAAGCTCTAAGCAAGTCCTGCGAAAGCCAAGCCTTCAAGGCCCCGGAATCGAATGGTTCCGGGGCCTTTTTGTGTGTGGGTGGGATCTTGTGCGGTGAATCTGTTTGGTGGCGAAGACGCAGACGACTCCGCTGGAATAATGGTATTCCGCAACGCTGGATCGTTCAGTTGAAATTGGGTAATCCGGTCGCGCCACCGGGTGCCGGAAGGCCGCCGGGTGCAGGCAATGCGCCGTCGCCGGCAGGCTCGGACGGTTCACCGAGATTTGGTGTGCCTGGCAGACCGAAGCCACCATCCAGGCTCAGTCCCGAGCCGGGCAGACCGAACCCACCACCGCCGATATTGTTGATCGCGTCATCAATATCGCTCTGGTTCATGATTACCGGGGCGGTCTTGTAATGTGTCACAAGACCTGGGAAGGCGATCAGAATACCCAGCATCACGACCTGAATGATGATGAAGGGCAGCGTGCCAGTGTAAATCGATTTTGTTGAAATCGACTCGATCATCCGATCGGTTGTCTTATCGTACCAGGCTTTCATCGGCGCCACTGACCGCAGGTAGAAGAGCGCAAAGCCGAACGGTGGTGTCAGGAAGCTGGCCTGCAGGTTGAAGCCGAGCAGCACCCCAAACCAGATCAGGTCGATGCCGAGTTTTTCGGCCACCGGAGCCAGCAACGGGACCAGGATGAAGGCAATTTCGAAAAAATCCAGGAAACAACCGAGAATGAAAATGATGATCGAGACGGAGATCAGGAATCCCACTTCCCCGCCCGGCAAGGCCAGCATCAGCTCTTCGACCCAGCGATCACCGGAAATGCCATAAAAGGTCAGCGAGAAAACCCGCGCGCCGATCAGGATGAACATCACGAAGGTTGCCAGTTTTGCGGTGGAATCCAGCGCTTGCAAAAGCGTCTTCATGTCCAGCCGGCGCTTCAACAACGACATCACCAGCGCGCCTGTGGCGCCCATGGCACCGCCTTCGGTGGGTGTCGCGATGCCCAGAAAGATCGTGCCCAGGACCAGAAAGATCAGGGCGAGCGGCGGGATCAACACGATAACCACCTGCTCAGCCATCTTGGACAGATAGCCAAGTTTCATGGTGCGATTGATCAGAGCAAAGCTGTAGGGAATAATCGTTGCAGTAAGCGCCGACCAGACCACCCTTGTTTCATACCGCAGATGATCGAAAACATAGAAATAGCCGACTACGAACAGCGCCAGCGCCGTGCCAAGTATGATGAAAAGCGAGCGTCCACCGTTGCCGAGCGGTCGAGCCTCAGGCGGCAGTGCAGGCGCCCATTGCGGTTTGATCAGGGTAATGGCGAAGATGTAGGCGCAATACATCCCGACCACGATCATGGCGGGGAAAAAGGCGCCGACATACATGTCGCCGACTGACCGGCCGAGCTGGTCAGCCATGACGATGAGGACCAGCGATGGCGGGATAATCTGTGCCAGAGTGCCGGACGCCGCAATTGTACCGGCAGCCAGACCCGGATGATAGTTGTAACGCATCATGATTGGCAGCGAGATCAGGCCCATGGCGATCACCGATGCCGCGACGACGCCGGTTGTGGCGGCAAGCAGAGCGCCGACCAGAATGACTGCAAATGCCAGACCGCCGCGAAGGGTTCCGAAGAGCTGACCGATGGTGTCGAGCAGATCTTCCGCCATGCGCGACCGTTCGAGAATCAGCCCCATGAAGGTGAAAAACGGAATCGCCAACAGCGTGTCATTGCGCATGATGTCGAAGACACGGTTCATGTTGGCCTGGGCCAAAGGCCAAGACAGCTGAATCTCAGGTGAAAGGTGGCCGAGTTCGACGCCGACTATAAAAAAGTACATGCCTCCCGCCGCCAGGGTGAAGGCGACCGGATAGCCGATGAGAAGCATCGCCATGACGGTGATGAACATGATCGGTGCAAGGTTGTGGGCAATCAGATCAAGCATCGCTTCGGGCCTTCATATCGGAAGCTGCTTCGACTTGCGGCGGCATGGAATGATCATGGCCAGGCTCCTCTTCAAGGAGGCCGCGAATAATGGCGATGCGCTTGATGATCTCGGAGACAGCCTGCGCGGTCAGCAGAATGAAGCCGGCAAGAACCACTGCCTTGGCAGGCCAAATGATCAGGCCGCCGGCATTGCTGGACAGCTCGCCACTCTTGAAGGAGCGCCAGAAAAAAGGCCAGGCGAGGTAGGTCATCATCAGGCAGAACGGCAACAGAAACAGGAAATGGCCAATCAGGTCGATCCAGTCACGCGTGCGCTTGGAAAGATTGCCGGCCAGCACATCGATGCGGACATGTTCGTTCTTGCGCAGTGTATATCCGGCGGCAAGCATGAAGACCGCGCCGAACAGGTACCACTGGACCTCCAGCCAGGCATTGGACGACATGTCGAATACCTTGCGGATCGTGGCGTTTCCAGCACTGATCAGCACCGCAGCCAACACAAGCCAGGACACATTGCGCCCGACAAAACCGTTGATCCGGTCAATGAACCGGCTCAACGCCAAAAGATTTCCCATATTGTCCTCCGGTCACTTCACCTCCTGTTTTCAGGAGTGTGGATAACCATGGTTCCCATCACCGCCATCTTTACCATCTATGAGGCGTCTTGCCAGTCCATATCAGGAAAAAAGCATGTGAAGCAACAAGTGGTGCACAAATTTTACCAGTTGCATTGCCGAGCTGTGTGGCTTTCAATGATGGTTGCCGCTATATCGCCTTGAAGGCGCCGTGGGAAAGGGGACCAAAGTGCGAGCAGCCGAATTATTCGATGTTTCGGGAGAAATTGCACTGGTAACTGGCGGAGGCACCGGAATCGGTTTCAAAATCGCCCGCGTGCTGGCGGTAAACGGCGCCAGGGTCGTGCTTGCCGGCGAGGATCAGGGCACCCTCGAGGCTGCGGTTGCCTCTCTTTGCGAACTTGGCGGACATGCCATCGCAATTCCCATTGATGTGCGCCGGGATGACATGATCGCTCCATCCTTCGATCGCATCGAAAAGGAATTGGGACCGGTCAGCCTGCTGGTGAACAACGCCGGCATTGCCCATCGCGACAAGGCAGTCAAACTCGCACGCGAGACGCTTCGCGATGTCATGGCTGTCAATGTCGAGGGAGCGGCCATGATGGCGCAGGAGGCAGCCCGGCGCATGATCCGCGATGGCCGCGGCGGATCCATCATAAACGTCTCCAGCGTATTGTCCGAATTGCCGATGCGTCAGGTTGCGGCTTACAGCGCATCGAAAGCCGCCATTAGCCAGATGACCCGCTGCTTTGCGCTGGAATGGGCCAAACACAAGATTCGCGTCAATGAGATCAGGCCCGGCTGGTTTGAGACCAGCCTGACAGATCCGTTTCTCAAGGGGGCGGGGGCTGGTGTTATGGCCAACCAAAACCCGACTGGACGGCTTGGCGACAGCCACGATCTGGATGGCGCCATCCTGCTGCTTGCGTCCAGGGCCAGCGTTTACATGACCGGCAGCGCCATTACCGTGGACGGGGGGCATTCCATCGGACGCTAATTCGGTTGCCGCAGGCTCGTCCGGCGAAAGAAAATTTCGTTAGGCGACTGTCGGCGATGGTCTGATTGCGCAGTCGGGTCCGGCATGTGAATTCGATTGACGACGGACCTGTGTAGCCCAAATATCAAGGATGAGGTCAAGGACCCGGAAGAGGGGCCCTGGCTGTTCGCAGATCGTGCGCGATCGCGATCCGAATGGTTTGAGGAGGCCGCAGATGACAGTCCACGATGTTTCACTCGACGACAAATTCGACCTCGAGAAGGATCGGATTTTTGTCACCGGCTCACAGGCCGTGGTGCGAATGCTGATGATGCAGCATGAGCGTGATAGCCGCGCAGGGTTGAACACAGCGGGCTTCATCTCGGGGTATCGCGGTTCGCCGCTGGGTGGACTCGACCAGCAAATCAGCCGGGCCGCAAGGCAACTCGCGCCGCACAACATCGTTTTCCAGCCCGGATTGAACGAGGAACTGGCGGCAACGGCCTGTTGGGGATCACAACAGGCGGGACTGGACGGGACCGGCAAATATGACGGCGTGTTCGCGCTTTGGTATGGCAAGGGACCGGGGGTGGACCGGTCCGGCGATGTGTTTCGTCACGCCAACCTTGCCGGATCTTCGCGGCATGGCGGTGTTCTGGCGCTGATGGGGGATGATCATACCGCGGAGAGTTCTACCAACGCCCATCAGACCGAGTTCAATTTCGTTGATACCATGATCCCGATCCTTAATCCGGCGGGTGTGCAGGAGATGATTGATTACGGGCTGCATGGTTTTGCAATGTCGCGGTTTGCCGGCACCTGGGCGGCACTGAAATGCGTCAAGGACAATGTGGAATCCACCGCCTCGGTTGATGCCGGACTTGATCGCCTGAAGATCATTCTTCCCGATTTTGCGATGCCGCCGGGCGGGCTTAATATCCGGGCAAACGATCTCGATTTCCTCGGGCAGGAAATACGGCTTCACGAATACAAGCGCGATGCCGCAAGCGCCTATATCAGGGCCAACGGGCTCAATCGCATGATTTATTCGGGCGGCGCCAACGCCAAGGTCGGCATATTGACGGTCGGCAAGAATTATCTCGATGTGCGTCAGGCCCTGGACGATCTTGGAATCGACGAGGCCAGAGCCAACCAGATTGGCGTCCGCTTGTTCAAGGTTGCCTGTCCGTGGCCGTTTGATCTGGCTGACATGGCCGAGTTTGTCGACGGTCTCGAGATGGTGATTGTTGTCGAGGAAAAGCGGTCGCTTCTGGAGAGCCAGTTGCGCGAGGCGTTGTACGGAGGCGCCCGTCAGCCCGTGGTGGTTGGCAAGCGCGACGAGCGCGGTGACTGGCTGTTTCCAGTCAAGGGTGCGCTTGATCCCAATGATATTGCGGTCGCGGTGGGAGAACGGCTGCTCAAGGTCATAGGCTATTCCGAAGATATCGACGCCAAGGTCAAGCGAATCCGGCAGTTCCAGAGCATGTTGGCGAGTGTTTCGGATGTAGCGTCCCGTACGCCATATTTCTGCTCGGGTTGTCCGCACAACACCTCGACGAAGGTTCCGGAAGGATCAATCGCGGCGGCAGGGATAGGGTGTCATTTCATGTCGTTGTGGATGGACCGGGACACCACCGGTTTCACCCAGATGGGCGGTGAGGGCGCGCAATGGGTCGGCCAGGCGCCCTTTACCACACGGAAACATATTTTTCAGAACCTTGGCGACGGGACCTACAATCATTCGGGCGTGCTGGCGTTGCGTTTCGCTATCGCATCGGGCGCCAACATCACCTACAAGATCCTCTACAATGACGCGGTTGCGATGACCGGTGGACAGCCCCACGAGGGCAGCCTGAGCGTTGATGCGATTGCCCGGCAGGTTCGCGCCGAGGGTGTCGAGCGGATAGCGCTGGTCAGCGACGATCCCGACCGGTACCCGGCGGGAACATCGTGGCCATCGGCGATGAGCCTTCATCACCGCTCAGAGCTTGATATGGTACAGCGGGAATTGCGGGAGGTTTCGGGCGTCACCGTCCTGCTTTACGACCAGACATGTGCCGCGGAAAAGCGCCGCCGTAGAAAGCGCGGTACCTATCCCGATCCAGACAAGCGGGTGATCATAAACGAACTGGTATGCGAAGGTTGCGGGGATTGCGGCGTCAAGTCGAACTGCGTGTCCATCCAGCCGGTCGAAACCGAATTCGGACGCAAACGCCGTATCGATCAATCCAGTTGCAACAAGGATTTTTCCTGCATTGAAGGGTTCTGCCCGTCGTTCGTGACGGTTCACGGGGCGCGTATCCGGAAAACGGACAGTTCTGTGCTCAAATCCGCTCCGGATCCGCTCGAGGGGTTGCCGGCCCCGGACATCGCTTCGCTCGAGCGTGGATGGGCGTCCATCATTGACGGTATCGGCGGAACCGGTGTTGTGACCATCGGTGCCATCCTCGGCATGGCGGCGCATCTTGAAGGCAAGGGATGCGGGATGATCGACATGGCCGGGCTTGCGCAAAAAGGCGGCGCGGTATTCTCGCATGTCCGCATTGCCGAAACGCCGGAGGATATTCACGCCATCCGGATATCGGCAGGCAAGGCGGATTTGATCCTGGGGTGCGATCTGGTGGTTTCCGGATCACGCAAGGTCCTGACTGCGGTTCGGGAAGGCGAAACCGTTTTTCTGGTCAACACCAGTGAAGTCATGCCGGGCGATTTTGCCCGTAATGCTGATTTTTCATTGCCGATGGAACGGTTGAAGCGGGCGATTGTCAAATCGGCCGGCGCTGACCGCACCAGTTTCTTCGATGCCACATCCGCCGCCACACGGTTGTTCGGCAATGCGATCGCCGCCAACATGTTCATGCTCGGCATGGCGTCGCAGAAGGGAGCATTGCCGCTGTCGCCGGAATCTGTCGAGCAAGCCATTCGTCTCAACGGTCAGGCCGTCGCCATGAACATTGCCGCGTTCCGCTGGGGGCGTAAGGCAGGGTATGATCCTCAATCGGTGCACGCTTTTGTCTCCGGTCCGCTTCCGGACGCCGATACTGCGGCGCAGGAGTCTGTTGCCGATCTCATTGAACGTCGCGCCGATTTTCTGCGTGACTACCAAAACGAGGCGTGGGCCGCCAAATACCGGGAAGCCCTCAGGCCACTTGTCGACTCCGAGACGCTTGTGCTTGGCAAGCCCGGGCCGGTGTCAACCGCTGCCGCGCGGTCGCTTTTCAAGCTGATGGCGATCAAGGATGAATATGAAGTAGCCCGGCTTTACAGCGATGGCAGTTTCAAACGGCAGCTTGCCAAGCAGTTCGAGAGCTTCGAGAAGCTGGAATATCACATGGCGCCGCCATTGCTGGGGCGCAAGGACGCCAATGGCCATCCCGCAAAAACCTCGTTCAGCAGGGGGATGTCTGCGCTCTTTCCGCTTCTGGCATCGCTCAGATTTTTACGGGGAACTCCACTGGATGTGTTTGGGTACAGCGAGGAAAGACGCATGGAACGGCGTATGCTCGCAGAATTCAACGAGGAACTGCGCGAAATGAGTCGTGCCTTGAAGACTGAAAATCTGGCGCAGGTCGCAGAATTTCTTTGTTATCCCATGGGAATTCGGGGGTATGGTCATGTGAAAATGAAAAACAAGGAAAAAGTATATCTGGATAAAAATAGTATTATTCAAGTCATACTTAAGGAAAAAAATATAAATCATGAGATGTTTGCGGAGTAATGTGATGGTTTGTCATTTGGGTTTTGATATTATTGGAGTTAACCTAAAATATTGAAACAGGGGTTGTGAAGGATTCAGGGCTGAAATCCGTCTGTGATAAATCTGTTCTTAATTTCCGTTTGTTAGGTTGCCGTCTTGAATTCAAGGACAGGTGTTCATGCAAGCGGCAGACAACACAGCATTCGCGGATGACGTCCGTCTTTCCTTCGTGGCCTCGCTTTATCAAAAGCGGGGCACGTTGTTTGCGGGCATGATCGCGCATGTGGTCACCACAATGGCGGTGTATCTGCGCATCGACGATCCGTTCTATCTTTACGCAGGATTCGCGCTTTTCATAATCTGGAATGGCCGCAATCTCGACATGATGCTCTTCGACAAGCAGGACAAAACCAAGTTTGGGCTTGCGGAAACGCTGCATTGGGAAAAACGGTATGTTGCGGGATCGCTGATCGCCGCTTTCGTGCTGGGTACGGTTTGCGGTCATGCGCTGGTGGTGGCGCAGGATCCGTTTGCGGAACTGGTGACAATCTCGGTGACATTGGCGACGATGATTTCTGTTGTCGGGCGGAATTTCGGTTCGCGGCTGAATGTCGACATGATCATCCTGGCTGCATGCCTTCCCATATTGGCCGGTCTTGTGATGGCCAGGGACCCCTATATGGGGTTGATGGCGGTTTTGCTGCTGCCGCTGTTTCTTACCACGCGCTCCATGGCAAATGGCGTCCGGGATTTTCTGTTCAACGCAGTGACCGCCGAACGAAAAGCTTCCGAGATTGCTGAACGGTTCGACACAGCACTCAACAACATGTCGCATGGATTGTTCATGCTTGATGGCGACGGACGGATCGAGGTTGCAAACCGCAAAGCCCGCGAATTTTTCAATGTCGATCCAAACATCGACCTCAGCGGGCGGATACTGAAAGCCGCGCTGCGGCTCAGCGCCCGCAATGGTGTGATTGCACGAGAAAATTTCGCCCAGATCAACGAGCATCTCGATCGCCTGATAAATGGGCAGGAAGACCGCTCGCTGGTGCGTCTGGACAAGAACTCCTGGCTTGAATTCAGTGCGCGTCATCGCGGCGAAAAGGGCGTGGTTCTCATATTCGAAGACGTGTCGGCCCGTATTCAGTCGGAAAAGCGCATTTTGCACATGGCGCGTTTTGACAGCCTGACCGAATTGCCAAACCGCTCCTGGTTCAAGGATATTGTGGCGGCAAAAATTGCAAAGGCGAGACCGGACCAGAAGCTGGCGCTCGCGGTTCTGGATATCGACGACTTCAAGCATGTCAACGACACGATGGGTCACCTCAGCGGCGACAAGTTGCTGAGCGCGATTGCCAACCGGCTTCGCTCGCTTTCGCGGCAGAAATTTGTGATCTCCCGGTTCGGGGGTGACGAGTTCGTGCTGTTTCTTCCCGATCTGGAAGATCTGCCGGATCTGAACAGAACCATGGACCACGTCATCGACACGTTGCGCGGCACTTACATGATTGATGGCCACAAGCTTTTCATAAGCTTGTCCGGCGGGGCCTCATTTGCGCCGGCGGTCCACGCGCAGATCGAGGATCTGCATATCCAGGCCGACCTTGCGCTGTACGAGGCCAAGCGACGTGACAAGAACCGCTGGACCCTGTTTGAAGAATCAATGGACAAGCAGTATTCCGAACGGCAACGGATGAAATCCGACCTTCGCGAAGCAATCCGTACCAACTCGATGGATTTGTTCTACCAGCCGATGTTCAATCCCGAGGGCAACCGGATCGCAGGCGCGGAAGCGTTGTCGCGCTGGAACCATCCCGAACTTGGCCCGATCTCGCCGGCTGATTATATCCCCCTGGCCGAGGAAATGGGGATCATCGGTGATTTGACACGCTGCGTAATCGAAAAGGCGGCGCGTGAATGCGCAACATGGCCCGGCCACCTCTTTGTCTCGGTAAATCTGTCGGCGCTCGATCTTGGAGACCGTGCGATCGTGTCAGTGATCGCCAACGCGCTTGATACCACCGGCCTGGCTCCCGAGCGGCTGCAACTGGAGATCACCGAGAGCGGCTTGATGAATGATCTGGAATCCGCGCGGGTGATCCTGACGGAGCTGCGCTCAATGGGAATGTCAATTGCCATTGACGATTTCGGAACGGGCTATTCAAGCCTGAGTTACCTCGACATGTTGCCGCTCAACAAGATCAAGATCGACCGGTCCTTCGTCAGCGATCTCGCCGCAGACACCCGAAAGTTGAAACTGCTGCGGGGCGTTGTCCATCTGGCGCGTGAGCTTGGGCTGGACGTGGTTGTCGAAGGTGTGGAGACAGAAGCTCAACTGGTTTTGATCCGCGAGAACAACTGCGCCGATCTGATCCAGGGCTATATTTTCGGAACTCCGATGCCCAAGGGCGCGTTCCGCGAACTGGTAGCGAAGCTGTCCAAACAGCACGCGGTTGCGCCCAATGAGCTGCTCCTGTCCAGTTCAGTGAATTCGGACCGCTAAAGCAGCCCCCCCGAAAACCAATCGCCAGGGCGTGACGTGAAATGTCTCCGGTGCTTTCTGACAGCCGGACTGTTTTCCTTGAGTTTTTGTCGATTTTGTTAACCATAATAGAGTGTTAATGGGGTCAGTGCGGTTCCGCGTGATTGATTAGTAGAAAATTAACGTTAAGATTTCCATGTATTCAATCATGGGACTTGTCATTGATGACGGCGGCAGCAGACAGGGTTTCGAGCTTCAGTGCCAGCGTGATGCGCTTGCTTGAGAGCATAGAGTATCGCCGGATCGATAACGCGGATGACCTCGAAGACGTGGCGCGCATCCGGTACAAGGCTTTCTCGATGGTTGGGCTGGCGCCGCAAAATGGCTCACTCCTGATCGATGAACTGGATTTCAAGCCCAATGCTCATGTGATGGGCATTTTCTTCGATGAGCAGCTTGTCTCGACCATTCGTGTCCATCATGTCACCGGTGCCCAACGCGACAGCGTCGCGGTTGCGCATTTTCCCGATGTGATGAATCCGCTTCTGGATGCGGGCAAGACCTTCATTGATCCGGTCCGGTTTGCCGCGGATCCCGAGATCATGCGTGAATACCCGGCCTTGCCCTACCTGACCCTGCGGGTCGCAACCATGGCGACCGTTTATTTCGATGTCGATTACTGCCTTTCGGTAATCAAGCCGAACCATCGTGCTTTTTACAAACGCGTGTTTCAATCCATCGAACTTACGGAGCCGCGGTATTTCGAGCGCTATAACAGCAATATCGAACTGCATGCAGCCAATGCGGAGGAGCTCAAAAGAACGCTCTTCAACCGGTTTGCATTCTTCCGGTCGCAGCCGCATGAGCGCAGGATGATGTTCGCGCCTCGTGAAACCCTGGGGCAGACGCCGTTGACCATTCTTCCAACGGCGAGATACGCACTTCAGCAATCGAACTGAAGTAAGTCACCGGTCTTGCGGCAATTTAGATGTTGAGCGCAAACCACGGTCATGTTTGCGACGGCTTGTCCATTGCACATTGCGGGCGGTTTGTGTAATCCCTCGTTGAATTGTAAATTGGGGAGCTACAGCATGGCTGAACAGATGAACGGTCCTGTCGAAACCGGTGCTGCGATGGATTATTCCGAGCACGACAAAACTTATGCAATGTTCCTTGCCGGAGCGAAATATGGCACGATCACCCTCGTGGCGCTGATGATCGCCATGGCGATCTTCTTCTTTACCGGCGCGGGAGGCATTGTCAGCTTCCTGTCGTTCTTTGTTCTCAGCATCGGCGGTGGTTGGCTCGCGCGCTGATACCGACGCCACCGACCGGGCCGGTTCCTGAATGAACCGCCCGACCCATCCAATCCGCATTTACAGAGGAGGGGCTCTCTTGGGCACCACCGTTTTTGTAGCCAAAGAGTCTGATTCTCTTGAATCTCGCGTCGCCGCATCGCCGGAGACAGTCAAGAAAATGACAGCAATCGGGCTAGACGTCATTGTCCAGAAAGGCGCCGGTGACAAATCCCGGATCGCCGACGCGGATTTTGTTGCAGCCGGTGCAAAGACCGGAACCGCAACTGACGCCAAGAAGGCCGATATTGTGCTGCGTGTGCGGCGTCCCGCGAGCACTGAGATCAAGTCGCTCAGGTCCGGCGCCATCGTGCTTGCGCAGATGGACCCCTACGGCAATGAGAAAGCGCTGGCGGAACTTGCAAAGGCCGGAGTTACCAGCTTCGCCATGGAACTGATGCCCCGCATCACGCGGGCGCAGTCGATGGACGTTCTGTCGTCTCAGGCAAACCTTGCAGGCTATCAGGCAGTCATCGAAGCCGCCCATGTCTTTGACAGGGCGATGCCGATGATGATGACCGCGGCAGGAACCGTGCCGGCCGCGAAAGTCTTCGTGATGGGAGCCGGAGTTGCAGGTTTGCAGGCAATCGCCACGGCCCGCCGTCTCGGTGCTGCGGTTTCGGCCACGGATGTGCGTCCGGCCGCCAAGGAGCAGGTGGCTTCGCTCGGCGCAAAATTTATCGCGGTTGAAGACGACGAGTTCAAGGCCGCCGAGACATCCGGCGGTTACGCCAAGGAAATGTCGAAGGAATACCAGGCCAAACAGGCGGCCTTGGTGGCGGATCACATCTCCAAGCAGGACATCGTCATTACCACGGCACTGATTCCCGGACGCCCCGCGCCGAAGCTGATATCCCGCGACATGCTCAAGAGCATGCGCCTTGGGTCGGTTGCGGTCGATCTGGCGGTTGAGCGTGGCGGCAATATCGAGGGCGCAAAGCCCGGAGATACAGTCACCGTCGACGGCGTCACCGTAATCGGAATTCTCAATATGGCCGGCCAGATCGCTGCAAGTGCGTCGCTGCTTTACGCCAAGAATCTGCTGACCTTCCTCGACACAATGATCGACAAGGAAACCAAGACGGTTTCGGTCAATCTCGACGACGAGTTGGTCAAGGCAACGGCGCTGACCCATGGCGGCGCGGTCATTCATCCCGCATTTGGCGGCGAAACCAGCAAGGGAGCAGCATGATGGCGGGTTCCGCACTTGATAGCGCGCTTGAAACTCTCGAACAGGCGGTCTCCGCGGTTCGTACGGCAGCCGAAAGCGCCGGTCCTGCCGGTGATGGCGTAGCGGCTGCGGTGCACGCGGCCAGCGGTGGGGCAATCGACCCCTTCATTTTCCAGTTTGCGATTTTCGTGCTGGCGATTTTCGTTGGCTACTATGTGGTCTGGTCGGTGACCCCGGCCTTGCACACACCGTTGATGGCGGTGACCAATGCGATCTCCTCGGTGATCGTGGTTGGTGCGCTGCTCGCGGTAGGCGCATCGCTTTCAGGCTGGGCGACCGGATTTGGATTCGTTGCGTTGATGCTGGCCTCGGTCAATATCTTTGGCGGCTTCCTCGTCACCCAGCGCATGCTGGCCATGTACAAGAAAAAAGAGAAGTGAGGCCCGGCTGATGTCAGAAAACTTTGCCGCATTCGCCTACCTCGTTTCGGGCGTTCTTTTCATCATGGCGCTCAGGGGCCTGTCACACCCGACCACAAGCCGGCAGGGCAATACCTACGGTATGGTCGGCATGGCTATCGCCATTGTCACGACGCTGCTGCTGGCCAAACCCTCATTTGGCGGGTTTGCACTGATTGTCACCGGCCTTGCCATCGGGGGTGGCGCGGGGGCCTATATCGCCCGCAAGATCGCCATGACCTCCATGCCTCAGCTTGTTGCGGGTTTCCACAGCTTGGTTGGCCTTGCTGCCGTGCTGGTGGCAGCCGCGGCGCTTTATTCGCCGCATGCATTTGGCATTGGCGAAGTTGGGGAAATCCACGCGCAGGCGCTGGTCGAGATGTCATTGGGCGTCGCCATCGGCGCGATCACCTTCACCGGATCGATCATTGCTTTTCTCAAGCTTGACGGACGCATGTCGGGCAAGCCGATCATGCTGCCGATGCGGCATTTCATCAACGCGGCACTGGCAATTGGAATTGTCCTGCTCGTCGGCGTGCTGGTGGCAACGGAAAGCTACACCGTATTCTGGCTGGTCGTGGTTCTGTCACTGGCCCTTGGTGTCCTGATCATCGTACCGATTGGCGGGGCCGACATGCCGGTTGTCGTGTCGATGCTGAACTCCTACTCGGGGTGGGCTGCGGCCGGCATCGGTTTTACGCTGGGCAATCTGGCGTTGATCATTACCGGGGCGCTGGTCGGATCTTCGGGCGCAATCCTGTCCTACATCATGTGCAAGGGCATGAACCGGTCGTTCATTGCCGTGATCCTCGGCGGATTTGGTGGTGATACCGCGGCTGCCGGCGACGACGATATCGATCGATCGGTCAAGCTCGGTTCCGCTGATGATGCCGCCTTCCTGATGGCCAATGCGTCGAAAGTGATCATCGTGCCCGGATACGGCATGGCGGTGGCTCAGGCGCAGCATGCCACCCGCGAGCTCGCCGACAAGCTCAAGGAACACGGTGTCGAGGTTAAATACGCCATTCACCCGGTTGCAGGCCGGATGCCCGGACATATGAACGTGCTGCTGGCGGAAGCCAATGTGCCTTATGACGAAGTCTTCGAACTTGAAGACATCAATTCCGAATTCGCCCAAGCCGATGTGGCCTATGTGATTGGTGCCAATGACGTGACCAATCCGGCGGCACGCGATGACAAATCATCGCCGATCTACGGAATGCCGATCCTTGATGTCGACAAGGCGCGTACCTGCCTGTTCGTCAAGCGTTCACTCGGGTCGGGGTATGCCGGGATCGACAACACGCTGTTTTACAAGGACAGCACGATGATGCTGCTCGGCGACGCAAAAAAGATGACCGACGATATCGTCAAGGCGATCGATCATTGACAGCGTCATTCTTGTATTAATATGAAACCGGCCCGGATCGAAAATCCGGGCCGGTTTCGTTTTTGAGATCAGGTCTGCGGTTAGTCAGCTGCCGAACGCAGCTGCAATTCGGCAACCGCAACGGCGACATTAACACCTTCCTGTGCCTGCACGCTGACCGGCTGCAGCGATATGGTATCTTGCGACCCGCCGACCAAAAGGTTTACGCCAGCGCCTGCCGCTGCCGAAGCCTCCGCCGAAACACCGGTGTAGTCACCTGCAAACGAGCCCGGCTGGTATTCGTAATCGGTGGTGGGAGCGAGAACGATCCACTCTATAATCGTCGTTCCGGTCACTCCGATATCAATGCCATATTTGTTGATCACACCAAAATAGGCGTCCTTCGGCTGATCCTCGTTTGCCGGTGTGAACTCGCACGACAGGTCTTTGGAAGAGCCGAAAACGAAACCGGCGCCACCTTCCACGACACATTCCAGCAGACCCAGTTCAACGCTGTCAGCCTTGGAAGGTACAGTTGCGGCACCGAGGGCAACGGTTGCAATGAGAGCTGCAGCGGCGGCGGATTTTGTCTTGTTGATCATGATTGAACTCGCTTTCTGGATAATTGGTTCGCCACGACAACGGGTTGGAGCGCCAGATGTTCCGTATTGGCGGGGTTTTATCGCCTGTGCGGCGCCGTGCCTGGGGGAAGACGCAATCATTGTCGCGCCTGAGGGGCTTCCCTGGAAACGCCATCGACACGGGTGACGGCCCGCCTTCGTCTGTTGCCACAGCCGCCAACAGCCAAGGCTCTTCCTCGCGATTGCCATGAGGTAGTCAGGGTTTCTTGTGGATGTCATCTGGAACCGTCCTGGAACACCGTAGCGCGGCTATTCCAGTCTCCTAACTCCGCCTGGAACGGACTGCCTGCCGGAAACTCAGGTCTAACGCGCGTCGCATTCAGACGGATTCGGGTGACGCGCGACAGCTCTTTGTTTCTGCCTGTCGCTATCGCAAAACCGCGGGGCACTTTTGCGCGACATGCATTAGCCGCCGCGGACGCGGGCAAGGCCATCTATCGCCGGGCGGTATTTGGGATCAAGCTGCGCCGCGCGCGCATAGGATTTCGATGCACGTTTCTTGTCGCCGCGACGTTCATAGATCAGGGCCTGGTTTGCCCAGGATTCGGCGATGCGCTGGTTCAGTTCAACGGCGCGATTGAAATCGGCGAAGGCGTTGTCATCGTCGTTGAGAGCAACATAGGAGATGCCGCGGCCGTTGTAGGGCTCGGGCGAATTGGGCGCCAGCGAGATGGCCGTCGAGAAATCCTCGATCGCTTGCGGATGCTGCCCGCGCAACTGCTTGATCAAACCGCGATTGTGGTAGGCGCGCGGATCGGTCGTCTGCAGATTGATAGCACGATTGTAATCGGTCACCGCCTCATTCATCCGGCCGGCCTGGCGATAGAGATTGCCCCGCCCGATATAGGCGACATCGTAGCGCGGGTTGATCTGCAGGGCGCGATTGTAGTCGTTGGCGGCGTCAGCAACATTCCCCATCGACCGGTTGATCAGCGCGCGATTGGCGTATGCCTGATAGAATGACGGGTTAAGCTGGATGGCACGGTTGAAATCATCCAGCGCATTTCGGAATTGCCCGGACCTGCCATAGGCTGCGCCGCGCACATTGTAACCCTCGGGGTCATTCGGATTGCGGCGGATTACATCGGTAAGCGACGAGATGTTCTCGTTCGTGCCCTGGGCCTTATCGATCGAGATCGCATCGATCGGCGATGTGGTCGAGCACCCCGACACTGCAATGGCGATTGCAGACACAGCAGCCAGCACCAGCGCTCGAGCGGCGTTTGTTGCCCGGTCTCTTGTTTCGATAGCCGCAATCAAACGCATCACTTGTGCCCCAATTCGTTCATTCGAGAACCACCCGATCAGCCACATTGAAAAAGGCGGAGACGAATCATCGCCTCCGCCTCACAATCATGCAACCCCAAAAGGGCTAAAAAACGGCTCGATCAGCGGCTGGCAGCCGGACGGCCACCGCCGATAAGACCTTCACGCTGGGCGCGCTTACGGGCCAGCTTGCGAACACGGCGAACGGCTTCGGCCTTTTCACGTGCGCGCTTCTGCGATGGCTTCTCGTAAAAATCACGCATCTTCATTTCGCGGAAAATGCCTTCGCGCTGCATTTTCTTCTTGAGAGCGCGGAGCGCCTGATCGACATTGTTATCGCGGACAAGTACCTGCACGTTAATCCCGTTCCTTCGAGTTTTCGGTTGGTTGAAACAACCTTGGCAAACAAACAATTCCCATTCGTTCGGCCATGGGCGTTACGATTGGTTGGGCAAATACCAGTTCCAGAGCCGCAAGTCCAGTCCCAGGCAGCTTGACAATGGATGCTTCGGGGTATTTTTCATCTTCTCCAGGGTATGCCGGATTGGCCGTACCGATCAATCCGGGGCCTGTGACAAAACGCAGTGCGACATTCATGGCCTTTCTGAAGTCGCAAAAGAGCCGATGTGGGCCCGATGAATTTGCTCTTGCTTGCCTGAAGACGACCCGAACCGTTTGGAGCCATAGAGCCATGCGCAAGTATTCTGTTTTTGCCGTTGCCCGTGAGGCAATGCGCGGCCACAAGGGCTGGCCCGCGCAGTGGACCTCGCCAGAGCCGCGAAAAGAATATGATGTCATTATCGTTGGCGCGGGAGGGCACGGTCTTGGCACAGCTTATTATCTCGCCAAGGAACATGGCATCACCAATATCGCAGTGATCGAGAAGGGTTGGCTTGGCGGCGGCAACACTGGTCGCAACACCACGATCATCCGTTCCAATTACCTCTATGACGAGAGCGCCGGACTTTATGATCATGCTCTCAAGCTCTGGGACGGCTTGTCCCAGGAGATCAATTACAATGTGATGTATTCGGCGCGCGGCGTGATGATGCTGTCTCACAACGTGCATGACACGCAGGTGTTCAAGCGGCACATCCATGCCAATCGGCTCAACGGTATCGATAATGAATGGCTGACGCCGGAGCAGGCCAAGGCCTTTTGTCCTCCGCTCAACATACATCAGTCTGCGCGCTACCCCGTGGCTGGCGCCGCGTTGCAACGGCGAGGTGGCACGGCGCGGCACGATGCAGTGGCCTGGGGCTACGCGCGGGCCGCCGCGGCCATGGGCGTGCATATCATTCAGAATTGCGAAGTCACCGGCATACGCCGCTCGGCGGATGGATCGGTGTCGGGCGTTGACACCAGTCGCGGCGTCATCGGGGCCAAGAAGGTTGGCGTGGTTGCGGCGGGGCACACTTCGGTGATCATGGAGATGGCCGGAGTTCGCATGCCGCTCGAAAGCTATCCCTTGCAGGCGCTGGTGTCCGAACCGGTCAAGCCGATCTTTCCCTGTGTGGTCATGTCCAACACGGTGCATGCCTATATTTCGCAGTCGGACAAGGGTGAACTGGTGATCGGTGCGGGCACCGATCAGTACACCTCCTATTCGCAGACCGGCGGATTGCACATTCTCAGCCACACGCTCGACGCAATCTGCGAGATGTTCCCGATCTTCACCCGAATGAAGATGCTGCGCACCTGGGGCGGCATTGTCGATGTGACGCCGGACCGGTCGCCGATCCTGTCGAAGACCCCGATCAAGGGTCTTTACGTGAATTGCGGCTGGGGCACCGGCGGATTCAAGGCGACCCCGGGTTCGGCCAATGTGTTCGCCCACACCATCGCCCGAGACGAGCCGCACAAGATCAACGCGCCGTTCACGCTGGAACGCTTCAAGACCGGGCGGCTGATCGATGAGGCGGCGGCTGCGGCCGTGGCGCACTAGGGATACGAGTGATGCCTGAAACCCCCATCAACCTGCAGGAAAAGCTCGGCGGCTTTGACGATTTTTGGTCGCCGAAGATCGTTACGGCCTTCAACGGTCATGATGTGATGGTGGTCAAAGTCAATGGCGAGTTCAATTGGCACTCCCATCCTGACACCGATGATTTCTTTCTGGTGCTTTCGGGACGCCTGACCATCCAGATGCGGGATGGCGACGTGGTGCTCGGCCCGGGCGAGATGTATGTGGTGCCCAAGGGGGTCGAGCATTGCCCGCGCGCCGACGAGGAAACCCATCTTGTCATCATCGAGCCTGCCGGTACGCCCAATACCGGCGATCCTGAAACTGCCGTGATCAAAACCAAGATCTGACCAAGGACCAAGCGATGCTTCTGATCCATTGTCCCTACTGCCAGGAAGAAAGGCCCGAGCTCGAATTCCGAAACACGGGCGAGGCGCATATCGAGCGTCCCAAGGATATCGCCGCGATCAGCGACGAGGATTTCGAGAAGTTCTTTTTCATCCGGGCAAACCCCAAGGGTGTCACCTATGAGCGGTGGCGGCATATCCACGGCTGCGCCCGTTTCTTCAACGCCGTGCGGGATACGGTGAGTGACAGATTCGTCACCACCTACAAGGCCGGAGAACCACGGATCGAGGTGGAGCGTGGTGAGGATGGCATCTTGAAGATCAAGGGATCTGAACAATGAGCGGCGCGAACCGGATCAAGGGCAAGGGCCGACTGACGCCTGCCAGAACCCTGCGTTTTACATTCGATGGCAAGACATTGTCCGCGATCGAAGGCGATACGCTTGCCTCGGCGTTGATCGCCAACGGCATCCATCTGACGGGACGGTCGTTCAAGTACCACCGGCCACGCGGCATGCTGTCGGCGGGTCCCGAAGAGCCGAACGCGCTGATGGATGTCAGCCGCGACGCAAGCAGGCGGACGCCGAATGTGCGGGCCACCGTGCAGGAGGTTTTTGACGGATTGCGGGCAACATCGCAAAATCGCTGGCCGTCGCTGGCTTTCGATATCGGCGGGCTCAACAATCTTGCCTCCCCGTTTTTCGCCGCCGGCTTCTACTACAAGACATTCATGTGGCCGAAAGCCGCCTGGAAAAAGGTGTATGAGCCGATCATCCGTGCGGCTGCGGGTCTGGGTGTCGCGCCAAGCGAGCCGGATCCGGATCATTACGCCAACCATAATGTATATTGCGATGTTCTGGTGATCGGCGGCGGTGCGGCGGGATTGTCGGCGGCGCTGGCCGCTGCCCATGCCGGAGCACAGGTCATCCTGTGTGATGAGCAGCCGGAAACCGGAGGTGCGTTCCATCACGAGACCGGAGCGTTCCTTGACGGCGTGCCGGGCTGGGACTGGGCGCAGGCAGCGACTGCCGAACTCCGTGCCATGGACAATGTCCGGGTGCTGACCCGGACGACGGCGTTTGGCTATCAGGCGCAAAACCACGTAGCGCTTGTCGAGCGGGTGACAGAACATCTCGCCAATCCGGATTCGGCTTTGCCGCGCGAACGTCTGTGGCAGGTGCGCGCCAGGCAGGTGGTGATTGCAACCGGTGCGATCGAGCGACACATGGTGTTTGCCAACAATGACCGGCCCGGGATCATGCTGGCCTCGGCGGCACGAACATTTCTCAATCATTTCGGCGTCGCCGTGGGGTCTAAGGTCGGCGTCTACACGGCCTGCGATTCAGCATGGGCTGCGGCCTTCGATCTCAGGCAGGCCGGTGTCTCTGTGCCCGCAATTGTCGATGTACGCCCAGATCCGGATCCTGCGCTGCTGGCGCGCGCCAGGGAACTCGGTATCGAGGTCCTGGCCGGCCAGGCGGTTCTCGACACGTCCGGCAGCCTGCGCGTCAAGTCCATGAAGGTCGGCAAGGCCTCGGGCGGATCAACCCGGGACATTCCAGTCGACGCGCTGATCATGTCTGCCGGTTGGACGCCCTCGGTTCACATGTACTCGCAATCGCGCGGCAAGGTGGTCTGGGACGAGGCAAGCCAGCGCTTTCTTCCCGGCCGCCATGTTCAGGATTGCGTCAGCATCGGCGCCTGCAATGGTGTTGACGATCTGGGCGAGACGATTGCTGGTGCTGCCAAGGCCGGTCATTTGGCTGCCAAGGCCGCTGGCTCGAAGGTGAGAAAATCCTGGTCCGCGCCAAAGTCCGCGAGTGCCCCCTCATGGGCCGGAAGCATGATGGGCTCGGCCGGTGGCGCCGGGGCGGAGACGACAGTCAAGGCCTTTGTGGATTTCCAGAATGACGTAACCGCCAAGGATATCCGCCTGGCTGTGCGAGAGGGCATGCACTCGATCGAGCATGTCAAACGGTTCACCACCAATGGCATGGCCACCGATCAGGGCAAGACGTCCAACATCCATGGCCTGGCGATCGCAGCAGAGATGCTCGACAAGCCGCTGCCGCAGGTGGGGTTGACCACATTCCGCGCGCCCTACACGCCGGTGACTTTCGGCGCCATCGTCAATCATTCGCGTGGGGATCTGTTCGACCCGACACGGCGGACACCGATGCATGGCTGGGAAGAAGCCCATGGTGCAGTGTTCGAGGACGTGGGGCAGTGGAAGCGCGCCTGGTATTATCCGCGTGCCGGAGAGGACATGCACCAGGCCGTCAATCGCGAGTGCCGGACGGTGCGCGAGAGTGCGGGCATGTTCGACGCCACAACGCTTGGCAAGATCGAGGTTGTCGGTCCCGATGCGGCCGAGTTCCTCAATCTCATGTACACCAATGGCTGGGACAAATTGCAGCCGGGCCGCTGCAAATACGGCATCATGCTGCGCGAGGATGGCTTCATCTATGATGATGGTGTGGTTGGGCGGATGGCCGAGGACCGGTTCCATGTGACCACCACCACCGGCGGTGCGCCGCGGGTGATGCACCACATGGAAGATTATCTGCAAACCGAGTTTCCACATCTCAGGGTCTGGCTGACCTCGACGACGGAACAATGGGCGGTGATCGCGATCCAGGGTCCCAGGGCGCGCGAGATCATCGCGCCGCTGGTCGAAGGCATCGACCTTTCCAATGAAGCGATGCCGCATATGAGTGTGCGCGAGGGCAGGATCTGTGGCGTGCCGACGCGCCTGTTCCGGATGTCGTTTACCGGGGAGGCCGGTTTTGAGGTCAATGTGCCGGCCGATTACGGCGAAGCGGTATGGAAAGCGCTGTGGGCGCGGGCAGAGCCGATGGGCGCCTGTGCTTATGGAACCGAAACCATGCATGTGCTGCGCGCCGAAAAGGGCTACATCATTGTCGGTCAGGATACTGATGGCACGGTGACGCCCGATGACGCCGGCCTGAACTGGGCAGTGGCGAAGAAGAAGCCGGATTTTGTCGGTATTCGCGGAATGAAGCGGCCGGACCTGCTTACACCGGAACGAAAGCAACTGGTCGGGCTTCTCACCAAGGATCCCAACACCGTCCTGGAGGAAGGCGCTCAGGTTGTCGCGGATCCGAACCAGAGCGTGCCGATGACCATGATCGGTCATGTCACATCGTCCTACTGGTCGGAAAACTGCGGCCGGTCCATCGCCATGGGCGTGGTTGCCGGCGGCCGTTCGCTGAAGGGCAAGACGCTTTATGTGCCGATGCCCGAACGGACGATCGAAGTTGAAGTCACAGACACTGTTTTCATCGACAAAGAGGGAGTGCGCCTGAATGGCTAAATCCGCTCAAGCCGTCCGTTCCGAACCGCTTGCCGGGCGCGTCACCGGCGCCGCAGGCGTTCAGCTGACTCCGGCGGCGCCTGCTGCCCGCATTTCACTGCGCGCGGATCCGTCCGATGCAAGAGCATTGTCGCGGGCGCTCGGTCTCGATTTGCCGCTCAATCCGAAAACCTCCTCGAGCAACCGGCAGGGGCGGCTGGCCGCATGGCTTGGGCCGGACGAATGGCTGGTCATTGATGAAGCCGGCGATCCGGCAGCCGATCTGGGCAAAGTCAAAGTGCTGCATTCGGCGGTCGATATTTCCCACCGCAACACGGCGATCCTGGTTTCAGGAAAGGGCGCGCGCGCCACGCTGGAAGCAGGCTGCCCGCAAAACCTCAGCGATATGGCTTTCCCTGTCGGAGCGGCCAGCCGTACGGTTCTGGGCAAGATCGAGGTGGTGATCATCCGTAGTGGAGAAGCGGATTTCCGCGTCGAGTGCTGGCGTTCATTTTCGACTTATGTCTTCGACCTGCTGTCGGAAAGCGCCAGGGATTGTCTCGCCTGACGCCGGTTTCGTGTTGGGAAACAGGCACATCGGAACGCGCGGCAAATGCAGCTACCTGCTGATTGAGAGGTGGTGTCTTGCGATTGTGCGGAGGCGCAATGATGCGCTGGCCTTTGACCGTACCGCCCTGGCTTTCACTCTGCCTTGTTTGACCATATCTCCGGGTCAAACTGGATGATGGTCAACCACACGGCGGTCAGCGCCGGCTTCTTCACGCCTTCGATCTCGACGGTGACATCAAAGGTCATCATCAGTCTGCCGGGGCCGCGAAGCCGTGCTTCCCTGAGCACGAAACGGCCACGTATGCGGCTGCCTGCGGGCACCGGCGCCATGAACCTGATCTTGTTGAACCCGTAATTGATGCCGAAATTGTCCTCGCGCAATTTGGGCACCGTATTGGCATGCATTGCTGACAGCATGGAGAGGGTCAGAAACCCATGGGCAATGGTTCCGCCGAAGGGGGTTTCGGCAGCGCGAACCGGATCGACATGGATGAACTGATGATCGTCGGTGCCATCGGCGAAGGTATCAATGCGCGATTGCGGAATGTCCATCCATTCGGAGACGCCGACTTCCGAACCGACCAGATCCGGGATTTCAGTAATTGAGATCTCGCGTTGCACGGGAAGCCCCTTGTTTGAATGATGAACTGGCTCGCCAGTTTCTTAATGCGAAACGGCCATCTTTGCATCACTTCTTTGCATCCGTCAGAGCCTTATGGACAGAGACGAGGGATTTACCCTGCGTTCAAGTGCGGTTGCCCGGCGGAAAGCCTGATTCGATCAGGCATCATTCCGGTGCCTCCTGCCAGCCAAGAACGGAACGGGGCGGGACAATGCCGTCATTTGTCGCCTCGGGCGTGGCCGGGCGCCAGATACCCACGCTGTCAGGGAGCCGGCAGCGGGTCTCGGTGCGACCCCGATTGAACGTGATCGCAATCCGTTGCCCGGGCTGCCCGAGCACCATCATGAAAGCATCGGTCGCCGGATCCTCCCAGTGAACCGGCGTCATCGGCTCCCCGTCGGGTGTCAGCCATGCAACCTGATCCGGATTGCCGGCGCTCCCGGCGTCTTGCAGGAATTCCAGCCGGGTCAGGATCTGCGAGTTTTCCCTGAATTCGGACCAGGCACGGGTGAAATCGAGGCGCTCCTGATTGACCTTGTCCCAATCCCGCCAGGTGATGATGTTGTCCTGAGCATAGGCATTGTTGTTGCCGCCCTGGCTGTGTCCGAACTCATCGCCTGCCGTCAGGAGGATCGCACCGCGGCTGGCAAACAGCGTGGCGATAATCGCGCGGGCATCGGCCTCCCGGGCGGCGAGAACGGACGGATCGTCGCTCGCGCCTTCAACACCGTTGTTCCAGGAATAATTGGCGTTGTGTCCGTCCCGGTTGTCCTCGCCATTGGCTTCATTGTGTTTGGTCTTGAAAGCAACCAGATCGCCCAGCGGGAACCCGTCATGGGCGGCGACGAAGTTGACGCTTCGGGTCTTTGTGGCGCCATGCCTGGCAAAAACGTCGGAAGAGCCCGAGAGTCGGGTCGCGAGCGCCCCGGTCATGGAAGCATCCCCGCGCCAGTAGCGGCGCATGTCGTCCCGGGCATTGTCGTTCCATTCAAGCCATGGTGGACCGAAATTGCCGAGTTGATACCCCCCCGGACCTATGTCCCAGGGTTCGGCAATCAGGAGTCTGTCATGCAGGACGGGGTCATCGACAATGAGTTGGAGAAGTTTGGCTCCGGATGAAAAGCCGTTCTGGTCGCGGCCCAGTATCGGAGCCAGATCAAAGCGAAATCCGTCAACTCCGGCATGTGTCACGAAGTGGCGCATTGCTGTCAGCACCAGTTCCTGAACCACGGAATGGTCGCAGGCAAGCGTGTTGCCGCAACCGGTATCGTTGATCAGTGTTCCGCTTGCGTCGTGACGATAATATTCCTTGTTGCCAAGTCCGCGCAGCGACAAGGTCGGACCGTGGATATCGCTTTCACCGGTGTGGTTGAAGACGACGTCGAGAATGACATCAATACCTGCTGCATGAAGCGCTGCGGTGGCGTAACGAAGATCGGCGATGCCACCGGGCGCCAGGCGGGGATCTAGCGCCAGCATCGTCACCGGATTGTAGCCCCAGGCATTGCTCAGGCCCAGGGGCGGCAGATGACGCTCATCAATCCAGGCGACAACCGGCATCAGCTCGATGGCACTGACATGCAGCGAGCGCAGATGATCGAGTATTGCGGGATGGGCCAGTGCCCGCAAGGTTCCACGGTCGCTTTTTTGAATGTCGGGATGCAGCAAGGTGAAGGCGCGCACTGGAAGTTCGTAGACAAGCCCGCAGGGCCTGGCGCGCGGACGTTCCGGATTCAACGCTGGCAACGGCCTTTCGACAATGGCTTTCGGGACAAGGTCGGCTGTGTCCGTTTCATGTTCGCCGAGACGGGGATCGTAGCGGAACGGGCGATCGATGCGAATGGCATAAGGGTCGACGAGCAGCTTCGCGCGGTCAAACCGGTGTCCGTCATCGGGTCGCCACGGTCCATCGGCGCGAAGGCCGTAGCGTGTGCCTTCGCCAATTCCCGGCACCAAGCCTGAAAACAGACCATCGCCGCCGGTTCCAAGGGCATGGCATGCCGCTTCCCGGTCGTTGTCGTCAAACAGGCAAACTGAAACCGATGAAGCCGACGGTGCCCGGACCGAGAAACGAACGCCATCTGCGGTCAGTTCCGCACCGGGTTGCGCCCGGGCGCCAAAAGCGTCGGGATCACTCATCAGGTGATGACGGTGGGGGCGTCGCGGCCGGTCCATTTGAGGATTTCAGCCAGCATTTCGGCGGCTTCGATAACGGGCGCGAGAGCTTTCTGGGTTTCCTCGCCATGACGGGCGGGGTCTGGTTCGTGGCGTTCCATGTAGACCCTCAGTGTTGCGCCGGATGTGCCGGTTCCCGATAGCCGGAAGACCAGACGGGCCCCGCCTTCGAAGAAGATCCGTATGCCCTGGTTACGGCTGACAGATCCATCCACCGGATCGTGATAGGTGAAGTTGTCGGCCTTTTCGATCGTCAGCGATGCGGCCTGAAGACCCGCCAGATTGTCAAGTTTGCTCTCCAGCGCCGCGACCAGCTGATTGGCCTGGCCGGTGTCGATCGCTTCGTAATCATGCCGGGAGTAGTAGGTCCGGCCGTACTCGGTCCAGTGATCCTGAACGATTTCCATAACGCTCTGCCGGCGGACGGCAAGAATGTTGAGCCAGAGCAGCACAGCCCAGAGCCCGTCCTTTTCGCGCACGTGGTCGGAGCCGGTGCCTGCGCTTTCCTCGCCGCAGATGGTGCAGCGACCGGCATCGAGCAGATTGCCGAAGAACTTCCAGCCGGTTGGGGTCTCATGCATTTCGACGCCGAGCTTTGCTGCGACCCGGTCTGCGGCGCCGCTGGTCGGCATCGAGCGGGCGATGCCTTTCAGACCGTCACTGTAGCCGGGCGCGAGATGGGCATTTGCGGCGAGCATCGCCAGCGAATCCGATGGCGTCACAAACACGCCTCGGCCGATAATCAGGTTGCGGTCGCCATCGCCATCCGAGGCTGCGCCGAAATCAGGGGCGTCCGGACCCATCATCAGGTCATAAAGTGCCTTGGCGTGAACCAGGTTCGGGTCGGGGTGATGCCCGCCGAAATCCTCGAGCGGCGTGGCATTGAGCACGCAAGCCGGATCGACGCCGAGCCGCTTGACCAGGATTTCACGCGCATAGGGGCCGGTAACGGCATGCATGGCGTCGAATGCAATCTGGAAACCGTCTTTGACCAGTGCGCGGATAGCGTCGAAATCGAACAACGTTTCCATCAGCTCGGCATAATCGGCGACGGGGTCTACGACTTCGATCGTCATTCCGGCTGCTTCGAACTTGCCGAGCTTGTCGAGATTTATCTCTCCCGTCTTGGCAATCATGTAACGGTCGATGACCTGGGTCCGGGCGTAGATTGCTTCGGTGATCTTCTCCGGCGCGGGGCCGCCATTGGAGATGTTGTACTTGATGCCGAAATCCTCGGTCGGGCCACCCGGATTATGGCTTGCCGAGAGGATAAGTCCTCCAAAAGCCTGGTGTTTGCGGATCATGTGCGAGGCGGCGGGCGTCGACAGGATACCGCCCTGACCGACGAGGACGCGGCCAAAGCCATTGGCAGCTGCCATGGCGATCGCTGTCTGGATGACATCGCGATTGTAGAAACGGCCGTCGCCGCCGATGACAAGCGTTTGCCCCTGAAAGCCATCGAGGCTGTCGAAAATCGACTGGATAAAGGCTTCGGTATAGCCCGGCGTCTGGAAAACCGGGACTTTCTTGCGAAGCCCGGAGGTGCCGGGTTTCTGGTCTTGGAAGGCGGTGACGGGTACAGTCCGGATCATGGATTTTCACTCTTTGAGGCAAGAAGTTCGGCATAAAGGCTCGCATAGCGCAACGCGCTTCGATCCCAGGAGACATCCGCGTTCATGCCCTGGTTTTGAAGCCGCGCCCAGACTTTGGGATCGGCAAAGCTGCGGATGGCGCGGCGCAAGGCCTCGCGCAAGGCGTCGGGCGTGACCGGGCCGAACTGAAAACCGGTTGCCACCCTCGCCGCGATTGCCGCCTCGTTGGCATCGATAATCGTGTCAGCCAGACCGCCGGTGCGCGCCACCACCGGCACATTGCCGTAGCGAAGCCCGTAAAGCTGGGTCAGACCGCAGGGCTCGAATCGCGACGGCACCAGGATAACGTCGCCGCCGGCCTGCATGAGATGCGACAGAGCTTCGTCATATCCGATAACCAGCCCGACATGACCGTGTTGGCGATCGGCCGCAGCCTGCAATGCGCTTTCGAGCGCCTGATCGCCGGAGCCGAGCACTGCCAGCTTTCCGCCCATGGCTACAATATCGTCGACGATTTCGGCGAGAACGTCGATGCCCTTCTGCCACGTCAACCGGCTGACCACAGTGAAGACCGGACCATCGGTGTCGGCGAAGCCAAACCGTTCAGCCAGTGCTTCGCGATTGGGCTGGCGTTTCTTCAGCTTTGAGTGGGTGTAGTTTGCGGCGATCATGGTATCTGTCCCCGGATCCCACACCTTGGTGTCGATGCCGTTGACGATGCCGTGCAGTGCGTCCGCGCGGGCGTTGATCAAGCCATCGAGACCCATTCCGAAATCGGGGGTACGGATTTCCTGGGCGTAGGTCGGGCTGACGGTGGTGATGGCCGAGGCCATTTGCAGGCCACCCTTGAGAAAGCTGACATCACCGTAATATTCGAGCCCGGTCATCGCGAAGTCTGATTGGGGCAGTCCAAGGTCAGGGAAGATGTCCGGTCCGAACTGGCCCTGAAAGGCCAGATTGTGAACCGTCATGACCGTCGGCGTGGCCACGGCCTTGCCATGCTTCATGTAGGCAGGGGTGAGGCCTGCCTGCCAGTCATGGGCGTGAACGATGTCGGGTATCCAGCCGTCGATCCCGTCTTCCGCAATCGTGGCCGCCGCACGGCTTAGTGCGGCAAAACGTTTCCAGTTGTCCGGGTGATCGGCGCCCGCCGCATCGGTGTAGGGCCCACCGTCGCGGTCAAACAGGCTCGGCGCGTCGAGCACTAGATACTGAACGCCATCCATCCTGCAAGCAAGCACTGCAGCCTGGGCGCCCAGAAGATCATCGAACTCAAGCAGCCGCACCGGGTTGGGGAGTTTTGCCATGACCTGCTTGTAGCCGGGGAGCAGCACCTGCATTTCCACCGCATGCGCCGCCAGTGCCGACGGCAGGGCGCCAGCCACATCGGCGAGCCCGCCGGTCTTGATCAGCGGATAGACTTCGGATGCGACGGAGAGAACCTTCATTCGTAAATCAGCCCCGCACGGTCAAGCATATCCTGGGTAATCAGGCAAATCCCGGTTTCGCTCCGGTGGAAACGGCTGGCATCGAGTTCCGCGTCTTCGCCGACGACAAGACCAGCCGGAATCTTGACGCCCCGGTCAATGACCACGCGGGAGAGACTGGCATGCCTGCCAATGACACAATCGGGCAGCACCACGGCTTCGTCCAGCTTCGAATAGGACCGGCACAAGACACCTGTGAAAAGCAGCGAGCGCTGGACTTCAGAGCCTGAAATGATGCAGTCACCCGACACCAGCGAGGAAATCGCCGTGCCGCGCCGCCCCTCTTCATTGTGCACGAATTTGGCTGGCGGCTTGATCTCCGCATAGGTCCAGATCGGCCAGGAGCGGTCATAAAGATCGAGTTCCGGCAGGATGTCGGTGAGATCGATATTTGCCTGCCAGTAGGCATCGATGGTCCCGACATCGCGCCAATAGGCTTCCTTCTCGGGGGTTTCGCGGACGCAGGATTCGGAAAACCTGTGTGCCACGGCTTTGCCGTTCTCGACAATGTAGGGAATGATATCCTTGCCGAAGTCACGGCTTGATCCGGGTGTGGCGGCATCGCGGCGCAACTCGTCCATCAGGAAGTCGGTGTTGAAAACATAGATGCCCATTGAGGCCAAAGCCATGTCGGGCTTGTCCGGCATGGCCGGCGGGTCGGCGGGTTTTTCGACAAAGGCGATGATCTCGTCCCTGTCGTTGATATGCATGACCCCGAAACCGGTCGCCTCCTGGCGCGGGACTTCAAGACAGCCGACGGTGACGTCCGCGCCGGAATTGACATGCTGCTGCAGCATCAATTCATAATCCATCTTGTAGATGTGATCGCCAGCGAGAATGACCATGTATTTGGGGTCATAGCCTTCGATGATATCGATGTTCTGGAACACGGCGTCGGCGGTTCCGTCATACCATTGGGTTTCCGATACACGCTGGCTGGCGGGCAGGATATCGAAGCTTTCGTTTCGCTCGGGGCGAAGGAAGTTCCAGCCGCGTTGCAAATGCCGGATGAGGGAATGTGCCTTGTACTGGGTGGCGACGCCAATGCGCCTGATGCCCGAATTCAGGGCGTTGGACAGGGCAAAGTCGATGATCCGTGATTTGCCGCCAAAATAGACCGCTGGTTTGGCGCGACGGTCCGTGAGTTCCTTCAGGCGGCTGCCGCGACCGCCTGCCAGGACATAGGCCATGGCGTCACGCGCCAGTGGCTGAACCCTTTTCTGCTCCATCTTTTCCTCCCCTTTTCGCTAGCTCGTACCAGGCTGGTCGGGCGTCAACATCAATGTCGCCAATGGCGGCAGGGTCAGCTTCGCGACCACGCGTCCATCCTCCAGGCGTGCATTCACTTCACCAAGATTGCCTTTGCCGGACCCTCCATAGATGGTCGCGTCCGAGTTGAAGATTTCCCGCCAGATCCCTTCCAGGGGCATCGGTAGAACGTATCCGGTCAGGAAAGCGGGCGTCAAATTGGCAATGATCACCACCGGCTTTTCACCGGGTGCGCGGCGGACCCAGGCAAACACCGAATTGGCGCTATCGTCGGCGACGAGCCATTCGAAACCTTCCGGCTCGCAATCGCGGGCATGCAGGGCGGGTGTCCGCGCATAGAGCCTGTTGAGATCGCGAACCAGGTCCTGCATGCCATAATGGCGCGGATCGTCGAGATGATCCCAGTCGAGTGACCGGGCTTCGCTCCATTCGCCGCGCTGAGCGAACTCCTGTCCCATGAACAGCAGCTTCTTGCCGGGATAGCCCCACATGAAGCCATAATAGGCTCTCAGATTGGCGAATTTCTGCCATTCGTCGCCGGCCATCTTGGTCAGCAGCGAACCCTTGCCGTGCACAACCTCGTCATGAGAGATCGGCAATACGAAATTTTCCGAGAATGCATAGAGCAGGCCGAAGGTCAGGTCACTGTGGTGATGACGGCGGTGGATCGGATCGCGCTGAAAATAGGTCAGCGTGTCATGCATGAACCCCATGTTCCATTTGAACCCGAATCCCAGTCCGCCCTCATGCACCGGAGCCGAGACCTTGGGCCAGGAGGTGGATTCCTCGGCGATGGTAACGACGCCTGGATGGCTGCCATAGACCGCCTTGTTCATCTGACGAAGAAATTCCACCGCGTCGAGATTTTCACGGCCGCCATCCTTGTTGGGGATCCATTCGCCTTCCTTGCGGGAGTAGTCGAGATAGAGCATCGATGCGACCGCATCCACGCGCAGGCCGTCGACATGGTAGGTCTCGGCCCAGAACAGGGCATTGTTGACGAGGAACGAGCGCACTTCGCGGCGTCCGAAATTGTAGATCGCGGTGTTCCAGTCGGGGTGGAAGCCCTGACGCGGATCGGCGTGTTCATAAAGCGCGGTGCCGTCGAAACGAGACAATCCATGGGCATCGGTAGGAAAATGTGCAGGCACCCAGTCCAGAATGACGCCGAGACCGACCTGATGTGCGCCGTCGACAAAGCGGGCAAAGCCCTCGGGTTCGCCGAAGCGGGCGGAAGGGGCATACAGACCGGTGGTCTGGTATCCCCAGGATGGATCATAGGGGTGTTCGGAGACCGGAAGAAACTCGATGTGCGTGAAGCCCATTTCCACGCAATAGGGGATCAGTTCATCGCCCAGTTCGTCCCAGGACATGAACGTTCCATCGGCGCGCCTTCGCCATGAACCGGGATGCACTTCGTAAATCGACATCGGCTGGCGACGGGGATCGACATTGCTCCAGTGGGCGCGATGGGCGCTGTCACCCCATTCATGGGCGAGATCGGCTGCGACAATCGACGCCGTGGCAGGCCGCAGTTCGGCGCGGCGAGCGAAGGGGTCCGCCTTGAGCGGCAATTGTTCGCCATTCGGGCCGAGGATTTCATATTTGTAGGCGGCATCGGGCCTGACGCCGGGCGCGAAGATTTCCCACACACCGATATCGGCGCGCAGGCGCATGACATGGCAACGACCGTCCCATTCGTTGAAATCACCGACAACGGAAACACGGCGCGCATTCGGCGCCCAGACCGCAAAATGGACACCATCGGACCCTTCATGATGGATCTGATGGGCGCCGAGCTTGTCGAAAAGCCGCAAGTGCGAGCCTTCCGCGATGAAATAATCATCCATCGGGCCAAGCACCGGGCCGTAGGAGTAAGGATCCTGGATTTCCCAGGTCGCGGTGGAATTTGTCGCCGCGTAACGCAATGGCTGGCGTCGCGCAATGTCTATCGGCCCTTCGAACAGGCCTGGCACGACGCCTTGACGGAGTTGTCCGGCGGGATTGCCGTCCAGGGTGAGAGCCATGATCTCGTCGGCGCCGGGCGCAAAGACGCGGGCAATAAAGCCTTTGTGAATTTCCTGAACGCCGAGAACGGAAAAAGGGTTTCCATGCTTGCCGGAAGCCAGTGCTTCTGCTTCGTCGGCCGAAAGGTGATAGTCCTTCTTATCGGCGTCGCGCACGGTTCCCTTTTGTGTCATGGGCCGGCTTTCCATATTTCCTTTGCATACTGGCGTATTGTTCGATCCGAAGAGAACCAGCCAACACGCGCGGTATTGAGGATAGTACGGCCATACCAGGCCTCTTCGTCAACCCACAAACTGTCAACTTGCCGCTGAGCCATGGCATAAGCGTCGAAATCGGCCGTAACCATGAACCAGTCATGGTCGTAAAGCCCGGCGATGAGATTGGTGAACCGGTCACGGTCGTCGGGACTGAAGACGCCGGACGATATGGCGGTGAGCGCCTGTGACAGTTCGCGCGAGGCTTCGATGATCGCTCGCGGATTGTGGCCGGTGACGCGTTGCTCGGCCACCTCATCGGCGGTCAGCCCGAAAATGACGATGTTGTCTTCGCCAACGCATTCGCGGATTTCCACATTGGCGCCGTCAAGCGTGCCGATGGTCAGGGCGCCGTTGAGCGCGAACTTCATGTTGCCGGTGCCCGATGCTTCCATTCCAGCCGTGGAGATCTGTTCGGAGAGATCGGCCGCCGGAACCATGATTTCGGCCAGGGAAACATTGTAGTTGGGGATGAAGACAATCTTGAGCAGGCCGCGCACGGCCGGATCATTGTTGATCACCCGCGCCACATCATTAGCCAGCTTGATGATCAATTTGGCATCGTGATAGCTCGGCGCCGCCTTGCCGCCGAAGAGTTTCACCCGCGGTGTCCAGTCAAGCTCGGGATGGGAGCGGATCTGGTCGTAGAGCGCAACCGTTTCAACAATGTTGAGCAATTGACGTTTGTACTCGTGGATCCGTTTGATCTGGATGTCGAACAAGGCCGACGGATCGAGTTTGATCCCCATGCGCCGAGCCACAAGGTTGGACAGTTGCACCTTGTTGTCGCGTTTGATCGCGGCGAACCGGGCGCGGAATTCTGCATCGCCGGCAAATGGTTCGAGGGCCTTCAATGCTTCGGCATCGTCCATGAACTCGTCGCCGATGGCTTCACGGATCAGCGAGAACAGGCCCGGATTGCATTGCATCAGCCATCGCCGCGGGGTGATGCCGTTGGTCTTGTTGTTGATGCGCTCGGGGTAGAGGCCGTGCAGATCGGAAAATACCGTCTGTTTCATCAGATCGGTGTGCAGCGCCGAGACGCCATTGATTGAATGCGAGCCGATGAAGGCCAGGTTGCCCATGCGCACGCGCCGGTCCCCGCCCTCGTCGATCAGCGAAACGGACCGGATCTGCTCTTCATCGTAACCGCGCTCCTTGCGGGCATGGCGCAACACCTTGGCGTTGATGGCGTAGACCAGTTGCATGTGCCGTGGCAGCAGTCTTTCGAACAGCGGTACCGGCCAGCTTTCCAGCGCCTCGGGCAGCAGCGTGTGGTTGGTGTAGCTGAAGGTCTTGCGGGTGATGTCCCATGCGAGATCGAAATCCATGTGATGGACGTCGATCAGCAGCCGCATCAGTTCAGCCACCGAGACCGCCGGATGGGTGTCGTTGAGCTGGACGGCGGCCTTGTCGGGCAGCGAACGCAGATCGCCGAATTGCTGCAGATGACGTCGCAGGATGTCCTGCAGCGAAGCCGAGGAGAAGAAATATTCCTGACGCAGGCGCAATTCCTGGCCGGCAGGTGTGCCGTCGGCCGGATAGAGGACCTGGGTCAGCGCTTCGGCCTTGTTGCTTTCGCGCAGCGCGCCGATGTGGTCGCCGGCATTGAAGGCGTCAAGCAGGATCGGATCAATCGGCTGGGCGGTCCAGAGCCTGAGCGTGTTGACCCGCTTGGCGCGCCAGCCGACGACCGGCGTGTCGTAGGCCACGGCAATCATGCGTTCCTGGGGTTTCCAGATGCAGCGCTGGGTCTCGTCGGTGCCGTTGCCGGTGGTGTCGACAGATCCGCCAAAGCCGATCTCATAGGCGCTTTCATGGCGCGGAAATTCCCAGGGGTTGCCATGGCTCAGCCAGGTCTCCGGAAGTTCGACCTGCCAGCCATCACTCATTTGCTGCCGGAACAGACCATGGACATAGCGGATGCCATAGCCATAGGCCGGGATGTCGACTGTGGCCATCGATTCCATGAAACAGGCAGCCAGCCGGCCGAGACCGCCATTGCCGAGCGCCGCATCGGGCTCCAGCGCCGTGACGGCATCAAAATCGACACCAAGCGACTGCAGGGCCTCGCGGACTTCGTCAATCATTTCGAGATTGGAGACGGCGTCGCGGGTCAAGCGTCCGATCAGGAATTCCAGTGACAGGTAATAAACCCGCTTGCCACCGCTCTCATAGGTCTGCCGGGTGGACTCCATCCAGCGGTCAATCACCCGATCACGGATCACCAGAATGGTGGCGGTCATCCAGTCATGCGGCTTGGCGACCTTGGCGTCCTTGCCGATCGAATAGGTGAGGCGTTCAATAATCTCTGCCGCCAGTGTGGCCGGGTCGGCACTGCGCGGAGCGGGGGAGGGAAGGTCGGAAATGGCGGACTTGGTTATCATCGAATGTCCCGTTCATCTTGGGCCTGCACGCAACGGATGCCGTTAACGCCTGGAAGTGATGTGATCCAGCGGCTCTCCAAGCAATGAATGATTTTTTCGGCAATATCCAGCATTTAAATCCATTAGATTGAGGTTTTTGGCATGGAAAGGCCACAGTGCTGTCGCCAGAGCAGCATAATTTCTCGTCGTTTCAATGTGAAAGCGGGCATCCTGATTTGCCTCCCGGCACATGGGAATTGCCACGGGTTCAGGCCAACCGCTGGTCTCGTGCCTTGAGCGCATAATGTCGCGGCGGCGTGTGAGAGCGCGGTGGAACGCCCGCCCGCCGGAATTTTCATCGCGTGAGAACGTGTTGGGTGGAGAAATCCAGGGTTTGTCATGGGCTGGGGATCTAGTCGCACATTGCCCCGAGTTTCAGTGAACCTGTTGTCCACTATGTAAGCCCGGTCTAAGTGCTTGAAAGGATGGTGGGCGTAACAGGGATTGAACCTGTGACCCCTACAATGTCAATGTAGTGCTCTCCCGCTGAGCTATACGCCCATCCGATGCGGGGCTTACACCACAGAAAGCCCTGCTGCGTCAATATGAAAACAACGCGTTTTTCACCGCTGTTTGTTTGCGGTGAATTATCATGGCGCAAAGCAGCCATGTGGCTGCTGGCATGAGCGGCAGGGCAAGGGGACGTTGTCGGTTCAGGCGCTGCCGGGCAGGCAGGTCCGGGATTGCGGACTTGCCGGGTGTCAGGCCGCCTGGATCATCTTGTTGACCTCGTCGACAAGGTCGCGGAGATGAAACGGCTTTGACAGCACTTTCGCGTCCCGCGGGGCCTTGGAGTCAGGATTGAGCGCCACGGCGGCAAAGCCGGTGATGAACATGACCTTGAGATCGGGATCAAGTTCGGTGGCCCGGCGGGCCAGTTCGATGCCATCCATTTCCGGCATCACGATGTCGGTGAGGAGCAGCGAGAAGGGCTCTTCGCGAAGCCGGTCATAGGCGCTTGCGCCATTGTCGAAAGAACGGACTTCATAGCCGGCCTTTTCCAGTGCCTTGACCAGGAACCGGCGCATGTCGTTGTCGTCTTCAGCGAGGAGAATTTTCGGCGTCATTATGTTTCCAAACCTGTCTTCGTGCTCATGCAGCTTTGCCTTCGTCCTCTCTAAGCCATTCCAGTAAACATCAGATGAATGATGGCGTTTGTGAGATCAGAAGTGTCCCGGACTGGACAGGTGTGGGGGCAACTGGCAAGGTGAAACAAGCGGTTGCAGGGGTAAAGGGACTAATATGCGCGAAGCCGACGTTCCCGGAGCGGCAAATGAGCCAGAAGCGGTTGCGCCATTCGAGATTCGCTGCCCGGCCTATCAGACCGAAGCCTTCGTGTTCAATTCACCGCATTCAGGCCGCGTCTATCCCGAATCCTTTCTGGGCATGTCTCGGCTTGACCGCATTTCGATCCGGCGCTCGGAGGACCATTACGTCGACGAGTTGTTCGCAGGCGTGATCCAGCTGGGAGCGCCGCTGCTTGCGGCTCAGTTCCCGCGTGCCTGGCTTGATGTCAACCGCGAACCCTACGAGCTTGATCCACGCATGTTTGACGGCGCCTTGCCGCCATTCGCCAATATCGGATCAATGCGCGTGGCAGGCGGATTGGGCACGATTCCACGCCTTGTTGCCGAGAATATGGAGATTTACCGCGGCCGGATCAGCGTCGAGGAAGGGCTTACGCGGATCGAGCGGGTCTATCGTCCGTATCACGCCACCTTGCGCCGGATCATTGCCCAGACTCATGTCCGGTTTGGAAAGACCATCCTGATGGATTGTCATTCGATGCCGGCCAATGTCCGCGTCGCCGGCGGACATCAAAGGCCCGATATCATTATAGGTGACCGGTATGGCGCCAGCGCCGCCCATGATCTTTCCCAGGCCGCGGTATCGTTCCTGTCGGAGCTTGGCTATCGGGTGGTGCGCAACAAGCCTTATGCGGGCGGATTCATCACCGAGCATTACGGGCGCCCGGGACGGGGGCTGCACGCGCTGCAGATCGAGGTCAATCGCGGTCTCTATGTCAACGAGACAACGCTTGAGAAAACCGCTGGCTTTGACCTTCTTAAAGCGGATCTGACTGAGTTCGCTGGCCAGATGATGGCGCATGTACGCCAGGACCTTTCAGAGAACCGGCTGGCAGCGGAATGACAGACGGGCATTGCTCCGCATACGCGACCGATCTTACAGGGCAAAAAAAACCGCGCATGAAGCGCGGCAAAATCTAGGGAGGAAACGCCCAAGGAGGGCATTCACAGTCAGGGACTGTAACCAAACTCTAATGTTGCATTGCACAATAGTCAACAGGACACGGCTAATTACCTGTGCGTAAGCGGGACCGGGTGCGCAGACACGCGGCCTCCCCTTGCATTTCGGCACGAGCCGGTTCAGGACGTAGGGGAAGAGGGGCAACTTCCAGTCCGCAATCACGAATCCCGCACGGAGTTCGCAGTGCTTCCTGATATCACATTTTTTGACGCCATCGCCGAAGCCGCGGCGGCCGAAACGCTTCCCCGGTTCCGCATGTCAGTTGCTGTGGACAACAAGCTTGCCAGAGGATTTGACCCGGTCACCGAGGCGGATCAGGAAGCTGAAAGGGCCATACGGCGTGTGATTGGCGAGCGTTATCCCGATCACGGCATTTTGGGCGAAGAGCATGGCAGTGTTGGCCTGGATCGCGATTATGTCTGGGTGATTGACCCGATCGACGGCACGCGGGCTTTCATCTCGGGCTTGCCGGTTTGGGGTACGCTGGTGGGACTTTATCACAAGGGTCGGGCGGTGATGGGCATGATGGATCAGCCCTTTACCGGCGAGCGATTCATCGCCGGGCCGGGCAGCGCTATCGTGCGGCACAATGGCAAGACTTTGCCTTTGCGGACAAGAACAGGCGTTACACTTGAGCATGCGACGATGATGACCACGTCACCCTCGATCTTCCCTGAAGAGCTTGACGCATCCTACAAGCGGATTGAGAAAACCGTTCAGCTCGCACGCTACGGCTGCGATTGTTACGCCTATGCGATGGTCGCTTCAGGTCACATCGATCTGGTCGTTGAAGCCGGCCTGAAGGCCTATGATGTTGGCGGTTTGATTCCGCTGGTCGAGCAGGCTGGCGGCGTCATGACCACGTGGAGCGGTGATCGGCCGGAAAACGGCGGCACCATTGTCGCCAGCGGTTCGCCTCAACTGCATGAAGCGGCATTGGAAATGCTCAACCGGACCGGCTGACAGCGTCCGCGGCAAGCCCGGGCACCTGCTCGGACGGGATGAAAGCGTCGATCGCGGCCAGCGCCGCCAACCGGTACCGATCAGCTTCCTGCAGCAATTCGTGGCGGGCGCCGTCGATGATGATCGCGCGGCCGGCGCGGAACCGGTTGCTGATGGTTTCGATGGCCTGCTGGGCGACCAGCGGATCATTGCCGGCCCCGATAATCAAAGTGGGCACCTTGATTTGATCGAGATGTTCAAACCGGCCGACACGTTTCATCGCACCGAGCATTTCGTTGATCCAGAGGGCTGTCGGCGGACCCAGCCGTAATTCCGGATGCGCCGTGTAGAGCGCCTGATTGCGGGCATACCGATCAATGTCGGTGGTCAGCGCATTGCCTTTGAAGGGGTGGGGAAAGCGATCCCTGCCGGAGCTGATCCACCCGAAACCGGTTATTCTGATGATCCGTGTGACTAGCCGGATGACCCATGAGGGAACCATCTGGTTCGAAAGTTCCACGAAAGGGGCCATCAGCACGGCTCGCTCGATCCGGTTGGACAGATCGGGCGCCATCGACAATGCCACCAGAGCGCCCATGGAGTGGGCTACCATATAGAATGGCAAGCGCGTCTCGGGGAGCACGATTGTCTCCAGAAAGATCGACAGATCGGTCTCCAGATCGCGAAAACGGCGGACGTGTCCGCGCAAGCGGTTTTTCAGCAGACGATCAGAAAGGCCCTGGCCGCGCCAGTCGAAAGTCGCCACCCAGAGGCCGCGATCGGTGAAATGACGAATGGTCTCGTAGTATTTTTCGATGCACTCATTGCGGCCGTGCAGCAAAACCACGGTTCCGCGCGCCACGGATACGTCGGACTTGAAGATTGCATAGCGCAGCCGCTTGCCGCGGGCACTTCTGAACCAGCCAACGACATGGTTGCCCGGTGCGGGATTGCCGTCCGTCTCAATCAGTATCGGGAGATCATCGCTCATGGTGATCCGGATTAGTGCTTCCCCACTGTTTGGTCAAAAGGAAAAAGCCGAGGTCGAAGAGTAAAAAAGGCCGGATCCGCTTTGGGGGCGGTTCCGGCCAGGTGCACGGACCAGAAGGGACGGGATGTTCCGTGCGGCTCAGACTGTTTTGCCTGATCGGTCCGATATTGGCGGATGCAGGTTGAACATGAACACAACGCGCTATTCATCTCATATTCACAGTGCAGCGCCGCCGCTTGCCGTGAACACTTGAAGATCTTGAACCTGTCGCAAGGAATTCCCACATTGGTTTTGCAGGCGCCGGCAACCGGGTCTGCTGGCTGGATTGCCGCCCGATGCGGGGCAGACCAAAGCCACAACGCTAAACCAGAAGTCGCTCTGAAGGAGGACACCTATGCGTCACGTTGATTTTTCACCATTCTACCGTTCCACTGTCGGTTTCGACAAATTGCTGACCATGCTGGACAGCTTGGCGCCAGCCGAGCAGGCACAGACCTATCCGCCCTACAATATCGAGCGTACGGGCGATAACACCTATCGCATCACCATGGCCGTGGCAGGCTTCGAGGAAACAGAAATTTCCATCGAAGCGCGCGAACATGTGCTGACTGTCACGGGTGAGAAGGCCGACGAGAAGGATGCCGAAGGCTCGGAATTCCTCTATCGCGGCATTGCCAAGCGGGCATTCGAGCGCCGCTTCCAGCTGGCTGACCATGTCGAGGTAACCGGCGCGTCGTTGCGCAACGGTCTTCTGCATGTCGACCTTGTGCGCGAGCTTCCCGAAGCCATGAAGCCGCGCCGCATCGCCATCAGCAGCGACGCCGGCGACACGCCCAAGCAGATCGAGGCAACAAAGGCCTGATTCTATTCCCCCAAAAGGAGAAGGCTTTATGGCGCTCAGGAGACTGGGCGCCATTTTTATTGGTCAGCTTTGAGTGCGGCGCTTTGCCAGCAGGTGGTCTATGGACAAAAGTCCGGGCCCCTTGATGGTTATAACCAGCAGCGGCACGAGCCAGAGCAGGCGCTGATCAGCAATGACGCTGTCGGGAAAGCGGTCAAACCAGGCGCCTATGGATTCAGCGCCGATTTTGTGCACCGTGATGTCAACAAGCGTCTGCACGGCGATGAAGCCGATCATGCCAATCGCCGCGATGCGCGAGAACAGGCCGATCACCACCAGCAACGGCAGGATGAATTCCGCGTAAGTGCCCATCATGACAATGAGACCCCAAGGCAAGAAAGAGACCGCATCGACATCACCGCCAGCAGCTTCCACCGCGGGCAAGGCAATCTGGTAATAGGCTCCCGGCGAGATTGAAAAGAAGCCGGTCAGTCCGTCACCGACCTTGGTCCTGGCAGAATTCAGGAAGTAGCCCCACAGCACGGCTGCAAAGGCGAAGCGGGCGACAAGGCCAAGCAGCCAGGCGTCCCCCAGGCGTTCGAGAAAGCCAAAGACACGATCATGAAGTCCGGTGAGAAAAGTGATCGTCGATGTCATTCTGGTTGCTCCGTAATTGCCTGAAAGGACGAGCAGGCTGAAAACACGCCTGCTTCGAGCAGGGCTGAAATTGCTGATGGCAGGTCAAATCCGGAATGCTGTTCCAGCGTCAGAGACGCAGCCTCCCCAAGCGTCGAACCGGCCAGCAGGGATTGAAAGAAGCAGGCTCCACCTGGCGGCAGCCGCCGGACCTGAACATCGTGGTGCGGCCGCGTGATCAGGGCGTCTTCCGGATCATGGGGCCTGATGCCATCCAGCGGGCGGTTTTCGCGGTTCGCCGAAAAAATTGAAACAGCAGCATACCGGCTTTGAAGTATTCGGACCGAGGGATGTGGCGTGAATCTCGCTTCGCCGAGTTTTTCAGGCGGGATGGCTGCGAGAGCCTGCGGTGTCAAAGGCTCCGCGTCGGCGGCGTGGAACGCATCCAGCCATGCCCTTTCCAGACGCGCGATATCGGGAAGATACGGCAATTTCGAAACCGGCTCGAACCGTTCGAGGAAGGCTGCAAAGCCACCGCCATATTCGAACAGCACCGCGGAAGCCGGCGGTTCCTGGAGCACATAGATCCGCGCCATGTTCCTGAAGAATTCTTCGCCGACAAGTCGTTGAACAGCCGGAAAAACACCGGCGAGGGCGTCGATCAGACTTACAGTGACATTGTTGCGGTAAACAGCGAAGCGCTTGCGGGCGTTCTTGCCACGTGGACCAACCACCCCGTCGGGCACAGGCAGATCCGGATCGAGCAGAGCCGCGCTGAAATCACCCTGGGATCCGGGAAGCATCGGATCATTCTGCGGCATGTCGGGATCCGAGCAGGGAGGCAGGACCGAGGCGATCAAGAATGGCGTCGGCCAGTTGGGCCTCGCGACGCAAAACCGGCCATTCGGGCACATCATTGTCCCATTCAATCAACGTTGGCAGAGCGCTGGTCTGGCTGATGATGATCTCGTAGAGTTTCCATACGGCATCGGCCACCGGACGGTCATGAGCATCGATCAGGAGCAGGTCCCCTTCATCGTCGATGTCCTCGGCATGGCCGGCGAGATGGATCTCTTCCACCAGTTCCAGCGGGAAATCACGCAAATAATGCAGCGGCTTCCAGCCGTGATTTGTGGCGGAAACAAAGACATTGTTGATATCCAGCAGCAGGCCGCAACCCGATTGGCGGGCAATTTCGCCGATGAAATCGGTCTCGCTCATCGTTGTCTCTTCGAAAGCCACATAGGTGGATGGATTTTCCAGAAGTATGCGGCGCTTGAGCCGGTCCTGAATCTGGCTGATGTGGGACACCACCCGTTCGAGTGTCCGTGAATTGTAGGGAACCGGCAGAAGGTCGTTGAAATAACCGGCATCATGGCTGGACCAGGCAAGATGTTCCGACACCATTGCCGGTTCATACCGGTCGACGACCTTGGCGAGGCGATCGAGATGGACCGGATTGATGCCGCTTTCAGATCCGATGGAGAGGCCGACGCCGTGGACGGAGAGCGGGAACTGGGATCGGATGGCGGCAAGTCCGCGATGTACGGGGCCGCCGTCCCCCATATAGTTTTCAGCGTGAACTTCGAGAAATCCGATCTTGTAGTCATCTGCCAGAATGGCGTCGATGTGTGCGGTCTTCAAACCCGCACCCGCACGTGGCGGGAGCGGGCCGTCGGGGAAACCAGGAGTCTCTACAATCGGCGAATTGAGGGCGGACTGCGTCATGTGGTAACTCCCCTTTACAATGGTTTCGGATCAGGCCGGGAGATCGCGCTCAAGTGGCTCGAGCGAACCCATACGGTCTCCCTCGAGGCTCATGGTAGTGCAGGTGCCGGCTTCGACGCTCTTCCAGGCGTTGCCCTGGTAATCGACCTTCGAAGTGCCGGCGCATGTGGTGCCGGGACCGGCGGCGCAATCGTTCTTGCCTGCCATGGCGACACCATAGCATTTTTCAGTGGCTGCGGCTGCGCCCTGGGTCGATCCGAGGAAGGTGGCGCCTGAAATTGCCATGGCCACCGCGCCTGCGAGAGCGGATGCTCCGATGAGTGTTTTCTGCGACATGATGTTCTCCTTGAAGGTCTCTTGATATTGTTTCCCGGGATTTATCGTCCCGGCAGGAGAAACATGGCGAATTGCCGCATCACTTGGAAATCAAGCGCACGTTATCTGGTATCACTTGCGTGTGATCCTGACGTGATCGGATTTTTTTCTGAGGACTTTGGCGTTGATGTACGGGAGGGGTGTTGCTAACCGAGCAAGTCCACAAACCGGTCAACGTGATCTTCAGTGGTTGCAAAGCTTGTCACCAGTCTCAGCATGGTTTCATCCGTGCCCACAAGATGGGTGGCGGATCGTGGCGGCGACCATTCGTAAAACAGTGCGCCTTTGGCCGTGAGACCCTTGGCGAGGCTCCTGGGGACAATCGGAAAGGTTTCATTGGCGGGGCTTTGCCATGCCAGCCGCGCCTGGCCGGATCCTTCAATGCCTGCTTGCAGACGGGCCGCCATCGCGTTGGCGTGACGGGCGACGTCGAGCCAGAGGCCGTTTTCAAAATAGGCGTCGAACTGGGCGGCAATGAAGCGGCTCTTGGAGAACAGGTGCGCCGCCCGCTTGCGGATGAAGGGCGCCTGTGCGGCCATGGCGGGGTCGAGAAACACCAACGCTTCGGCGCACCAGCAGCCATTCTTGGTGCCGCCGAAAGACACGATGTCGACACCAAGCTCGACGGTCATTTGCGCCGGGGTGAGATCAAGCGCAACCAGCGCATTGGCGAACCTCGCGCCATCCATGTGCAGCGGCAGACCATGCGCCTTGGCAATTTTCGAGATCGCACGGATCTCTTCGATCGAATAAACCGTGCCTGCTTCGGTCGCCTGGGTCAGGGTGATTGCCATGGGTTGGCCGGCATGAACGAATCCTTCCGGATAGCGGGCAATCTCGGCTTCCAGTCTGACCGGATCCATCTTGCCTTCGGCGCCGTCCACCGGGGCAAGCCGTGAGCCATGGCTGAAAAACTCCGGAGCGCCGCATTCATCGGCAATGACATGGGCTTCGCGGTGGCAGAACGAGACGCCGCCCGGGCGGTTGACGGCGGAAAGCGCAAGCGAGTTGGCGGCCGTACCCGTGCCGACAAAGAAAACCGCGACGTCGCGGCCGAAAATCTCGTTGAAGGTTGCCTCGACCTTGCGATCCAGGTCGCTGGCGCCATAGGCCGCTGCAAAGCCGCTCGAGTGGGTGGAGAGCGAGGCGGCAATGGCCGGATGGGCGCCAGCCCAGTTGTCAGAGGTGAAGATCATGGGTGCGGGGCTCCGAAGCTTGTGGCGATTTGGCTATGGCACGATTTCACGGGTTTTCAAAGCGCTTGGCGGGGCCAAGGCAGGGCAATCGGGTGAAGAAATGCGTGACAAAGGGGTAATAAGCTGAATCTGTCGTGATCCTCTGATTTGGAAGGAGGACGACGATGGATGATGTGGT
>NZ_JBDWHW010000011.1:0-2702 GCF_039975035.1 Hoeflea sp. | reverse complement strand
GTCGGTGTTAAACGCCCTCTCAAAAAAGCGAGGCATCATGAAAAACCAAGAGCTCAACTTATTGCATGTGTTCAGCGCCATCATGACCGAAGGTTCGATCACCAGGGCGGCTGACCGCCTCGGGATGACGCAGCCCGCGGTGTCAAATGTGGTGTCCAGAATGCGCACGGCCTGGAAAGATCCGATTTTTGTGAAACGTGGTCGACAAGTTGAACCAACGTCTTACGCCCAGAGCCTCTGGGACCAGATCCGTAACCCTCTTTACGAACTCTCCAATGCGGTAAATTCGACTCAATTTACGCCCAGCGAATCCCGCCGCACATTTCGGGTTGCCGTCACAGATCTGATTCTGGAGATGGTCTGGCAACCACTGGTTTCCGTGTTGCAGCAAAGTGCCCCTGGTATCGATCTGCATGCCGTGCCGTTTTCGCCGGCTACCGCCGCCAACCATCTGCGGGAAGCGAGTGTCGATTTCGTGATTGGTTTTTTCGAGGAGCATGATCACAGTTTGAGAAGCCTCTGGTTGTTCGATACCGGCTATGTTCTGGCGATGAGAAACGGCCATGCCCTGAGTGGCCAGGAGGTTGATCTTGAGTCGTTCCTGAGTGCTCAACATCTGCTGGCAACCATGTCTGGAGAGGCCCACGGTGTTGTCGACGACACGCTTCACAGGAGGGGGCTGGAGCGACGGCTGGCCGTGACTGTCAATCATTTTTCCGCCGTCCCGAATTTGCTCCGGAAATCTGATCTGGTTGCAACGATTCCGGAAGTCGTTACCGGTGATTGCGAGTTCTGCTCCGGAATTACCATCACAAACCTGCCAATTGATCTGGAGCCCACCAGTCTCTATCTGGCCTGGCATACTCGCCATGACCGGGACCCCGCCATTATCTGGATAAGGAGCGTTATCGAGCGGGTGTCCAAGGAGTGCTGGGCGAGGGCGATGGCTGCACGCGGGCGGGACTGTGGGTCCCTTGCAGGTATTGAATCTGGGGCCAACAACCGGCTCAGTATCTAACGCGCCTATACGGACGGGAGGCAGGTTGTTTTGACGGCAATGAAAAGGGGCGGGGATTACGAAATCCTTGCCTTTTTCATGTATAGGATAGCTATGCGACGTTGGCATTCTCCACAACCGTGGCGGTTTCGGCTTCCGCGGCTGTCACGTTCAGTTTCTTCCATTCCCTGGGTGTCATTCCCGTATTCTTCTTGAAGGCTCTGGAGAAACCCGAGGCGTCTTCATAACCTACCTCAAAACAAATAATCGACATTGGCTTGTCCTTCAGGATGAGTTTCTTGGCTAGGGATATCCGTGCGTTCTGCACGTATTCGCCAGGTGCCAGTCCAAGTACATTCTTGAAGTGCTGAATAAAGGTTGACCGGGACATAGCCGCAACCTCTGCCAATTTTTCCACGGACAGGTCCCCATTCAGATTGTTGTTGATGCAGCTCAGAACCCTGCTCAACTGTTTGTCTGCCAACGCTGACAACATGCCTTTGGGCGCTTCTCCTTCCGAGACAATGTGTCTCAACACGTTCACGAAAATGACTTCCACGAGTCGGTTCATGACAGCGTCTCGTCCTTCTTGAGCTGCTTCCGCTTCAGAGAACAGAACATCCACGAAGGAACCAAGCCCCTGAACGGAAGAAAGAGGCAGTACGACGGATGAGGGAAGAGCCTCCAGAACTGGATTGCGCGAGCCGGTCTGAAACTTGATCGACGCACAAATCATCTCCGCACCCTCACGATTGCCGCTGAAAAGCTGATGCGGTTGCGAGCGCACCGAAAAAATCATCGTCGGTTCATTGAGCGTAATCTTTTCCCTGTTCGCTTCGATGATGTCCAGTTCTCCCGAGCGAAGTACATGAATGTAGCCGGTTCCCTCTTCTTCAAAGGAGGCGAGCCCGCAGAGCTGGCCCCGAAAGAAGACGCCTGCGTTCACATTCAATTGGTCGAGTATGTAAGAAAGCCGGTCCATAAGCACTCCAGATAATCTGCATAAAAGTTTGAACGATCGTACGCATTCAGTACCCCGGCAGCCCTTAATGTTTCAGACGTAGTCATCATTCACTCAAAGGAGATACCCAATGACTCGTTTCAAGAAACTTCGTGCCCTGGTTGCTGTTGCCTCTATGAGCGCCGCCTTCGGTGCCTTTGGGGCCGATATCGATATGAACGCAAACGCCAACGACGTCGCCATTAGCGGCTACGATCCGGTGGCCTATTTCTCGGATTCAGAGGCCACCAAAGGTTCTGAGGAATATACCGCTACCTACAAGAACGCGATCTATCACTTCTCGAGCGCAGAGAACCGTGATCTGTTCCGGGCCGCCCCTAGCAGTTACGCACCCCAGTACGGCGGTTACTGTGCGTTCGGCGTAACCATGGAGAAGAAATTCGACGTGGATCCAGAGGCCTGGAGGATCGTCGACAACAAGCTTTACCTAAACCTGAACAAGGACGTGCAGAAGCGCTGGCTCACCGATGTTCCGGGCTACATCGCCAATGCAAACGACATCTGGCCGGACATCAAGACGGTCGAAGCGTCTGCTCTGTAAACCCGCATCAGTGATCTAACCAAGTCCTCTGGGTCCTTGCATCACCAAGGCAAGGACCCTGAATCAACTCTGAAAGGTGATCGATATGAACCAGAAGCTTCTTTTCAGCGCGGCGCTGGCCGCAGCATTGGCCGGTGCCATGG
>NZ_JBDWHW010000010.1:0-11401 GCF_039975035.1 Hoeflea sp. | reverse complement strand
GCTGATCATATTGTCGATCACCCGCCCGCACATGCTCAACCTGAACATCATGGGCATCTTCATTCGGCAGGTGGTTCCGCTTGGCATTCTGGTGCTGGGGCAATTGCTGGTGATGCGGGTGAAGAGCATCGACCTGTCGGGGGGCGGGGTCATCCTGCTGATAAACTACTACATATCGTCCGGCATGTTTCCGGATGCTTCCATCGGCTTTTTCATCGCTATGGCCCTGCTGACCGGCATGGGGATCGGTCTGTTCAACGGCTACATGGTCGGCAAGCGGCGCGTCTCTGCCGTCATTGTGACATTGGCGGTGAGCATTGTTCTCGTCGGCTTTGTCCAGTTTCTGGCCAGTGGCAAGCCGCCCGGCGATGTCCCGGCCAGGTTTGCCGAGATCTACAACACCAAGCTTGGTCCGATTCCGACGCCCGTCATTTTCTGGGTTGGACTGGCCCTGTGCATGGCGCTGTTCCTGTCGAAAACCATCTTCGGGCGCTATGTCACCTCGGTCGGCGAGAATGCTGAAGCCGCGCATTTTTCAGGCGTTCCTGTTGAACGCACAGTCATCCTTGCGCACACACTGGCGGGTGTTATCGCGGCAATCGCTGCGCTGGTGCAGACGGCTTCGATCGCCGTGGGCAGCGTGCGGGTCGGACTGGACCTTCCGATTCTCGCCGTGGCGGCAACCATTTTGGGCGGTGTCGTGTTCGGCAGGGGCGAAGGCGGCGTCTGGGGCCCGGTTTTCGGAGTTCTGTCCTTCGCGCTGCTGTTCGTGGTGATGACCACTTTCGGCATCCAGGACCCGGGCAAGCTCGTCGCGCAGGGCGTCATCATCCTGCTCGCAGCGATATTCTATGGCCTGCGCAACAGCAAATCCTGAATCACACGACTATCGAACACCAGAGGAACGCATCATGTCCGGAAAAAAATCCCTCCTTTGCTTCGGTGACTCGCTGACATGGGGATGGATCCCTGTGCTGGAAGGGGCTCCGACCTATCGCTATTCCTATCAACAGCGCTGGACCGGCGTCATGGCCGGGCAGTTGGGCGATGGATACCACATCATTGAGGAGGGGCTGAGCGCCCGGACAACAATGCTCGACGATCCGACCGACCCGCGGCTGAACGGCAGCGCCTACCTGCCGTCCGCACTGGCAAGCCATCTGCCGCTCGATCTTGTCATTCTGATGCTGGGAACCAACGACACCAAGTCGTTCTTCCACAGAACGCCTTACGAGGTGGCGCTTGGCATGAGCAAGCTGGTCGGCCAGGTTTTGACAAGCGCCGGCGGTGTCGGCACGCCTTACCCGGCCCCCAAGGTTCTGGTCGTCGCACCGCCGCCGCTGACACCGATGCCGCACCCGTATTTTCAGGGAATGTTTGGCGGCGGCCATGAAAAAACCGGGCAACTTGGCCAGCAGTACAAGGATCTGGCGGACTTCATGAAGGTCGATTTCCTCAATGCTGCTGACTTCATCACCACAGATGGATGCGACGGAATTCACTTCACCGAAGAGAACAATTCCGTTCTCGGCCGGGCTATTGCAGCCAAGGTGACCGATATTTTTGGCGGTGCCTGAACAACGGGGAGGCGGGGAGTGCGAATAAGCTGATTTCGGGCATCAACTGGTGGCCAGTCGAAACCGGACGTTTATCTGCGGGCGCCCGAAATCGAGATGTCCATGCCGGGTTTTGTCGCAAACGAAATAGCAACGCCGATCCCACATAAAGGCGACTGGATTTCGGGGAGCTCTCCATGTTCAAAGGTCGCCATTTCGACAGATCAATGGTTGACGTGCTCCCAGCATATCGGACCATTTGAAGCTGGAATTTTCCATTCAAGGTCCCGCTGACGGGAGAAGGAGAGTTCCATGAAAGCATCGAAGTTTTCTGAAGCGCAGGTTGCGATCATTTTGAAGCAGGCCGATGACGGCACGGCGGTGGTCGAGGTGTGCCGCAAGGCCAGCATAACCCAGGCAACGTTTTACAGTTGGCGTAAGAAATATGCGGGCCTGATGCCATCAGTGATGACGCGTCTGCGTCATCTTGAAGATGAGAACAATCGTAGTACCAAGACCGCCAAGCGAGATCAGCCAGACCCCGCCCGCACCCGGAACCAGACCCAGTGCAAAAACGATGAACCCGACAAGAGTGGTGTAGACAGACCAAGGGGATGTTCCCGCTTTTTTTCGAAACTGAGTACGTTTCAGTCTGGCTTGTGCTGATGACGGTTTCGTTTGAGCGCATGGTAGTCTCCTAGATTCCGAGACAGGTGGGTCAACGCAGGCGGTTACGACAAATTCCGTGTGAAGTTGCGTGAAAAAGCACTGCGGATTTTCTCTATTGCTTCGCCGTCAATCGGTATCGCTCTGAGCCAAGGCTCCCAGAACCAAGTAGCGCATGAAGCGCTCTCTCAGATTTGAACAGTGGCGGAGCTCCAGCCTTTCCAGACATTCCATATCCGGGGGCGATGTTAGCCCACGGGCAGCCAGGCGCGCCAATTGCGACCATGAACCGGATGCATGTTTCAGGATCGCGAGCGCAGGCAGCAGCCGCCTTTCGGTTTCACAGAAATCTGTACCGAACGGATACTCAGGCAACACAGATCTGCGCCGCGCGGATTTAAGCCAATCGTTCAATCGTTCAGGCGAATTGCCGCGACCGGCAGGGGCGATCTCTAAGTCCTGATCAATCTTGCCGGCGTTTTTCGCCTCGGCGAGAAGACCTGCCTGAAAGCGGCTGTCGGCAATCCCGATGAGGGCGACAATGCACTCTTCATCCGTCTTGCCCCTGAGATCCGCCACGCCGTATTCGGTTACAACAATGTCGCGATAGTGCCGCGGCACGGTCTCATGCGCATAGTCCCAGCGGATATTGGAAACGGTCTTGCCGCCACTTTGTCGCGTGGCGCTCAAGGTGATGATCGAGCGTCCGTCCTCGAGCGCGAAGGCCTGTTCGACGAAATTGAACTGGCCGCCGACACCACTGACTACCTGCCCGTCTTCGATCCCGTCCGAGACCACGGCGCCCAGGCAGGTTACGATCATGGCGTTGTTGACGAAGCGAGCGTCGCGCCGCGCGGCGCGTTTTGATGTTTCGTCACCATAGAGCGCATTTGTGAAGGAGACGGGCATCATCACGATCTTGCCGCGCTGCCTGGCAGGCATCTCGCACAAGGTACGGTAAAAGTCACGGCACTCGAGAAAAAAACCGGCATGGATTGCAGCGCCATCGACCTCCCTCCGAATGATCCCTGCCTGAAACAGCTCGAGGATACCGCCGACCAGCATTTCAGTGACCGCGTACAGCCCGGTTTCAAACGGGGCCCGATGTTCTTCGGAGCCGGAAGAGGCAAAAGGACTCGCTTTGACCAGAGCCAGATAGTCGTTGTTGTGCCGGTGGCGCAGCAGCAGCGACTGGGCAATCGCATCGCCGATGGATCCGATGCCGATCTGCAGTGTGCCACCGTCGGCGACCAGCTGGGAAACATGAAGTCCGATGGCCATATCCTGCTGGCTCACCGGTCGGCGCACGACTGAAAACAGCTCGAAGCTGGTCTCCGGCTCGTATTCGATGTCGGCTTCGCCATCGGGAATTTCTGCCGGCCCCTCCATGAAAGGAAGATTGTCGTTGATCTCGACGGCAAGCGTGAAATCGGCCTTGCCTTCGCGGCGGGCCTTCAGCAGATCGACGGTGATGTCGGTGTTGCAGCTCAGGCTCAACCGGCCGTCCGGGTTCCGGGCAACCAGCTGCGCCACCACATTGGGCTTGAAGTCCAGCACATAGGACAGCGCATGGGTGTAGTTGGCCGGTATATAGTGCCGCTGCGCATAGCTGTTGCCGAGCCACCGCCCCGCCTGAAAGAAGAACTCGCGGACCTCGATATTGGCGGGAAGTGTCCCCTCGTCGATCATCTGCGCATAAAGCAGCGGCTTGTAGCGGCCAAACAGCCGGTCCGCCGCAGGCTCGAGAAACCGCCGTTGCAGGTCGGAACCAGCCTTCGGGCGCTGCAGCGTCAAGGCGGTCAGGATGGTCAACCGGATGGCGGGATCATCACAGGCGGCCTGGGTGAGTGCGTTGACAAGAGAGTTGGCCTTGCCAAGCCCGAGCGGCAGCGCCAACCGGATCTCGCCGCCGGTCTGCTCGATCAGTTGCCGCGCCAGAGCCTCCGCATCGCCCGAGGACGGTTTGCCTCTGTCGTTATCTCTCTCAGGCAAGGTCTGCCCATCCCGCATCGGGGGCAAACCGGGGACCATGCCGCGAAGCCATTTCCTCAAGTGCCTTGACGATGTCTTCCTTGCCGCGTTGCCGCGCGTATTGGATCGGGCCGCCGCGAAAGGGCGCGAAACCGGTCGCGAATATCATCGCAGCATCGAGCGTGTCTGCATCGCTGACCACATCCTTGCGCAGGCATTCCACCGCTGCATTGAGCATGGAGAGAATGAGGCGGTCCCGAACATCATCAGGAAGCGACGGCTTGCTCTCGTCCTTTTTCTTGTCCGGCTTGCCGTCTTTCCAGACATAGATGCCTTCGCCTGACTTTCTTCCAAGACGTCCGCTTTCCACCCGCTTCCGCATCCAGCCGGGCACCCCCGGAATCGGCTTGTCGAGGGCATCGCGCAGCGTGTCGGCGACATGCAGGCAGACATCAAGTCCCACCCGGTCGGCAACTTCCAGCGGCCCCATCGGCATGCCGAAGCGTTCAGCGACCCGGTCTATCGCAAACGGATCCATGCCTTCATCGACCATAATCCCCGCCTCAAGCAGGTAAGGCGTAAGCACCCGGTTGACCAAGAAGCCCGGGTAGCTTCGCACCGGGGCGGGCAAGCGATTGACCGCACCGATAAAGGCATTGAGCCGTGACAGCGTTTTCTTGGTGGTCTTTGGTTGCGAGACCACTTCGACCAGCTCTAGCTTTGCGACCGGGTTGAAGAAATGCAGCCCGGCGAACCGGCCCGGCGTCTTCATCACCGAGGCAAGACCCTCCAGCTCCAGACTTGAGGTATTGGTGGCGATGATCGCGTCTTTTCTGGCGCGCGCTTCGATGGAGGAAAGCAGGTCGCGTTTCAGGTCAATCTTCTCGGGCGCCGCCTCGATGATCAGGTCGGCATCGGCAAGTCCATACTGCTTCGGGTCCGGCATCAGCCGATCCAGAGCATCCCGTATTTCAAGATCCGACAGATGGGCATCCCGCGCAATCCGCCCGGCTTCCTTGATCGCCTTCGCCAGGGCCGTGAGCTTCAAATCGCTGAGCGTAACCCGCAGACCCTTGATCGCGCACCAAGCCGCAATTTCGGCGCCCATGGTTCCCGCGCCCACGACGTGCACCCGGTCAATGCCGCTGGCGCCGCTGGCTTTTTTCTTCAGCGCCTCGCGCAGAAAGAAGACCCGTATCAGGTTTTGTGCGGTATCGGTCATCAGCAGCTTCGAGAAAGAGAGTATCTCCGCTTTCTGCATTCCGTCACGATCGCCACCATGGCTTTCCCACAGGTCGATCAGCGCATGCGGGGCGGGATAGTGCCGGCGCGGAGCTTCATTTTCGGTTTGCGTCCGCATCCGGTTGGCGGCAAGCTTGCGCGCCGGGCCCAGATCGAAAACCGCGGCCTTGAGCCCGCGGCTATCCCGGCTCTTCTTTTTACCCAGGCGGGCACGGACAGCGGCATCGACGTGCCGCTCCCGGGTCACCTCGTCAATGATCCCCAGCGACTTGGCCTTTTTGGTGTGCGCCGACTTGCCGGTCAGCATCAGGGTCATCGCCTCGGTCGGATCGATCAGTTCGGACAGACGGAATGTGCCGCCCAGACCAGGATGCAGGCCAAGCTTGACTTCGGGGAAGCCGAACCAGGCACCGTCGACAGCGATACGCTGATCACAGGCCAGGGCCAGTTCAAAACCACCGCCCAGGGCGTAGCCGTGAACCACGGCAATCGTCGGACACGACAGGCCTTCCAGCCGGTCAATGACAGCATGACCCTGGCGCAGCCGTTGCGCCGCAGCTTCCTGATCGCCGGCATCGCGGAATTCGGAAATATCGGCGCCGGCAGCAAACCCGCCGGGCTTGGCCGAGCGAAGCACCAGCAACTCGGGCATCAGGCTTTCAAGCCCATCAAGAAGTTTTGACAAATCCGTCAGAACCGCCTCGGAGAGCGTGTTGGTGCTGCTGCCGTTGCAATCGAGAAGTGCCCAGGCGATGCCGCCCGCATCACGGCGCAACCGCCAGTTGCCGAAGGCTTGCTCGTCGCCAGAGCCAAGCTCGAGTTGGGTTTCGCCAATTACGGACAGGACAGGTTTGCTCATCACACGCTCTCCACAAGCATTGCGCCACCTTGCCCGCCGCCGATGCATTCGGTCGCGATACCGCGTTTCTTGCCCTGCCTGTTCATGGCCCGAACCAGATGCAGGACGATGCGATTGCCACTGGTGCCAACCGGATGGCCAATCGCCACAGCACCGCCATCGACATTGAGCTGGTTGCGGTCGATACGGCCGAACGGCTCTTCCAGGTCGAGAACCTGGCGGCAGAAGCCTTCATCCTCCCAGGCTTCCAGACAGGAAAGCACCTGGGCTGCGAAGGCCTCATTGATTTCCCACAGGTCGATCGAAGATCGTGTCAGACCGTTGCGAGCCATCATTCGAGTGGAACACAGCACCGGTCCGAGCCCCATCACCGAGGGATCGAGCGCCGCCCATTCGCTATCCTTTATGACTGCGACAGGTGTCAGGCCATGGCGTTCAACTGCTTCCTCACTGGCCAGGATGACCCAAGAGGCGCCGTCGGTAATCTGGGAGGAATTGCCCGCCGTCACCTTGCCGTGCGGTTTTTCGAAGGCCGGTGAAAGCTTGGCGAGGCTCTGCATGTCGCTGTCGGGTCTGACACCATCATCCTTCTCGTAAACCTTGCCGTCACGGTCGAATGCCGGCTCGACCTCGTCGTCGAGCCAGCCCTCGTCTTGGGCCTTTGCCAGCCGGTGGTGGCTTTCCATCGCATAGCGGTCTGCCTGCTCCCGGCTGATGCCAAACCGGTGCGCCAGAATCTCGGCCGTCTGGCCCATGTTGAGCGCGGTAATGGGATCCGTCAGCCCGCGCTCCAGACCGATCACCGGTTTGAAGAAATCAGCTTGCAGACTGCCCAGTCTGGACAGACGATCCATCGGGGACTTGGCGCGGGCCATGCCGGCATACCACTCGACCGCCTCTTGCCGCAGCACCAAGGGCGAATGGCTCAGCGCTTCGGTCCCGCCGGCAAGGATCAGATCCGCCGATCCGTCGCGGATATAGCGATAGGCCGTATCGATCGATTGCATGCCTGAACCGCAATTGATCTGCACGGTGAAGGCGACCATGTCGTCGCCCATGCCCAGCCGCAGCGCTGCCACGCGGGCGGGATTCATCTCGTCGGCAATGACGTTGACGCATCCCAGGATGACCAGATCATAGGCGCTCGCGGCGATCTTTTGGCGTGCAAGCAGCGGTCGGCCGCACTGCACCGCAAGGTCCACCGGCGTGAACGGCCCCGGCCCCGCGCTTGCCTTCAAAAACGGGGTCCGGGCGCCATCAACAATGTAGACTGGCTTGCCTTGTGTCATTGAGCGGCCTCCTGGTGGGCAGGGTTGCTCGTCTCACGGACGATCTCGGAAGGATCGAAATCATCGACCGAGATTACCTCTCCGACCAGTTCTTCGGCCTTGCGCAACAACCGCACGTCATCGTCCGTAAGAGTGCCGCCCGCCAAAGCCGCGTCGACAGAAAGACCCAACTCCTTGAGCTTGCGCCGCAACGGCTCCGTGGCGACGACCAGGGCAAAGGCTTCTTCCAGCGTCTTGAGCGCACCATCACCCCTGACGGCCTCGACACCGCGTGAGATCCGGCTGCGTGTCGGCGACGGTGTCAGCAGCAGTTCGGCAACTTCGCGGGTGAGCTCATCCGAGGGCCCACGGTTGGAACCGCCGGGCAATGTCAGTGCGCGGAGAAGCCACGCGGCCGGACGATTGGGCAGATTGGCCAGCACTTCATCCAGGCTCGAGGCCATCTTGGCGAAGCTTTCCTCGGCGGTCCATTCGACCAGCGGGAAATCTGCAGCGATGTTCGTCTCGTCGTGCCAGCGCTTCAACACCGCTGACAGCAGATAGAGTTCGGACAGAACATCGCCGAGGCGAGCCGAGAGCATTTCCTTCCGCTTGAGGGAGCCTCCCAGCGTCAGTAAGGCAAAATCAGAGATCAGGGCAAAAGCTGCGGAATAGCGTGCCATACGGCGATAGATCGGCGCTGCCACGCCCACATTCTGCGGTGCGGGCGCGAACAGGCTACCGGTCCACGCCCGCCCGGTTGCCCGAAATAGCGTTTTCACGGAATGGCCGACATGGGCCCAGAACGCCTTATCGAACGCGTCGAGCGCGGCGTCATCGTCACTCTCATCGAGCGCCAGTATTTCGTCGAGCAGATAGGGATGGCAGCGGATCGCGCCCTGACCGAAAATGATCATGTTGCGGGTGAGGATGTTGGCACCCTCCACGGTGATCCCAACCGGGACGGATTTGTGAAGATTGCCAAGATAGTTTTTCGGTCCGTCGATCACGGTCTTGCCGGCATGCACGTCCATCGCGTCATCAACAGCGTCGCGCATCCGGTAGGTGGCGTTGGATTTCATGATGCCCGAAATGACAGCGAGCTTGCGTCCTTCATCGAGTCCGGCGCACGTCAGTCTTCTTGCGGCATCAAGCGTATATGCATTGGCGGCAAGACGGCCGAGACGGCGTTGCACCCCCTCGAATTTGCCAATAGGAATGCCGAACTGCTCGCGAACGCGGGCGTAAGCACCGGTCGCATGCGCCGAGAGTGATGCAGCAGCCGAGGACAGCGAGGGAAGCGAAATACCGCGACCGGCGGCGAGCGCGCTCATCAGCATCATCCAACCCTTACCGGCATAGTCCGGCCCGCCGATTATGTGATCGAGTGGCACAAACACGTCCGTCCCGGAATTCGGCCCATTCTGGAAAACCTGACCACAGGGGATATGGCGTCGCCCTATGGATATACCGGGCAGGTCGGTCGGGATCAGGGCACAAGTAATGCCCTCGGCATCCTTGTTGCTGAGCAGCCCTTCGGGATCTTCAAGTTTGAAGGCAAGCCCAAGCACCGATGAGACCGGCCCCAGTGTGATGTAACGTTTGGACCAGTTAAGCCGCACTCCAAGCGTTTCCTCGCCCTTCCACTCACCCTTGCACACGACACCGCTGTCGCGCATCGCCGAAGCGTCGGATCCGGCCTGTTCACTGGTCAGGGCGAAGGCGGGCACTTCCTTGCCCTCAGCCAGTCTCGGCAGCCAATAGTCGCGCTGCTCGTCTGTTCCAAATTGCAGCAGCAGTTCGCCCGGGCCCAGCGAATTGGGCACCATGACCGTGACGCCGGCGCTGACCGAACAGGTCGAAATGCGTCGCACCACTTCGGAGTGGGCAAAATTGGAGAACCCGAGGCCGCCATACTTCTCCGGGATGATCATGCCGAAAAACTGCTGCGACTTCATGAAATCCCAGACATGGGCCGGCAGATCGCCCGCGCGAGTGATTTCCCAGTCGTCCAGCATCCGGCACAGCTCTTCGCATGGACCGTCAAGGAACGTCTGTTCCTTCTCGCTCAGCGCAGCGGGCGGCATGACGAGCAGTTTCTGCCAGTCCGGATTGCCGCTGAAAAGATCAGCGTCCCACCAGACCTCACCGGAATCGATGGCGTCGCGTTCTGTATCGGACAGGCTCGGCAACTGATTGCGCGCCCATTTGAAAATCGGGCGTGTGAGCGTGTCTCGGCGAAATGTTCTCATGGACATGGAGTGCTCCTCGAAACCCAATGTCCAACCGGCCAAAGAGTTCCGAAAAAAGCCACGACTCAACCGCGTCTGCGTGACAGTTCGGCCACAGCATGCGCCAACCATGCGGCCATACCGTGCCAGGGCTGGCCGGCATTGAAATCAGGTCTTTTGCAGGGCAAGGCGGGAAGCCAGATAGGCGCCGCCCACCACATAAGGCAGCGCCCCGAACAGAGCCATGATGCCACCGCCGAATTGCTGATCTGGCAGAGGATCGAGTCCGAAAGCGCCGAGACAGAACTGCGGCGCGTAAATCAGCGTCTGCGCCAATACGAGCAACACGCCGAGCATGGCCATGTGCATGGATGCAAACAGCATCGCAAACGCTCCCGCAGCATCGGACCTCGCATCGCGACCCGCAAGACAGACCCACCACAGCGCAAGTCCGGCTGTCAGGAAGCTCAATTGTTGAACGGCAAAAGCCGAATTCATGCGTGCCGCCGCCTCATGCAGCACGGGCAGATGCCAGCCCCACACCACCGCGAAGTCGTAAACGGAGGCAGCGAATGCGCCAAGGTAGCGGTGACGCGGCGCAAAATCACCAGGTAATAGCCTGAGCACGCCGATTATGATCAGCGGAGCTGCGCCCACCATAACCCCCAAGTGAAGGATCATGTGTGGTGAAAAGGCGCGCCGCGCCATTTCCGCCAAGGGTCCGAGCCACAACCCGGCCAGCAGCAACAGACCGACCGCAAGCGGCCAGGGCCTCATCCTGAGCATGCCGAGGTGGCCAGCGTGGGAAACAGCGTCCACACCGTTGCAACCAGCCCGACCCAGCCACCAGCGCGGCTGACACTGCGGGCAAATCCCGGCGCAGACCCAAACCTGGGCGAATACAAAAGCGCCAGCAGCACAATCTGGAAAGCTCCAGCAAACAGGAAGGCCGCAACCAGCACGATTCGGATCCAGGAGACCCCGATACCGGAGACGCCGGGATCAAGTTCGCAGACCAACCCGTGCAGCGCGTAAACGGTGCTGAACGAGGCCAGCCAGACGACCGGCGAGAGCAAGATTCGCAGTACATCCCTCATCCGACCAACCCCGGCAGATAGACGGCCAGAATGATAAGACCTGTCACGACGAACAGATAGATGCTCCACACCATCACGATGGAGAGTTCGCCCCGGCGCCGCTGCGACATGTAGCCGGCCCCGTGCCTGGCCAGCAGGAACAGCAACATCAGGCTCGTCAGCACTGCATGAAACAGGCCGTAAGACCCCAGCACCACAATCGTGGCATTGTAGGCATGCCCGGCTGCAGACGGCGCACTCCAGAGCAACACCGCAAAGGCAACCACAAGCCCGAGCGCACCGGCTACCGCCGCTAGAAGTGCTGCGACCGGCTTGCTGCCGTTCTGGTTGTTGCGAACGGCCATCGCCGTGCCCCCGGCAGCCAGCACCGCGCCGCCCGCTGCTGCGAGCATGTTTGGCAACGACGGCTCCATGAACGCAGGAGGCGGCCAGCCCGGAGCGATGGTCCACAAGAACGCATAGCCGAAGAGCAGCGAGCCAAACAGCGTTGCATTCGCCACCAGCAGGAACA
>NZ_JBDWHW010000009.1:0-4828 GCF_039975035.1 Hoeflea sp. | reverse complement strand
TGCCATCGAGACGCCGGTGTCCCTGTTTCCAATTGAGCTCCCACGACGCCAGCGTACGGGAGGGAATGCCGGCCTCTTTCTCCAAACCCTCCGCCGCCTTGCCTGCAAGCGCACCACCAACGACGTTGTATCCGGCCAATTTCCAAGCCTCGCGGGCTGACTTCATCATCGTGGTCTTGCCGGCTCCTGCCCGGCCCACTATCGCTGCAATCCGCTCCGATCCTGCCACATGTCCAATGGCAGTACGCTGTTCTTCCGACAGCCTATCATGCCGGGCAAAGACGGTTTCCAGGACTTTCGCCGCAACCGCGAACCCGTCCCTTCCCGAAAGCCAGTTTGCGCGGGAAATCATTTCGGCTTCGAGTCTGATCATCGCACGCGTCGTGAGGCGCGCGGGAACCCGTGCCCCGGTCGCAAAGTCGATTGTCTCGTCAGTGAGTTTCAGGCAGTCAGGGCTTTCCGTAATCCGCGCCAGAAGCCACTGGAAGCGCTCGGGATCGTCGACATAGCGATGCAAGATCTTGGCGATATCGCGCTGATCGAAGACGCTTCGTTCGGATGTGATGATATCGAAAACGAGTTCAGGCCTGTGCTCGATCCGAACGGCGTTCTTTTTCCGTTGGGCCTCATGCAATTCCAGCCGTTCGAGATCGATCCTGGTTCCCGCATCGCCCGCCTTGCGCTGCAGCGCCTTTGCCGCAACGCCGATATGGGTTGTCGGCGCGATGTCGATGCTGCGTTCGGCGTAGGACCGGCCATCGACACGGATTTCGAGACCGGCCATCGTCAGATGCTGGTTTTGGAGATCGAGCCATCTCTGCCGCTGTTCGAGGAATTCCGCCTTCTCGCCGGACCAAAGTTTGTATTGGATTTTCCCGGTTTTGGTTCGAACCAGATCTCCATCCGGGCCAATCACCGCGACCTTCTTGGAACCGAACCCGTCCTGGGTGAGCGGACGCAATGTCGTCATCAGATGGATATGCGGATTGCCGGGATCGTTATGGAAGACCCAATCGGCCACTTGCCCGCGAGCGAGCACCTGCTCTGAGACGAACTGCTGGACGAGCGCGATGTTCTGGTCGCGAGTAAGCTCGACGGGCAAAGCGACAATGAATTCCTTGGCGAGCTGGGCGTCGTTGCGTTTTTCGAATGCCTCTACCTTGTTCCAGAAGGCTTCCGCTGCCCCGGCAACCGAACGATCGGCGATCATGTCCAGCGCCCATTTCGGAGCATCGGCGGGTAGCAGGAATTCTTCGTGGGCCAGGTTCTTCTTGTTTGAATAGTCGACGGTGCGCGCTTCCGCCTCGTGGCTCATTTTCGCGCAATGGCGATAGGCTGCGGACAGAACGGCGCTGCGGCCATTTCCACGGGAAATAAGCTGGGGTGTAAAATGCGTGATCGCCACGGTTCATCAGGCTCCTGCGAGACAAGTTCATCCTTGTTCCGCAGGCCGCCGCCCCGGCCCGACTGGGGCCGCGGCGAGCCACGTCGCCCCAGCGACGTATTACTGCGCCCTTGGACGCATTCCTTCGGAACGCTGGGATGATCTCTCAAAGCGTCGGATCTGCCGACCCGGCATTTCTGCCGGGATGCGCTTCACGCGCTCCCGGGCGATTCTCCTCATGCCTTCGGGGCATTCGTGACAATCGGGAGCAAACGGAATGAAGAAGCCACCATCCAGAATCAAAGAAGAGATCGCCAAGCTCCAGGAGCAGCTGAAGGCCGCAGAGACGCGTGAGGCCGAGCGGATCGGCCGGATCGCGCTCAAGGCCGGGATTGGCAAAGTCGAAGCCGACGAGGGCAAGCTGCTGACGGCGTTTGAGGACCTGGCCAAACGGTTTCGTGAGCGCGGCAGCGAGATCCGGAAAGTCCCTCCCGCGCAAAACCCGTCTGGCGCGGCTTCGCGCGCAAATAGCGAGGCTTGAGCGCATGCGACAAGCAAGCCAATCGGAAAAGCGCAGGAAGGACACGCGCGAGAAAATTCAGCTCGGCGGCCTGATTGCCAAGGCAGGCTTGCGCTACGAGAAGCGCGCGCTCCTGCTTGGCCTTCTGATCGACGGCACGCGGCGGATCGAAGGCGACGAGAATGAGCGAGAACGGTTGATGGCGATCGGAGCGGAGGCGTTTTCAGATGACACCGAGTAAGCTCATTCTTCTGCTCGCGCCTGTCGGCATGATGATCGCGGTCTGCATCGGGTTAAAAGGTTCCGAAGCCTGGTTGGCGCAATTTGGAAATTCGGTTGAGACGCAACAGACGTTTGGGCGGATCGGCATCGCCATACCCTATGGCCTAGCCGCGGGTCTCGGCATCGTTTTCCTGTTTGCAGCGCGCGGAGCAATGGCGATCAGGTTCGCCGGCTACGGTGTTCTGACCGGTGCAATTGCCGTGATCGCCGTTGCCGCGACGCGGGAATTTAGACGCCTCAGCGGTTTTGCAGATACGGTTCCGGCGGGACACAGCCTGCTCGAATATGCCGATCCTTCGACCGGCATCGGCGCAATCCTTTGCTTCGTCGCCGGCATGTTTGCATTCCGCGTCGCTCTCAGTGGTGATGCAGCGTTCGCGACAATGAAGCCGCGGCGGATGACGGGAAAGCGCGCAATCCACGGATCAGCCGACTGGATGTCCGTCGCCGCCGCCAAGAATATGTTCTGTGAGGGTGGCGGTATTGTCCTTGGCGAGGCATATCGCGTCGACCAGGACAGTGTGGCGAACCAACCATTCCGGGCCGACGTCGAGGATACATGGGGCAATGGCGGGAAGTCATCGCTGCTCTGCTTCGACGCCTCGTTCGGATCAACGCACGGACTGGTCTTTGCCGGATCGGGCGGGTTCAAGACCACTTCGGTAACGATCCCTACGGCGCTCAAATGGGGTGGAGGGCTCGTTGCGCTCGATCCGTCAAACGAGGCCGCACCCATGGTGATCGATCAGCGGCGGCGTGCTGGGCACGATGTTTTCGTGCTCAGCCCCAAGGACGCTTCGGTCGGGTTCAATGTGCTCGACTGGATCGGCAGGTTCGGCGGTACCAAGGAGGAGGATGTCGTCGCCGTCGCTAGCTGGGTTGTGACCGATACCGGACGTCAGACTTCAATGCGCGACGACTTCTTCCGCGCCTCCGCCCTGCAACTCATCACCGCGCTGATCGCCGACGTCTGCCTGTCAGGGCATACGGAAAAGGAAAACCAGACGTTGCGCCAGATGCGCATGAACTTGTCCGAACCTGAGCCCAAATTGCGCGAGCGATTGCAGAGGATCCACGACAATTCAGAATCCGCATTCGTTCGAGAGAACGTCGCCGCCTTCGTCAACATGACGCCGGAAACCTTCTCCGGTGTTTACGCCAACGCGATCAAGGAAACACACTGGCTGAGCTACCCGAACTATGCTGCACTCGTTTCAGGTTCGAGTTTCTCGACCGATGACATCGCCGGCGGCAGAACCGACATCTTCGTCAACCTCGACCTTAAAACACTGGAGGCCCATCCGGGGTGTGCCCGCACCATCATCGGCGCGCTTCTCAACGCCATCTACAACCGAAATGGCGAGATCAAAGGCCGCACCCTGTTCCTGCTCGATGAGGTGGCTCGGCTCGGCTACCTGCGTATTCTCGAGACCGCGCGCGATGCCGGTCGTAAATACGGCATCAGCCTGCTTCTGCTTTTTCAGTCGATCGGCCAGATGCGCGAAACCTATGGTGGTCGTGACGCCGCATCGAAATGGTTCGAGAGCGCCTCATGGGTATCCTTCGCCGCAATCCACGATCCCGAGACCGCCGACTACATCTCGCGACGCTGCGGCAATACCACGGTGGAGGTCGACCAGTTGAGCCGCACATCGCAGATGTCGGGGTCGTCGCGAACGCGCTCCAGGCAGTTGGCGGCACGGCCTCTGATATTACCGGAAGAATTGCTGCGCATGCGCGGGGACGAGCAGATCGTGTTCACCTCGAGCAATCCGCCGCTCCGCTGCGGGCGCGCCATCTGGTTCCGGCGCGATGACATGAAATCGGTCGTTGCGACAAACCGGTTTCACAAATAACAATCCTCGGCAATGTAGTGAATGGAGTCGCCCGTCGCGAACGGCAAGAACTGGATCAACTTCTCCGTCGCGGTACCTAATACTCTGATCCCCTGCTTGTCAGAGATCGCGATCTGTCGACAATGGATTGCAACTGGAGGGGACCATGTCGTTTCTCAAATGGCTGTTTGGCAAATCGAGTACGAGAGATGGAGACGCTCGATCGAGTGCGGAAGGCTGGGTGATTTCTGAGAACGGCAACCCGACGATGGTCGATGGCCAAATTCGCATCACCGTCTTTCCTCAGGACCGTGGTTGGAAGTTCTGCATTGCCGATGTCGATGACCGGGATGACCCATATTTCTCTGATGTCTATTCCACTGAAGTAGCTGCGAAGGAGGAAGCGCTCGCGCATCTCCGCGGTGAGCCTCCCTTCCATGAGCCGTTATCTGCATCACGCACTGAAGATCGTCGCGATCAATGGGAAGCGCATATTCGCGCTCGAGCAGTTCTAATTGAGGAAATACAGAAGCTTCTTTCGGAGAACCCGGAGCTTGGCATTACCGCCTTGCGTAAACCGGAAACCAAGGTGTCGAGCCACCTCAAACAGCTGAAATGGCAGATCGCCGAGTACCAACGTGCGGGCGTGTCGGCCTCCATGATTGCTCAGTCTAAGCGCCAAGAGGCTTTTCTTTCGGGACTCGCAGACGAGATCGGCGAACGGATAAAGGCAAAGCAGGCGCAGCGCCCGGCTCGCAAGCCGCCCGTCTCGGACAGTCAGTTGTCGCCCGATCTGGCTGGAAAGGT
>NZ_JBDWHW010000008.1:0-29284 GCF_039975035.1 Hoeflea sp. | reverse complement strand
CGCAAGCTCTTGTACTCGCTCAACAACTTGTGAGAACTCTTCCCCTTCAAGAATTGAACTGCACGCGAGACTGACAGATTTGGCGGGATCGACACCAGCATATGGATGTGATCCCGATTGATCGAGCCAGCATGAATATGGATCTCGTGTGAAATCGATATCTCACGCAACAGCTCACGGCAGCGGTTGCCAACATCGCCACCCAAAACCTCATATCTGTACTTCGTCGTCCAAACCAAATGGTACTTGCAGTCCCAAACAGTATGGCTCCCACGTTTGTTGAATTGCATCCAAGGATGCTACTGCATCCCGTCGCCTAAAGGCGAGGGGTTTACGGATCCCCTTAACGGGGACTCTAAAGCTCAAATTCTCGGGTAGTTCTTAGAAGTTTCTGAGCCAGCAACTCGTCAAGTAACTCCTCCAAATCAGCAGCAGCAGTGAACCCCTTTTCAAGGATCATTGGCTTTTTCAAGAGATTTCTTACTCTGACCATTCTGACGGGTGCTTATCGAACTGTAAAGGCATGGCGAGTTTCTGTCCCGCTTGCTCAGTAGGCATATTTCGCCAGTTCGTAGCGCTCCTCGGTGCAAATTGAGGTGGTCAAAGACAACATCGCCACGTTGCCCTTATCATCGCACTTCCCAACGATTCTACGGTATAAATCGGCCTGATTTGCTCTTGTACCGTATTTTGTACCGTATTTTGCCGTGGGCTACAGAGCTACAGCATGGGACGACATGGGACGGGAAATTAGATTTTTTGCGGAAAAATCCAACTTTTTCAGAGTGTTGTGAGACAACATGGGACCGTATGGGTCTGTCTGAAAAAGTGCGGTGGTGCCCAGAAGAGGACTCGAACCTCCACTCCCTTGCGAGAACTACGACCTGAACGTAGCGCGTCTACCAATTCCGCCATCTGGGCATTGGCGCGGATTTAGGGGGTCCGCGCGGCTGTGTCAACGCCTGAATGCAAAGCCGTCACAATTATCTCGCTCAAGCTCCCGATCGTCGGCATTTGGATGATGGTTTGCGCCTGGTCACGCAACGGTTGGCAAGCAAGATTCCGCCGATAGGGCTGGACCGGTTCGCTGCCCTGGCCTGTTCGCGCCACCGAATGTCGCGTTGTCCTGCTTCTCACAGCCGCTTGCCGGGATTAAGGATTCCTGATGAAATCCGAAACCTCGATCTCAGACGTAGCGCCACTGTCAGGTTCTTCTGCCTCCGCCCAGGCAGGGGGTGCGGACGCGAGAATTGGTGCCGGACTGGTGTTTGGCGCGGCGCTGCTGTGGAGTTTTGGTGGCGCCATCGCCCGCGGACTCGAGGTGATCGATCCGTGGACGATCATCGCCTGGCGCTCGATCTTCGCCGTGCTGTTCCTGATTGGCTTCATGCTCTGGCGTGATGGCGCTTCGGGCACCCTGCGGTTGTTCCGCACCATGGGGCTGCCCGGGCTTGGTGTCGCCCTGTGCGTGGCTGCAGCCACGACCTCCTTCGTGGTGGCGCTCAATTACACAAGTGTCGCCAACATCCTGCTGATGCAGGCCGGCGTGCCGCTGATCGCGGCCCTGCTCGGGGTGGTGTTCCTGCGCGAAGCGGTGGATGGCGTCACCTGGGCGGCGATTGTCGCCGTGATCGCCGGCATCGGCGTGATGGTATCGGATTCCTTTGCCGCCAGCGTCTCTTTTGTCGGCGACGGGCTGGCGCTGCTGATCGCAGTCGTGTTCGCCGCCGCCACCGTGATCACTCGACGCTATTCCGGCGTGCGGATGACGCCTGCGGCCTGCCTCGGCATCATGACCAGCGGCGCGGTCGGGTTGCTTCTGTCCTCGGGTCTGCGCGTCAGCCCGGCTGATTTGGGTTTGCTGGTGCTGTTTGGTGCGTTCACGCTGGGCTTCGGCATGGCCATGTTCGTGACCGGAGCGCGGTTGCTGCCCTCGGCGCTGGCCGCACTCATATCGACCATGGAGCCGGTGCTGGGACCGGTCTGGGTCTGGTTGATCCATGCCGAAGTACCGGCGCCCAGAACGCTGATGGGCGGCGGCGTGGTGTTTGTGGCGCTGGTCGGTCACATCCTCTGGCAATGGCGCCTGAGCCGTCGCACCGCGCTGCCACTGCCCAACTGAAGCGCCATTGGTGCAGCGCCCGGTTCGGGACCGGTGCTGCTTTCTCAGTCGCCGATCTTCAGCGCCTCGATGAAGGCTTCCTGCGGGATATCCACCTTGCCGAATTGGCGCATCCGCTTCTTGCCGGCTTTCTGCTTGTCGAGCAGCTTGCGCTTGCGCGTGGCATCGCCACCATAGCACTTTGCGGTCACGTCCTTGCGCATCGCCGAGATCGTCTCGCGCGCCACCACCTTGCCGCCGATGGCGGCCTGGATCGGGATCTTGAACATGTGCCGCGGGATCAGCTCTTTGAGCTTTTCGCACATCACACGGCCACGCTTTTCCGCAGCCGAGCGGTGCACCAGCATCGACAGCGCATCCACCGGCTCGTCATTGACCAGGATCGACATCCTGACCAGATCGCCCTCCTGATGGCCGGTGATCTGATAGTCGAAGCTGGCGTAGCCCTTGGAGATCGATTTCAGCCGGTCGTAGAAATCGAACACCACCTCGTTGAGAGGCAGTTGATAGGTCACCATCGCCCGCTTGCCGACATAGGAGAGATCGGTCTGAATGCCGCGCCGGTCCTGGCAAAGCTTCAGAATCGCGCCGAGATACTCGTCCGGCGTCAGGATTGTCGCCTTGATCCAGGGCTCCTCGATGCTCTTGATCTTGACCACATCCGGCATGTCGGCGGGGTTATGCAGTTCCACAACATCGCCATTGGTCATGTTGAGCCGGTAGACCACCGACGGTGCGGTGGCGATCAGGTCGAGATTGAACTCGCGTTCCAGCCGCTCCTGGATGATTTCCAGATGCAGAAGTCCCAAAAAGCCGCAGCGGAAACCAAAGCCAAGCGCTGCCGAAGTCTCCATTTCAAACGAGAAAGAGGCATCATTGAGCCTGAGCTTGCCCATGGCGGCGCGCAGTTCTTCGAAATCGGCTGCATCGACCGGGAACAGACCGCAGAACACAACGGGCTGCGCCGGTTTGAAGCCGGGCAGGGCATTCGCTGTCGGCCGCTTGTCTTCGGTGATGGTGTCGCCAACGCGGGTGTCGGCCACCTCCTTGATCGAGGCGGTAATAAATCCGATTTCACCGGGTCCGAGCGACTCCATTGCCACCAGTTTGGGGGTAATCACCCCGATCCGCTCAACCGTATAGCGGGCGTCGGTGCCCATCAGCCGGATTTGCTGGCCTTTTTTCATTTCGCCGTCGATGACCCGCACCAGCACGATGACGCCGAGATAGGTATCATACCAGCTGTCGACCAGCATTGCCTTGAGCGGATCCTTGACCGTGCCGCCCTTTGGCGCCGGCAGGCGCGTGACGATCGCCTCGAGCACATCGGGTATGCCGATGCCTGTCTTGGCCGAAATCATCACCGCGTCGGAGGCGTCAAGTCCGATCACCTCTTCAATCTGCTCCTTGATCCGGTCGGGTTCTGCCGCCGGCAGGTCGATCTTGTTGAGCACCGGCACGATCTCGTGGTCGGCATCAAGCGCGGCGTAGACATTGGCCAGCGTCTGCGCCTCGACGCCTTGGCTGGCGTCCACCACCAAGAGCGAGCCTTCACAGGCGCGGAGCGATCGCGACACTTCGTAGGCGAAGTCGACATGGCCCGGCGTGTCGATCAGGTTGAGCACATATGTCTCGCCGTCCTTGGCGATGTAATGCAGCCGGACCGTCTGGGCCTTGATGGTAATGCCCCGTTCTTTCTCGATGTCCATCGAGTCGAGCACTTGCTTGCTCATCTCCCGGTCAGCCAGGCCACCACAGGTCTGGATCAACCGGTCAGCGAGCGTCGACTTGCCATGGTCGATGTGAGCGACGATGGAAAAGTTGCGAATATGGGAAAGGGGCGTGTTTGTCATGGCTTGCGATTTAGCAGGACCGCAGGAAAAGGCAATCGTCGAAACCAGACTGCGTGCTTGACCCAGGCCTGCATTTGCCCCCGAGCATGTGTTTTCGAGCAGGATCCCGGGAGGGGCTCCGCCTTGCCGCGAACCGGAAATACACCAGCTGACCGCTTGAGCGGTTGATCCGGCATGACTATAAGCGTGCGGGCTGTCGTCGCCATGTTGTAAAAACCCCGACTGGCTGACTCTGGAAATACGGTCAACTGTATCAACCAATGAAAGCATACTTCATTGACCTGTGAACAGGAACTGACACATAACAGGGTATCGTCACTCAAGACACAATCATTTGGTAAGAAATTCTCATGATCCGGAAATTCATCGACTTTTGGATCCGGCCGACTTTCGATAACTACAGTTGGGTAAATCTGACATTTTATTGCACCAGTATTTGCCTGGGTGCCTTCCTCGGCAGCGTAGTATCCATATTCGTTGTTTCCGGAGGATTTTATTCAACGCTGCATCTTGCAACCAGACAGTTGAAATGGGCTTTGCCACGACCGGTCGAGATTGTTTTCCTGGCGTTCATCGGTTTTTTCGCGGCTGATCTGATTGCCGCACTCGTCAATCCCTCCCTCGTGGCGTTCAGGGAGGTTCTTGAAAATTTGCCGTTTCTCGGTTTTGCCGGAATATATTCGATCACCTTTGTCGATCGTGCGAAATTGCTTAAAACAGTCGAAGCCGCTGCAGCGGCGGCCTCGTTGCTGGCAATTCCCAGCATATTTCTTGTTTTCGGTTCTCAGGCCAGATCCGAGATGGCGGCAGGCAATCCGAGTGTGCTGGCCCTGTTAGCCGGAATTCTCTACATGCTCAACATGGGCGCGGCCGGCCGGCGCTGGGACCGTTCATCCCTGATATATCTGGCTGCTGCGGCATGTGCAGCCTATCTCGTCATACTGAGCGGGACGCGGGCAATGTGGTTGACGCTGATTCTGGTTCCATTGCTGAGCCTTTTGTTCCACCATCCCCTGAAGCGGATCCTGCTCGGACTTCCCATCCTGATTGCAGTGTTCGCGGGATCGACTGTTCTGCTTGCAAATTACTCACAGACATTTGAGTCCCGCATCCATGATGTCGCCGACGACATGGATGCCATCGTCTCCGGCGATATGTCGGGATCGCTGGGTCAGCGAATTCAAATCTATCAGGCCGGTTATGAACTGCTCCTCGAAAAACCGGTCTTCGGCTATGGTCCGGGAAACGAGCGGCAGGAAATTGCAGCAAGGACCCTGGCTCTGGGCGGAACCAGCATTTCCTACAGCCACGCCCATAATGCCGCATTGACCACCATGCTCCGTTCCGGACTGCTGGGACTTGTGGCGCTTGCCGCACTGGTGATTGTTCCGATAGTTCAGGCTTTCCGCGCCCGCAAGGATGAGATCGGAAGCGCCGGCTTCTTTGTCCTGAGTGGAACCATGCTTGTTTATCTCTGTTCGGGAGTCGTAGGCCTGATGTTGGGCCACGATATCCATGACACCGTCTTTATCTCGGCTTTGTGCTTTTCGCTCTATCTGGTATTCGGGCGCGCTGAACCGGCGACCGAAGCGACATGAAAGTGTCGATCCCCGGATGGGCAGGCGGTGCCCGCGTGTTGGTGGAGAATTGCTCTCGGGTTTTGCTCGGGCGCTCGGTCATGCAATGGTAAACACCGGTGATCATCGTGGTCAGCTCAGGCTCGGGCCAGGAAGGCAGGGTGGCTTGGCAACCAGCAATGCTGCCGGTTTGATCGTAGTAAAAAAGAGATGAAACAGGGACGCATAACCGGTCGTCCGGTTGGTCTGGAGGGCGCATGAAAATAGTTGTGACCGGCGCATCGGGTTTTGTCGGCCGCAATCTGTTGCCCTACCTGATCCGGCCCGGCGTTGAACTGTTGCTGGTGGGCAGGCATCCCGAGCAGTTATCGGAGAGGTTTCCCGAGCATCACACCTGTGGCTACGCCGACTTGAGCACCCGCGCATCAGGTTGGGACCAGCTGGTTCATCTGGCCGTGGTCAACACCAATTCCCAAGCCGGTGCGGATGAGTTCGCGGGTGTGAACGTGGATCTGCTGATGAATGTTGCCGAGACGGCCCGGCAGATCGGCATCAAGCGCTTTGTGAATATATCTTCGATCCATGCTCTGGATGAAGACAACCAGAGCCTTTACGCGGTGACCAAGCGGCAGGCCGCTCGCCGGCTGGCAGGCATGGCGGACATCGAAATCGTCACCGTCTATCTTCCGCTGGTCCATGGTGAGGGGTGGGCGGGCCGCCTGGACTGGCTGAACCGGGTCCCCAAGGCCTTCGCCCGCCCGCTCTTCGGTCTCGCCGCCGCCATGGCGCCGACGGTCGATGTGCGGCGGCTGGCTGAATTGCTCCTGTCGGACACGTTTCCCCGGCCGTTTCCGCCTGACGAGGTTGATGATTCTGTCTTGTCGGAACAGGTCCTGTCGGATGGGCAAAACGGAAATCCCTGGTATGGAGCAATCAAGCGTGCCGCGGATGTTGCCGTCGCGCTTGGCATTGTGCTGCTGTTCTGGTGGGTGCTGCTTCTGATCTGGGCGACCATTCGGCTGAGTTCGCCCGGACCGGGATTGTTCGCTCAAACCCGCATCGGCAAGGATGGCCGCGAGTTTACCAGTTACAAATTCCGCACGATGAAGACCGGGACGCCACAGGCCGGCACCCATGAGGTCTCGGCCAGCGCGGTCACGCCGGTCGGGAAATTCTTGCGTCGCACGAAACTCGACGAACTGCCGCAGATCTGGAACATCCTTCGCAATGAAATGAGCCTGATTGGTCCTCGACCATGCCTGCCCGTGCAAACCGAATTGATCGAGGCGCGCAGGAAGCTGGGCGTTCTGGATGTCAAACCAGGCATCAGCGGCCTGGCGCAGATCAACGGCATCGACATGAGCACTCCCTGGCGGCTGGCGAGCTGGGACGCCCGTTACATCTGCTTGCGTAGCCTCCCGTTCGATGCCCGGATCGCGCTCTCAACCGTCATGGGCAAGGGGCAGGGCGACCGGGTCACGAAATAGCCGCCCTGCAAAAGTCGCGCGGCGCCGATGTCGTTGGCCATTGCCTGCTTACCTGTCAGGCGGTGTCCAGTCGGTCTCCACCGCCTTGCGCCGGCTCAAACGCAGAGCCAGGCCAATTGATACGCCAGCGCCGATGGCTACAGTCAAATCGACAAGAACGGTCAGGACCAGTGTGAGAAGCAGAAGCATGACGTCGCTTTTCCTGCCACGCGCGTATTCGCGCCATTTGTGGGGTTCGGTCATGTTCCATGCCGTGACGATGAGAAGTGCGGCAAGTGCCGGCATCGCCAGATAGCTTGCCAGCGGCGCGGCAAATATCATCACCAGCAAAATGACAGCGGCATGGACAAGTCCTGCCACAGGCGTCTTGCCACCGGCCTTGATGTTGGTCGCGGTGCGCGCAATCGCGCCGGTGGCAGGAAGACCGGTGAACAGTGCTGAGCCGATATTGGCGATGCCTTGAGCCGTCAATTCGGCATTTGGCCTGTGCTGTCCTTCGATCATCTTGTCGGCGACCATGGCTGAGAGAAGCGATTCAACTCCTGCCAGAAAGGCAATAATGAAAGCGGACGGAAGCAGCTCGATCATGCGCGAGGGGGAAAGATCAGGCAGTTGCGGCCACGGCATCTGGCTTGGAAGTTCACCAAACCGCGAGCCAAGCGTATCGACCGGGAGCGACATCAAGGCCACGAGGGCAGAACCGACCCCGACGGCCACGATGAGACCGGGAAATCGGGGTGCGACACGCCGAAGAAATACAATCAGGATGAGCGTGACAACCGCGATGGAAAAAGTCGCAAGGCTGAACGTGTCCAGTGACTCCCACAGCACTGGAATTTTTTCCAGGAAATCGGCAGGCTCCTTGTCAACGGCCAGGCCGAGGAAGTCTTTGAGCTGGCTCGTGGCGATAATGATGCCAATTCCAATGGTGAAGCCATTGACCACGGCCTCTGGAACAAAAGCGATAAGATTTCCGGCCCGGAAATAACCGCCTACAAGCAGGATAATGCCCGCAATGAAAGTTGCCAGAACAAGGCCGTCATAACCGTATTGAGCGATCACGGAGAACACGACAACAATGAAGGCCCCTGTCGGGCCGCCTATCTGAACCCGGCTGCCACCAAACAGGGAAATCAGAAAGCCGCCGATAATGGCGGTGACAATCCCCTTGTCCGGATCAGCTCCGGACGCGATGGCGATGGCGAGGCTCAGTGGCAGCGCAACCATGGCAACCGTTGCCCCGGCGAGCAGGTCACTGACAAAAAGTTGCCAGCTGTAGGTATGAAGTGTGGTGAGTATTTTTGGTTGACGCATGTCGAAAACCCATTGCTAAAATTGCCAGATTTCAGCGGCGTGATCGTCGGCAGGGCTGTCGGCGGGCGCCGTCGCGACTTGAGTGAGGTTCAGTGTTGCATTCAGGATGAAGGTGTCGGGTCTTTCAGTCTGACCCCGCGGCCGCCGGCGGTGCTGCTTGCATTGTCCCCGATCAGTTCGATGCCCGCCTTGTCGAGCGCCTCAGCCACCTTGGTAAGGGTGTCGATGATGCCCCGGACATTGCCGTCACTGGCTTCCATCCGTTGAACAGTTGGCAGCGACACCCCGGCCATCGCGGCAAGGGTTTTTTGGTCTATTCCAAGAAGCGCCCGGGCGGCGCGCAGCTGTGAAGCGGTGATCATGACTCAGCTCTGTTGCCTAAAAATTTAATATGAACGTATAGAACGCATATATTGATGTGTCAAACATCAATAGTAACGTTTTGCCTTTGCATATGCGACCTTGCCCTTGCAGCTTAAAGGAGTGAGCAAGGCGCAATCGGCTTGAGCGTGCAAAGCGGATCATCGCGGGCGCCGGATCAGTAATCTTGCAGATCGGATAAGGCGAGCACTCTTGTGTCGCGGCCGTGTTTGATCAGCGAGACACGGGAGCAATCCAGTGGAGCCGTACCCGGAGTATGGTGATCTGTTGAAGCGAGTTTTCGCCCCTCGGTTGAGTGTATGGCGCGGCATAATCCAATTTCCCGCTGCCTCTCTCGCGTCCTAGTCGGTTGACGAGGGAACCGGTTGGTTGTCGCTGGTTTGGGGCAGCTTCGGCGGACCCCATTCGATCCGCTTGTAGTCAAATCCATATTCGAGCGTCGGCTTGACGATGCGGAAATAGGGAGACAGGTCGAAATCGCGTGGCGCGAACAGGGAGTAGTGCCTGATATGCAGGATCTCCCGGCGTGAATAATCCGAATCTGCACGCGGCCGGCCTGGTGCGCGCGTCACCTCCGGAAGGATCGGGTATTGTATCGACTGGTAGGCTTGGGCAATCATGGTCGAGCAGATCGCCCGGGTCGGGTCCCCCGACCCGAAGGCAAGCATGCGCCGTCGCCAGCGCACGGGAACCGGCGGCGTTGGAAAGAAATAACGCAGCATGTCGAAAATGTTCTTCATGTCGTAGCGGACGCCGAGTCTGTCGACCATATAGGACACGACTGCGGCGCGATCTTCCGGTGTCAGGCCGGCAGGACGGCAGATGCGTGTGTTGAAGCGGGTGTATTTGGACAGTGGTACCGCAACGCAGCCTTCCCCCAGATTGACCTCAATGAGCTGCGGGAACTCTTCATCATTTGCATCGTCGGGCTTCAGCTCATCGCCGACATAAAGCGCTGCATGAGACCAGGTCGACTGGGTGAGATATTTGATCGCTGCCGATATCTTCTGGTTTCCCTCCACCAGGAGAATATCACCTGGCCGAAGCGTGCGCGACAGCGTCTCGGGATCAGACGGGGTGTAGGGCTCGTAGCCGCGATTGGCCGAATGCAGTCTTCGGGCCAGGAACCGCCCAAGGCGGTCGAGCAAGGTGTCGGTCATGTCCCGTGCTTCTGTCATGAGGCAACACTTGACCCGAGTGCGCTCCGGGATCAACCCGGCAATCTTCAACTTTCCGTTTTAGCGACTTGAAAATGGGAGGGCGTCGAAATAGTTTAGAACCATTCTAATTGAAGGATCTCCCCATGTTGTCCCGTCTTATCGGCTTCAGCCGTCGACCATTTGATTCGCTGAGCGAGCAGGAAATTCTTGCGCTCGCCATTTCCTCGGAAGAGGACGACGCGCGGATCTACCTCGCCTATGCCGATCATCTCAGGGATAATTATCCGCAGTCCGCCAAGGTATTCGAGGAAATGGCGGCCGAGGAGGGCGTGCATCGCGCTCGTCTGATTGAGCGCCACAAGGCCCGGTTCGGCGACCGTATCCCGCTCATTCGCCGCGAACATGTCCGTGGCTATTACGAGCGAAAGCCCGATTGGCTGGTCAAGAACCAGTCTGTTGATCTGATCCGTCAGACCGCCGAGGATATGGAAGCCCAGGCGCATGCCTTTTATCTGGCCGCGGCGCAGCGCACCTCCGATGCAGATACCCGAAAACTGCTTGGCGACCTGGCGCTGGCAGAAAAGGCACATGAATCGCTGGCCCGCCGTCTGGGTCTCGAACACACGCCCGAAGACGTCAAGCAAGAGGAGGCGGAAACCCACCGCCGCAAATTCATCCTGACCTATGTTCAGCCCGGATTGGCCGGCCTGATGGATGGTTCCGTGTCGACGCTGGCGCCGATTTTTGCCACCGCATTTGCCACCGGTGATACCTGGACGACGTTTCTGGTTGGACTGTCTGCGTCTGTCGGTGCCGGGATTTCGATGGGCTTTACCGAAGCTGCCCATGATGACGGGGTCATTTCCGGCCGGGGATCCCCGGTCAAGCGTGGCCTTGCGTCCGGAATCATGACCGCGATCGGTGGCCTCGGTCATGCTCTGCCCTATCTGATACCCGATTTCACCATCGCCACAACAGTTGCCATCGGCGTCGTGTTTGTCGAGCTCTGGGCCATCGCCTGGATCCAGAACCACTGGATGGACACGCCCTGGAGCCGGGCGATCTTCCAGGTGGTTCTGGGCGGAGCGCTGGTGTTTGCAGCCGGTCTTCTGATTGGCAACGCCTGATGCAAGCCTCCTCGTTTGATTGCGGCACGCAGGCATTATCCTGCGGTTTGAACCAAGCAAAGGTGCAAGGGGCAGGTTCGCAGTGAAGTACAGCCCAGCCGCTCCAGGTGATGTTGCGCACTGCTAAGTTCCGGTGATGCTGCGCGCATCGTCTGGCCCCGCGACCAATGCCGGCCGTGATTGCTGGGTGATCGTGAAGTTCACGGCATTAAGCCTGATATGACAAAACGGCCCGGTTGACTCCTTGCGGCTCAGCGGGACTATTGCAATTGATGGCTTCGTGGAAGATATGTGCCCACTTGAATTGGCCGGAACCAGACATCGGCTGATAACGATGGGCATGGAAGCGTAACGATGGTGTATAATCTGGTAGTTTGGCTGCTGGCCCGCAAGAGACGGACAAAGCAGATTACCATGATGTTGGCGGACAGCTTTATCGTTATGCTTGCAATCTGGCTTGCCTACAGCATCCGCTTCAATGCGATCTATGAGCCCAATTATCCGCAGCTTACGATGATCCTTGCCGGCCCGGTGATTGCCATTCCGCTTTTCTATGGTTTTGGCCTGTATCGGTCCTTGATCCGCTATGTCGGCGAGCATGCGATATGGTCAGCGTTCAAGGCAGTTGGTCTCACAGCCCTGTTGTGGGGATTGCTGGCTTTCATGATCCGGGCCTATGGCGCGGAAGGGGTGCCGCGCTCGGTCCTGGTGATGTTCTGGCTGCTGACACTCATCATGGTGATCAGTTCGCGGTTTGTGGCGCGCTGGTTCCTTTTGCGGCACACGGATTCTCCCCGTCCCCAGCGCCACATCATCATCTATGGCGCCGGCGAAGCCGCCCGGCAGATCGCCGCCTCCTTGAAAAGCGACAATCCCCGGCTCTCGATCCTGCATGTGGTCGATGATCCCAATCTGCACGGCAGTTTGATGGGGGGCGACGCGGTGTATCCTGCCAGTGATGTGCCTGATCTTATCAAGCGCTACGATATCAAGGACGCCATCGTCACGCTCCGAACCGCCAGCAACACCAAGCGCGTCGATGTCGTCGAAGCTTTGCGCAAACTGGGGGTCAAGGTTCGGATCCTGCCGGCATTTGCCGATATTGCCGACGGCAAGCATGCCGTCAACATGATCCGGGAAGTCGAGATCGGGGATTTGCTGGGCAGGGAGATCGTCACGCCGGACAAGCGGCTGATGGAAGCCAATACCACCGGCAAAGTCGTCATGGTCACAGGTGGCGGCGGCACAATCGGTTCCGAACTGTGCCGTCAGGCGGCGTCTTTGGGCGCGGCCAAGCTGGTCTTGATGGAGACGAGCGAGTTCGCCCTCTACCAGATCAAAGAGGAGCTTGAACTTCAGGCCGGAGCAGAAATCGTTCCGGTCCTTGGGTCGGTCAATGACGGCTTGCTGGTGCGCCGCGTCATCCGCGAACACAAGGTCCAGACCGTTTTCCATGCGGCTGCCTACAAGCATGTCCCGCTGGTTCAAGCCAACTGCTTTGAAGGCGTGAGAAACAATGCGCTGGGAACGCTCTCCATTGCATCAGCCGTCTATGATACGGACGCCGAGGCTCTGGTTCTGATTTCCACCGACAAGGCCGTGTGTTCAACGAGCGTGATGGGCGCGTCAAAGCGGATCGCCGAGCTGATTGTGCAGGACTTTGCCGTGCGGGCGAGGCAGCTCAAGCCCGAGAAGACATTCTGTGCCGTCCGGTTTGGCAATGTGCTCGGCTCCAGTGGTTCGGTTGTTCCGCTGTTTCGCCGGCAGATCCGCAGCGGCGGGCCCATCACGATTACTGATCCGGATGTCACCCGCTACTTCATGTCCATCGCGGAGGCCGCACAACTTGTCATCCAGGCCAGCAGCCTGGCGCGACCGGAGAACATGGAGCTGGAAGATCGCGGAAGAATATTCATTCTCGACATGGGGCAGCCGGTTCGGATCATGGATTTGGCGATCAAATTGATCGAGTTGTCCAATCTCACGCTGTGCGACGACGCCAATCCGGAGGGCGACATCGCCATCAAGGCAATTGGCTTGCGTCCGGGCGAGAAGCTCCACGAGGTGTTGCTCGAATCCGTGGAGCCACCTCACCAGACCAAACATCCGAAAATATCAGTGGCGGTCGAGCCTCCGCCCGAGAACCTGGATCTGGAACAGCTGTACCGTGAACTGGATCTCGCAATCACTGATCAGGATCAGGACAAACTGATGGACCTGCTTGCTCAGGCGACCGGCCAGGGCAAGCCTGTCGAGCCGCTGCAGGACTGATTCAGTGGCTCAAGCATATGCGTTGCCTGCCAATCGGGTTGCCGCCTGAAACAACTTGACTGGCTGCGAGGTGAGCAAAAGACCCGATCTTGGCTTTCGCAACGCCCTGTCGAGAGATGCAACCAGGATGTGGAAGCGCGCGAGATTTGACCGTTCGGCCTTGTCTCCCTGGCAATAAAGTGATTTCCATTCGCAATGGACCATGCCCGTCGGAAAGCGTGTTCGAAATCAGCACTTTGCTGAACGAGCGGCATCGCATTCCGGTTCAGGCCTGAAGGCAATTCGCCATAACCTGTTTCGGATTGCAGATCGAGGGTGAAGAGATGCAACAGGACGTGCTCCCGGCTATCGGGGCGTTGGCCCATCTGTGCCGTGGAACGGCAATCTTGCCGGAGTCGGAGTATGCCGGAGGCTCTATGAGCTGGGTCGAGGCCGTGCCTAATCCCGGGCCTCAAGCGTGACCCAGCGATTGCGCCGCATCGAACCGCTGACGCTGCTGATTGGCGTATCCATGACCGTCGGATACGGTACGCTCTATTATCCGTTCGCCATCATCGGACCTGAGATCGCGAAGGCGCAGGGCTGGAGCAACAGCTTCGTCTTCGGAGTGTTTTCGGTCGCCCTGTTGAGCAGCGCCGTCACCGCATCGCTGGTCGGCCGCGCGATGGATCGCTTCGGCGCCCGGCCGGTGATGGTCGTTGGATCCTGTCTTGCGGCCACAACGCTCTACAATCTGTCGCAGGTCCAGTCCATGACCGGCTTTGTCGTCGCCATGTTGTTGATCGAATGTGCGGCCCGCATGGTTCAGTACGAAACCGGTTTTGCTGCGCTCACCGCCATTCATGGACGCTATGCGCGACGTCCCATTGCCCATGTCACGCTGGTTGCAGGCTTTGCCTCCACGGTGTTTTGGCCTCTGATCCACTGGTTGCTGGGCTACATCGACTGGCGCGGTGTCTGCCTGGTTCTGGCGGCGATCAACCTTCTCGTAGCCCTGCCGATCCACGCGCTGGTTCCGGCCAGACCAAGGCCCGGGCCTGATCCCGCAATGCGCGCACCCTCAATTCGGGACCCGGGGTTGCTGCAGCCAGGCCGGCAGCGTGCGGCTGCGTTCCTGCTGATGGCCGTCGCCTTTGCCGGCAGCAGTTTTTTGATGTCCGCCGTGCACACCTCGTTTTTCCTTATCCTTGATGAAATGGGCAGGCCGGCGGCACTCGCGGCATTGGCCGGAGCGATGATCGGACCGATGCAGGTTGCTGCCAGAGTGATCGAGATGTTAACCGGAGAGCGTGTCGCGTCCTCGATCGTCGGCCTCATCTCAAGCACGGCGTTGCTCCTGGGCATCGGTTGCCTTGTGGCCGCGTTGCGGCTGGACGGCGATTGGATCGTGATCGTTTTCGCGATCAGCTTCGGCATCGGTCAGGGCTTGAATTTCATCGCCCGCGCCATCTTGCCGGCCCGGTTGTTTGGCACCGATGGCTATGGCGCTCTGACCGGCAATCTTGCGACAATCAGGCTGTTTGCCATGGCCGGTGCGCCAGTCTGTACGGCATTGGTCATCGCCCATACCGGCATCGGTGCCACATTCGCTCTGCTTGTGCTGATGGCATTGATCGCTGTCTGGGCATCCTGGGCTCTGTGCCGCCTCGAAAAACGAGCCTCTGCAGCAGGCCTGTCCATAGCCTGATCCATGCCTTCTGCGCTTTTGGAGACATGCTGGTAGATCCGGTCACATCAGGTTGCGGTTTCGAGATCCGCCGCCTTTGCCGCCTGCCAGGTTTTGCAGAGCTATTTCAGCGCGCCAACCAGAACATCGGAGCCGTTCTCGATGGTGACCCATCGGCCGGAATTGTTCGACGCCTGCCGCTTGAGATAGCTGTAGGGCGTTTCCCGCCAGTTCTTGATTTCATCGACGAGATTGTCGAGCACGAAATCACCTTCCGAGGTCCTCACCGTCAGCACCGCATGGCCTTCGCCGTCCGGCTTGCGCACAACCGTGATCAGTGTGTCGGCCGGTGAAAACCCGCGCTCGATCAGCATGTGCCGCTTGAGCAGCACGTAATCCTCGCAGTCGCCTGCAATCTCGGGATAGGCCCAGACCTCTTCCTTGCCGAACAATTCGAGATCGGTCTTCGGCATCACCGAGAGATTGACTGCCCGGTTGATCTCCCTGATCACGTCCCAGCCGTAATCTGTCACCTTCGGTGCGGCACCCGATCCCTTGACCGGTTTGCACTCGGACGCGAATTGCTTGCAGAATTCATAATGGCCGATGGGCTGCGATGTAATCCGACCGGTCTGCATCGACAGACCTGAAGCCATGCCTCCGGACGGGATTGCGATTGACGCAATCATGGCGATCATCATTCGCTTTGTCAGTCCCGGTCCGCAAAACATTGCCGGTCTACCCCACGCCATCCAGAAATACTTAACAAAGAGTTAAGAATGGATGGCGCACAGAGTCAATCGCGCGGTGCGGCGTTCTGGAGACATGGTTACCGGCCGGGGCATTTTCATCACACCCCACAGTGCTGCTTGCCGGATTGATCCGGGCCAACAGCGGTTTGCGGGCCGTGGTGCCGATGTCCCTGAGCTCAGGCCTCGGCGGACATTGTCTCGACCGCGGCGAGAATACGGGCGATGTCCTGGTCGCGGGACAGCCGGTGGTCGCCGTCGCGGATAAGGGTCAGGGTGACGTTGTCGGATGGCAGATGTTCGACAAGCCGCAACGCATGACGCCACGGCACATCCGGATCGGCCATGCCCTGGATGATGTGAACCGGAGCCCCGGTGTCGATCAGGCCGTCCAGGACCCGGTTTTTGCGGCCATCGTCGAACAAGGCCTTGGTAAAGACATTCGGATCGGGGCCGTAAGGCGTCGGCTCTTCATAGAAACCGTTGCTCTCAAGCGCCTGTCGCTGCGCATCCGTGAGCTCCGGCTCCATCAGTTCCAGGGTGAAATCGGGCGCCGGCGCGATCAGCACCAGCCCGGCGACCCGGTTGCCAACACCTCGCGCTCTGAGTGTCTGTACCATCCGCAACGCGATCCACCCGCCCATGGAGGAACCGACCAGAATCTGCGGGCCATCCGTATAGTGGTCGAACACTGCCAGGCTCTCTTCCAACCATCGTGAAATCGTCCCCTCGCGGAAACTGCCGCCTGATGCGCCGTGCCCGGAGTAATCGAAACGCAGGCAGGCCTGCCCCCTGGTTCCGGCCTGCCGGCACAGGGCTTCCGCCTTTGACCCGCTCATGTCCGAGCGGTAGCCGCCGAGCCAGACCACCCCCGGCAGCCCGGCGCCCGCTTGGTTCGCCTTGCGCATCAGCACTGCGATCGAACGCACATCATTGTCCTTGCCTACATCCAGCTTGCTTGCGTCCGGTTCGGTCATGTTTCTGGCTCTCCTGTTTTGCTCATTGTGACTGTTTTACAAGATTCGTGGGCGCTCGAACGTCGGTGTGGTGATTTTTTCGCAAAGCCATGCTATTGACACCGGCCTGCCCATGACGACATTGCGCGCGAGACCACTTGCTCGCATGCCGCAACAGGCGGAATTGGACGAGTTAATCAGGAGACCAAAACCATTCGCAGACCATTCAGAGCGCCGCCAACAGCCAACGAAGGCCCCCGCGCAAACCAGAATATTCGGACCCCGACGGTCCAGCTCATTGATTCAGAAGGCCAGAACCATGGCGTTGTGCCGACCGAGCAGGCGTTGGCCATGGCCGAAGAGGTTGGCCTCGATCTCGTCGAGATCAACTCTGCCGGCGATGTGCCGGTGTGCAAGATCGTCGACCTCGGCAAGCTGAAATACGCGTCGCAGAAAAAAGCCTCTGAAGCGCGCAAGAAGCAGAAGACCGTTGAGGTCAAGGAAATCAAGATGCGCCCCAACATCGACACGCATGATTATGACGTGAAGATGCGCGCCATGAACAGGTTTTTTGACGAAGGCGACAAGGTCAAGGTCACGCTGCGGTTCCGCGGTCGTGAGATGGCGCATATGGAGCTGGGCATGAAATTGCTCCAGAAAGTCAAGGACGATACCGTCGAGATCGCCAAGGTCGAGGCTGAACCGAAGCTCGAGGGCCGTCAGATGATGATGGTTCTTGCGCCGAAATAGCGCCCTTGTTTGACTGATGTGAACCGGTCCTGCGAATGCCAGGACCGGTTTTTTCTATTCGTGAGGCTGATTCAGCCGAACGCCCGTTGCGCTTTTATCCGGCTACGGCTATAAGGCGCGCGTTCAAACCGGCCGGCAGGGCATGCCGAGGCGGTTTTCAACGCTTGATGCAAATGGGGTCTTCGCCCTTTGCCTCTCACCCAACAAGAAGATGGCTGCGTGTCGCCAGCAAGGCGTCCAGAAGGCCTGACAAGGAGTAGCGAAATGCCCAAGATGAAGACGAAATCGTCTGCCAAGAAGCGGTTCAAGATCACTGCAAGCGGCAAGGTTATGGCTGCAGCCGCCGGCAAACGTCATGGCATGATCAAACGGTCCAACAAGTTCATTCGCGACGCACGCGGCACCATGGTTCTTTCCGAGCCTGACGCCAAGATCGTCAAGAAGTTTCTTCCCAACGGCCTGTAAGCAGAGCCGGGACCACCGAATTTAAGGAGATCATGATATGGCACGTGTAAAACGGGGCGTAACCGCCCACGCAAAGCACAAGAAGGTTCTGAAGAAGGCCAAGGGCTTTTACGGACGCCGCAAGAATACCATCCGCGCAGCCAAGGCTGCCGTCGACAAGTCGATGCAGTATGCCTACCGTGACCGCAAGGTCCGCAAGCGGAATTTCCGCGCACTCTGGATCCAGCGCATCAACGCCGCTGTCCGCGAGCACGGTCTGACTTATGGCCGCTTCATTGACGGCCTGGCCAAGTCGGGCATCGAAGTCGACCGCAAGGTTCTCTCCGACATGGCGATCCATGATGCGGAAGCCTTTGGTGTTCTGGTCGCCTCTTCCAAGAAGGCGCTCGAATACCTCAAGGATGCCACGCCGAACGAATTTGAAAGCGCTGTCCACTAAGCCAGCGTTTCCCAAGGCATCTTCTATATTGATCATTTGGGATCCCGCGCTGGCAGGGCTGGCGCGGGATTTGTCGTTTTCAAGGGTCAGAGTACACCGGGCGCGGTCCTGCGGTGATCGGCCCAGCCAGATACGGACAGTCAAAGACCATGAACCAGTACCAGACACTTGAGACCTCCATCATGGACGACATCGCGGCAAGCGCGGATGAGGCGGCAATCGAGGCCGTCCGGGTGTCGGCGCTGGGCAAGAAGGGTTCGGTGTCCGACCTGCTCAAGGGCCTTGGCAAGATGTCGGCCGAGGAACGTCAGGAAGCTGGTCCTGCGCTCAACGGTCTCAAGACCCGCGTCGCTGACGCCATCGCCGCCCGCAAGATCGAGCTTCGGGATGCCGCCATCACCGAGCGGCTGGCGCGAGAAACCGTCGATGTCAGCCTGCCTGTGCGTTCGTCACCGGCCGAACGTGGCCGCATTCATCCGATCAGCCAGATCGTCGATGAAATCACCGCGATTTTCGCCGACATGGGCTTCGCAATTGCCGAAGGGCCGGATATCGAGACCGATTATTACAATTTCACCGCGCTCAACTTCCCCGACGGCCATCCGGCACGCGAGATGCACGACACCTTCTTCCTGCAGCCGGATGAAAACGGGGATCGCAAGGTGCTGCGCACCCACACCTCGCCGGTGCAGATCCGTACCATGGAAGCGCAAAAGCCGCCGATCCGCATCGTCATTCCGGGCAAGGCCTACCGGCAGGACTCTGACGCCACCCATTCACCGATGTTCCATCAGGTCGAGGGTCTGGTCATCGACAAGACCGCCAATGTCGGCAATCTGCGCTGGGTTCTCGAGGAATTCTGCAAGGCCTTCTTCGAAGTCGACAATGTCGTGATGCGCTTTCGTCCGTCCTTCTTTCCCTTCACCGAGCCTTCATTCGAGGTCGACATCCAGTGTGACCGCACCTCGGGCCCGATCGTCAAGTTCGGTGAGGGAACCGACTGGATGGAGATCCTGGGCTGCGGCATGATGCATCCCAACGTGCTGCGCGCCGGCGGGCTGGATCCCGACGAGTATCAGGGCTTTGCCTGGGGAATGGGGCTCGACCGCATCGCCATGCTGAAATACGGCATGCCGGACTTGCGCGATTTCTTCAATGCCGATGTACGCTGGACCAGCCATTACGGCTTCCGCCCGCTCGATGTGCCGACATTGTTCGCCGGCCTGAGCGCGTAAGGAGAATAGACCCATGAAATTCACACTCTCCTGGCTCAAGGAACATCTTGAAACCGACGCTTCGCTGGACCAGATCTGCGAACGCCTGACGGCAATCGGCCTCGAAGTCGAGGATGTTGACGACAAGGCGGCCTACCAGCCCTTCACCATTGCAAAGGTGATTTCCGCCGAACAGCACCCCGGCGCCGACAGATTGCGTGTGTTGATGGTCGACAAGGGTGACGGCAAGCCGGTGCAGATCGTCTGCGGCGCGCCCAATGCCCGCGCCGGACTGATCGGCGCGCTGGCCGAGCCCGGCACCTATGTTCCGGGCATCGACGTGACACTGGCTGTCGGCAACATTCGCGGTGTCGAAAGTCACGGCATGATGTGCTCTGAAAGAGAGCTCGACATGTCCGATGAGCATGACGGCATCATCGACCTGCCGGAAGACGCCCCGGTGGGCACCTCGTTCGCCGCCTATGCCGGTCTTGACGATCCGGTTATCGAGATCAACCTGACGCCGAACCGCCCCGACTGCACCTCGATCTTCGGCATCGCCCGTGATCTGGCGGCCTCCGGCCTGGGCAAGCTGAAAGCGCCGAAGGCGCCGGATTTTGCCGTCGAGGGCGAGACCACGCAGAATGTGAAGATCATCCTCGATGACGAGAGCCTGTGCCCGGGCTTCGCCTGGCGGCTGGTCCGCGGTGTGAAGAACGGCCCGAGCCCGAAATGGATGCAGAAGCGTTTGCTGGCCATCGGCCTGCGTCCGATTTCGGCGCTGGTCGACGTCACCAATTACATGACATTCGACCAGGGTCGGCCGATGCATGTTTTTGATGCCGACAAGGTCAAGGGAAATCTGGTGGTGCGCCGCGCCCAGCAGGGCGAGGAAATCCTGGCGCTCGATACCCGCACTTACAAGCTCAATCCCGCAAACGTGGTCATCGCCGATGACAACGGCCCCGAATCCATCGGCGGCATCATGGGCGGCGAGCATTCCGGCTGCGACGAGAACACTGTCAATGTGCTGATCGAATCCGCGCTCTGGGATCCGATCAACATCGCCAAGACCGGTCGCAGCCACGGTATCATCACCGATGCGCGCTACCGTTTCGAGCGTGGCGTCGATCCGGAATACATGGTTCCCGGTCTCGAGCGCACCACCGAACTGGTGCTCGAGATGTGCGGCGGCACGGCTGCGGCCTCGCGGGTAGTGGGCTACAAGGGCCACGAAAGCAAGGTCGTCGAGTTCCCGTTTGCGGAGGTCAATCGCCTGACCGGCCTCACGGTTTCCACCGAGGAGTCCGTGGATATCCTGACTGGTCTCGGCTTTGAGGTTTCAGGCGTCGGCGAACGCGTTAGTGTCGCGGTTCCCTCCTGGCGGCCCGACATCGACGACAAGGCCGATCTCGTCGAGGAGGTCATGCGTATTCATGGCGTCGACAACATCAAGCCCGAGCCGCTTCCGTCGATCGGCGCGGTCAACACCAGGATCCTGACCACGTTGCAGATCCGCACGCGGTCGGCCAAGCGCGCGCTTGCCGCGCGCGGTATGCTCGAAGCCGTCACCTGGTCGTTCATTTCCGATGAGCAGGCCAAACTGTTTGGCGGTGGCAAGCCTGAGCTCAAGCTTGCCAATCCGATTGCCGCCGACATGTCGGACATGCGCCCCTCGCTGCTGCCTGGACTGATCGCGGCTGCGGGACGCAATGGTGCTCGTGGTTATGGCGATGTGGCGCTGTTCGAAGTCTCGGGCACCTATGAGAACGACACGCCGCAAGGTCAGCGCCGTGTCGCGGGCGGCATCCGCCGCGGCACCGCCGGGCTCAACGGCTCGGGACGTCACTGGGATGGCGCCGCCAAGGCCGTCGGCGTGTTTGACGCCAAGGCCGATGCTTTGGCAGTGCTTGAAGCCTGTGGTCTGCCGATGGGCAATCTCCAGGTCGAGCAGGGCGGACCGGACTGGTATCACCCCGGTCGCTCCGGCCTGATCAAACTCGGCCCCAAGCTGGTTCTCGGTCATTTCGGCGAGTTCCACCCCAACACGCTGGATGCACTCGATGTTACCGGCCCGCTCTGCGGCTTCGAGGTGTTTGTCGATGCGATCCCCGAAGCCAAGCGCAAGGCCACCCGCACCAAGCCGGTGCTCTCGCTTTCGGCCTTCCAGGCTCTGCGCCGCGACTTTGCTTTCGTGGTCGACAGCACGGTCCCCGCAGCCACACTGGTGCGCGCAGCCCAAGGCGCCGACAAGGCGCTGGTGACCGGCGTCAACGTCTTTGATCTGTTCGAAGGCGCCTCGCTGGGCGAAGGCAAGAAATCGGTCGCCATCGAGATCACCATCCAGCCGCGCGAGCGTACGCTCACCGACGAGGATCTCGACAAGCTGGCCAAGGCGGTGATCGCCAATGTCGAAAAATCCTCGGGCGGCGTGCTCAGGGGATAAAATTTGGGGGTGTCCGCAAACCGTGTTGGCGTGTTTCTGGATTCCAGGAAAGAGCCAATATCCTCTTCTCTGACGCAGGGGACGCGGCACATGCAACATCGAGACTTCTCCCGGTTCTTGGCAAGACTGAGCGATCTGAGCCCAGTTCAGATTGAGGGCGCGTAGGCCAAGCTTATGGCTCTGCGACGACAGACGGCAGCGATCTCAGAGATCGAAGCGCGCACGACGAATGACGAGACATGCCCGTTCTGCGGCGGTGTCGATCGCCAGAGATGGGGTCGAACGCGGACCAAGGTCCAGCGCTATCGCTGCAAGGGATGTTTGAAAACCTATTCAGGGCGGACGGGATCAGTTATCGGCCGCATTCACCGCCCGGATCTCTTCATGGTCGTTCTTCAGGACATGCTTGGTAACTCCGTGCCGCTGTCCGTGCGCAAGCTCGCACGTCGACTGGGGATCAATAAATATACGGTCTGGCGCTGGCGGATGTTGGTGTTCTCCATCATTCGCAGCAGCTCGCCCATGAGCTTCGCCGGCATTATCGAGGCCGACGAGACCTACCAGCGGGAGTCTCGGAAGGGATCGCGCGAATGGGTCCGCCACATCGCCGATCCCAAGAAAACTCCGCCCCCGCCGCGCCCGCGGTGGGAGGATTTCACAACGAAGGGACTGAAGATGATGCGGGGTCTCTCGAGGTGGCAGCTCCCCATTCTCACCGTAGCTGATCGTGGCGGATCTCATCTATTTCAGAGGCTGCCGGATCGTCGAGCCGCGACCATACAACTCGCGATGGCGCCTTTGATGCCGAGCGACGCAGTGCTCTGCTCGAACCGCGGCAATGGCTACGAGGACCTCGCCGCAGCGCACGGACTCGAGCATGTCGTAGTCGGCAGCAAGCCTGGAACGCGCGTGGCCTCGGGCTGCTATCACATTCAGAACGTGAATTCGCTCCACGCCTGCTACAAAAGGTTTATCAAGCCCTTCTGCGGGCCGGCCACGAAGAACCTCGACGGTTACATACGGTGGTTGGAAGTGCGAATAACGGGGGTGCAACCGGCGGAGCTTGTCCGCGCATCGTAAGCCTTCGATCCGAGCAATGTCTACTTCCGAGCCCAAAGTTGCTTTGGTAGCCTCATTGTGGGAAGCTCACTGCATGACGCTACTCAAGATCTACGCTCAATTGAATTGCACTGACATCCGGTCGAGTTCTGATTGGTATCAGGAGCTATTTGGTCGACGCAACGACGTCGACCCCATGGACGGCCTCAAGGAATGGCATCACGGACAAGACGCTGGCTTTCAGCTCGTTTCCAACCCTGATGAGGCAGGTCACGGTTCGATGACATTGATAGTGAGCGACCTTGCCGCCGAGCACGAGCGGCTGGTGAGAGTTGGTCTGAAAGTGGGTCAGATTGTTGTCGGTGATTTTGCGTTGTTCGCGCAATTGAGCGATCCGGACGGCAATACGGTGGTGTTGGCAGAGCTAAAGTAATAGCCAAATCAGGAAAGCCCGAATTTCGAGCCAACACGGTATGCGGACACCCCCTAAAATTTCCGGAGCGGCTCGCTGTCAGGGCCGCTCCTTTCATTCTTGAGCCAAAAGCCGGCTTTCGCAGCGGCGCTCGGATGAAATCAACAGAATTTCCTTCTTGCGGCAACTCTATCCATCCAGTGCCCTTGCGGGATTGGCCCCGCTGGTTGCATGCTGCGGCAACGGACCAGACGGCGGAGCGTAGTGCGTACAATGAACCTCATTCTCAATTCAGACAGCTACAAATATTCGCATTTCGCGCAGTACCCGCCCGAAACCGCGGCGATCTCGGCCTATATCGAGGCGCGGCCAGGCGGCAAGCATGACCACGTTCTGTTCTTCGGCCTGCAGATGTTCTTGAAAGACTATCTCTCCCGCAAGATCACCATGGCCGATGTCGACGAGGCCGAGGAGATGATCACGGCGCACGGGCTGCCGTTCCACCGCGAAGGCTTCGAGACCATCGTCACCCGCCATGACGGCCATTTTCCGCTGTTGATCGAGGCGCTGCCCGAAGGCATGATCGCGCCCACCGGAACGCCGCTGGTTCAGGTCCGCAACACCGATCCGGATTTCTTCTGGCTGCCGACCTTCATCGAAACCTCGCTGCTGCGCGCCGTCTGGTATCCGTCCACCGTCGCCACGGTCTCCCACGGCGTCCGCGCCATCATCTCCGCCTCGCTGGATCGCACCTGCGACACGCCCGACGAGGTTCTGCCGTTCCGCCTGCACGATTTCGGCGCTCGCGGCGCCACCTCGCTGGAACAGGCGGGCATCGGCGGCGTCGCCCATCTGGTCAGCTTTATGGGAACCGACACGGTCAGCGCGCTGGTCTATGCCCGGCGTTTTTACCATGAGCAGATGGCGGGCTTTTCTATCCCCGCCGCCGAACATTCGACCATGACCAGCTGGGGCGAGGATCGCGAGACCGAAGCCTATCGCAACATGCTCACCCAGTTCGCCGGCCCGGGAAAGCTTGTCGCGGTGGTCTCCGATTCCTACGATCTCTACCGCGCGGTGAAAAACATCTGGGGCGAAGAGCTGAAAGCCGAGGTCGAAGCCTCCGGCGGCACTCTCGTTGTCCGGCCCGATTCGGGTGATGCCACACGGGTGCCGGTCGACACGGTGCAGATGCTGGGCGAAATCTTTGGCTTCTCGCTCAATTCCAAGGGCTACAAGGTGCTCAATCCGGCAGTCCGGGTGATCCAGGGTGACGGGGTGACGCCGGAAACCATCCGCATCATTCTCGGCCGTCTGGAAGACTGCGGCTGGTCGGCTGAAAACATCGCCTTCGGCATGGGTGCGGGACTGTTGCAGAAGGTCAACCGTGACACCCTTCGTTTCGCCATGAAGGCCAATGCCCGTCAGGATGATGACGACGTCTGGCACGGTATCAACAAGAACCCGAAGACCGATCCGGGCAAGGCCTCCAAACGCTACCGCCAGGCGGTGGTGATGGAGGCGGGCCAGCCGGTGGCGGTGGCGCTGAAGGATTTGGGGGACCGCGAAAACCTGCTGCAGCCGGTCTGGCGCGACGGCGAACTGCTGGTCGACTGGACCCTGGCACAAATTCGCGAGCGCGCAGCCTTTAACCGATAACTCGCATATCGGCCGCGAATTGGCGAAAATCCGGTTCGCCTCTAAAAAACACAGAAACCGCAGGATCGGGTGATGCCTTGCGTGAAGCAATCGGGAGAAAAAAGCATGTTCAGATGGGGAATATTGTCCACCGCCAAGATCGGCCGCGAACAGGTGATCCCGCAACTGCAGGATTCCGCAAACGGCGTGGTGACGGCGATTGCCAGCCGGGATCATGACCGCGCCCGCGCGCTGGCTGATCGCTTCGGCGCGCCGCTGGCGTTTTCCTCCTATGAAGAACTGCTGGCCTCCGGCGAGGTCGATGGCGTCTATATCCCGCTGCCCACCTCGCAGCATATCGAATGGGCAATCAAGGCCACACAAGCCGGCAAGCATGTTCTGGTTGAAAAGCCGATTGCGCTTCATGCCGATGAAATCGCACCGCTGATTGCGGCGCGCGATGCCAAAAACGTGCTGGTCTGCGAAGCCTTCATGGTCACCTATCACCCGCAATGGCGCAAGGTTCGCGAGCTCATCGGCAATGGCGCCATCGGCCGCCTGCGCCATGTCCAGGGCGCGTTTTCCTATTTCAACGCCGATCCCGCCAATATGCGCAACCAGCCTCAACTGGGCGGCGGCGGCCTGCCTGATATCGGCGTGTATCCGACCGTTTCGACCCGGTTCTCAACCGGAAGCGAACCGCTCCGGGTGCAGGCGACGGTCGAGCGCGACCCGACATTCGGCACCGACCGCTATGCCAGCGTCAAGGCGGATTTCGGCGATTTCGAGATGAGTTTCTACTGCTCGACCCAGATGGCGCTGCGCCAGTTCATGGTGTTTCACGGCGAGGAAGGCTTCATCGAGGTGAAGGCGCCTTTCAATGCCGGTGACTATGATCATGCCACCATCACCCTGCACAATCAGAAACACGAAGAAGCACAGGTTTTCCGTTTCCCCGGTGTTAGGCAGTACCGGCTTCAGGCCGAGACTTTTGTGCGCAAGACGCGCGGCGGCGGCGACGAGGTGTTCACGCTGGAGCAGTCGGTTCTCAACCAGAAATTCATCGATGCGGTTTATCGCGCCGGCTCACATGATGGCTGGGAGACCGTGTAGGCGGCCTATTTTTTCGCGCCGAAGACAAAGCGATCATAACCCAGATAGGAAAACACCGTTGCCGATCCCGATCCCAAAATCAGCGCCAGATAGGGCGAGATACCCGAAAACGCGATCAGGCTCCCCGAATAGACAGCGTAGTTGAGCAGCGCTGACGCGATGCCGACGCTGCCATAGCGCGCGCCCTCGATGGCCACTTTGCGGTGCGATCGTCCGAAGGTGAAAGTCCTGTTGATCATGTAGGTGCACAGCATGGCCGCGCCGATCGCCAGAACCCGGCCGCTGAACGGATCCAGCAGCTTGAAATACAGCATCAGCCACAGCACGCCCATATCGACCGCGAAGCCGATGGCGCCTGCGAACAGGAAGAAACTGATTTTTCTCTTCATGAAGCGAGTTTGTGTCCCTCGGTTGCCGGCGGCAGGATTTCGGTCTGTTCCGAAGCACGCAGACCCGGTCCGGTTGAGGCGCGCCCTTTGCCGCCCGCAGGTGCGATCGACATATAATGGAAACGCTTCTGCTCGGCGCGTCCCCGCGCCACTGAATCAAGAATGACGCCGCCTGTAAAGATCATCAACGACATCATCATCAGCGCCATCGCCAGCATCCAGGTCGGCATCCGTGTGACCAGTCCGGTGAGGAAGTACTCGTTCAGAACAGGCACCATGAAGATCATCGACACGGAAAGCGTGAAAATGCTCAGATAGCTGAAAAAGGTGAACGGTCGGGTTTCCTTCATCAGCATGGCGAACATCCAGAGGATCCTGGCGCCATCCTTGTAGGTGGAGAGCTTTGAGTGCGACCCTTCCGGGCGACGGCCATAGTCAAGCGCCAGTTCGGCGACCGGAAGTTTGAGCTGGGACGCATGCACGCTCATCTCGGTCTCGATCTCGAATCCGCCCGAGACCGCGGGGAAGCTTTTGGCGAAACGGCGCGAAAAGGCACGGTAGCCGGAAAAGATGTCGGTGAAATCATTGCCGAAGATCGACTTGTACAACGAATTGAAAATCGAATTGCCGAAAGCATGACCCCGCCGGCCGGCGTCGTCGGTGACACCCCGGCGGGTGCCCACAACCATGTCGCACCGCTCGCTCACAAGGGTGCGGATAAGTTCCGGACCGTCGGCCGGCGAATAGGTGCCGTCACCATCGGCCATCAGAAAGATGTCAGCCTCGATGTCGGAAAACATCCGGCGCACCACATGACCCTTGCCCTGGCGCGGCTCGCGCACCACGATGGCCCCGGCAAGCGCAGCGCGCAGGGCCGTCTGGTCCTTCGAATTGTTGTCGTAGACATAGATCTTGGCGCAGGGGATCGCCGCGCGGAAGCCGGCGACAACATCGCCGATGGTCGCCGCTTCATTGTAGCAAGGCAGGAGCACCGCGATTTCGAGGTCATCGAACATACCGTCTGTCATGGGGGTCCCCGTTGGCTGCGGGCGGCCTTTGCCCGTGGCTTTACTATTTCTTGAGAAGGTTAAGGCTAGGTTGAACGCAAGAGAGAAAGTGTGAGTTGGAGTTCCCCGTGTTCAAGAGTAACCCGACCGCCGGCAATGCCGGCCTTGCACCGGCCGCCCTCCGGCATCGCCCACTTCACGCAAGTCCGCTGGCTGAACTTCACCGACCGGTCATGCTGACCTTCGCCTTGTTCATCGCCCTGACAGCGGTGATGCATTTCAGCTCCTATGTCGATTATGTCGGCGCCGACAATGACGATGTCATGCGTCTGGTCGAGGTACGCGATCTGCTCGGCGGGCAAAGCTGGTTTGACCTCACGCAGTACCGGCTGGGTCTGGACGGCGGCACCTTGATGCACTGGTCGCGGTTTATCGACCTGCCGATCGCCAATTTGATCATGCTGTTTTCGCTGGTCATGAACCCGGTCCTTGCCGAGGCCTCTGCGCTGTTCGTTTGGCCGGTGCTGACCGCGCTGCCGGTATTTTATGCGCTTGGCCTGGGCGGCAGCATACTGGGCGGCGCATCCGGCCGGGTCATCGGCCTGGCGCTGGCGTTCCTGTTCGTGCTCGGGATCAACCGCTTCCTGCCAGGCGCGATCGACCATCACAATATTCAACTGGGCCTGATCGCTACCATCGCGGCCTGTCTCATCCTGCCCGGTCGTCCGCCGGCGGCCCATGCTCTGGCCGGCGTCGCCTCGGCGCTGGCGATTGCCATCGGAGCCGAAACCACGCCCCACATTGCCATTGTCGCCGCCATCGTTGCGGTGCAATGGCTCTGGCTTGGCGACGACATGAAAGCGGCCGCGTCCGCCTTTGCGCTCGCCATGGCGGCGAGCCTGACGGCGGCGTTTTTCATCACTGTGCCCCCGTCCAGCTATGGCGTGGTGGCCTGCGATGCCTTGTCGACCGGATTTTATTCTCTCGGAGTGGTCGGCGCCGGCATGTTCTTTATCGCGGTCTCGACCGTGTCCGCGCGCGGTTTTGCTGTCCGGCTGACCGGTCTGGCAGGTGTCGGAGCGGCCACCTTCGGTCTGGCCCTGCTGACGGCGTCGCAATGTCTCGGCAATCCACTCGCATCGCTTGATCCGCTGCTGGTCAGCATGTGGCTCAACAACGTCACCGAAGCCCAGTCGATAGTCTCGCAAGTGCGCGCCGAGCCGTGGACCGCCGGCGGGTTTTACCTGGTTCCGCTGCTGGCCATGATTCTGTGCGTGCGCCGCATCCTGCAGGGGCGCTATGTCCATGCTCACGGCGTGCTGCTGGCGCTGATCGCGGTGTCCTGGGCCATCACTCTGATTCAGGTCCGCGGCGCGGTGTTTGCCAACATGCTTTCGGCGATTCCCTTTGCCGCGCTGGTCGCCGGATTTCGAACGCGCTCCAATGCCGATCCGAAAAACCTGCGCAAGGGGCTCGCTTTTGCCGGGGCCGCCTTTGCCTCCGTGCCATTTGTCTGGGCCCTGTCGGGAGTTCTCGTCTCCATGGGCGTCAACAAGGTGATGGGTGACGAGGTGGGAAGCCTGCCGACACAGGAAGAGAAAGTCTGCACCAATGCCGCCGCCATGCAGCCGTTGGCGCATGAGCCGGCAGGCGTCGTTGCCGGCCCTTCCAACCTCGGCGTTCATATTC
>NZ_JBDWHW010000007.1:0-8556 GCF_039975035.1 Hoeflea sp. | reverse complement strand
TGCGGCTGAGGGAACCGGTCGCATCCAGCTGCGCCGCAAGATCGGGATCGGCTGCGAGTGTTTCCGTGTTTACAGCCTCGACCAACCTGATCAACGTGCCGTAAGCAGGCACTTCATCGCGGTACATGGCCGACATCGCCGCGGCAAAGGTGGCACGAAGTGTGTCGGGCGCAATGAAATCGGTCTCTGACATCGGTCTTTCATCATCTGGACTGGTTTTATCATTCTATTTGCTCATAATAACGGAACGAAAAACAAAAATAATGTGATATTTTAGCCTTAATCAATGCGAGATCGGAATGAATGTCAGTCGTACCCTTGTGCCTGACCTTGTGGTTCTGCAGGCTTTCGAGTGCGCCGCGCGCCATGGCAGTTTTACCCAGGCGGCGACGGAACTGAATCTGACCCAAAGCGCGGTCAGTCGCCAGATCCGATCACTCGAGTCCCAGCTTGGCGTCGTTCTTTTCGAGCGCGTGCGCCGCCGTGTCGTGTTGTCGGCAACCGGCCGGTCGCTACTTCCCTCGGTGTTGCGGCTGCTTGCGCAGTCCGACGAACTCGTCCAGCAGGCCATGGCTTCGGCCGATGGCCGGAGTTCGCTCTCGCTTGCCGCGCTTCCCACATTCTCCAGCCGCTGGCTGTTGCCGCGGCTTGCCGATTTCACGGCGCGGCATCCTGATATTGTGGTCAATATCGCCTCGCATTCGGAACCCTTTGATCTGGCGGAGCAGGATTTCGATCTTGCAATCCATTACGGTCAACCGGTTTGGGCGCAGGCGAGTTGCACCTATCTTTGCAGCGAGATCATTCTGCCTGTCGCCAGCCCGGCGCTGAGCGCCGCGCATCCGGTGACCACCGTCGATGATCTTGCCGGTACGCCGCTTCTGCATCTGGCAACCCGGCCGCGGCAATGGCTGGATTGGTTTGATCAGAATGCAGGCGTTGGTTCGGTTGGCTATCACGGGCACCGGTTCGACCAGTTCAACATGATCATCGAGGCCGCCATCGTCGGTCTCGGCTTTGCCCTTCTGCCGAAATATCTGATTGAGGGAGAGCTGGCTTCTGGCCAGCTCCAGGTCGTGCTGGACCGGCCGATGACGACGGAGAACAATTACTATCTTGTTTCACCGGAAGGAAAAGCCGACTTTCAACCCGCCAAGGTCTTCGAAACCTGGATCCTGTCGCAGGTTTCGCAAGTCAACCGGTAGGACCAATGAAAGGCAACCATAACCGGGCCGCTTTGCTTGTGCGGACTGTGTTCCGAGCCAGTCATGTCGGCGGCGGTCTATGTAGCGCACTTGCGGCACAGGATTTTGAATCAAATCCTGTGTGATCGACCGCCGCCGGTATTTTCAAGGTATCAACGCGACAGGCCAGAGACAGGGCGGGGAGTGTACAGATTTTCCAATCTGCCAACCTCTTCTTCGGTCAGGTCAATGTCCAATGCATCGACTGCGTCGGTAATGTGGTGCGGTTTGGTTGCGCCGATGATCGGCGCAGTGATGCCGGGGCGGCTAGCGGTCCATGCAAGCGCGATCTGCGCCATCGGTACGCCGCGTTCGCTGGCAATTTGGGCCACGACATCAATGATTTTCTGATCCTCGGGCAGATAAAGGCTTTGGGCAAAGGGGTCCTTCCGGCTGCGCAGGCTGTCATCAGCCGCTGGTTTGGTCAGTCGGCCGCGCGCCAGCGGGCTCCACGGAATAACGGCAACGCCCTGATCCTGACACAGCGGAATGATCTCGCGTTCTTCCTCGCGGTACAGCAGGTTGTAATGCGGCTGCATCGACACGAACCGCGCCCAGCCATTGATCTTAGATGTATAAAGTGCCTTGGAGAACTGCCACGCATACATGGATGAAGCACCGATATAGCGCACCTTGCCTGCCTTGATGAGGTCGGTCAGCGTTTCCAGTGTTTCCTCGATCGGTGTCGCGGGATCCCAACGGTGGATCTGGTACAGGTCGATGTAATCGGTACCCATCCGTTTCAGGCTGGCGTCGCATTCAGCTATCAGCGCCTTACGAGAGAGGCCCATGCGATTTGGGCCGCCTTTTCCGACAGGAAAGTGCACCTTGGTCGCAAGCACTACGTCCTCGCGCTTGGCAAACTCCTTTACGAGCTTGCCCACAACAACCTCGCTGCCGCCGACCGAGTAGGCGTTGGCGGTATCGAAAAAATTGATGCCGGCCTCAATGGCCTGTCGGATGAACGGGCGGCTGTCGTCCTCGTTGAGAGCCCAGTCATGGGTGCCGGTCGATGGATCGCCGTAAGTCATGCAGCCCAGGGCGAGGCGGGAAATCTTGAGGCCGGTATTGCCTAGGTTGACATAGGTCATCTTCATTGGTCATGCCTTTCATTATCTGTTGTGAAGAATTGGCTGCGGAGGCCTGCACGCTTACATGGCGGTGCAGAGCCGAGCCGCGTCGTAGATGGCTGCATGAACGTTGCGCGACGCCACGGCGTCGCCGATCCGAAACAGCGAAAACTTGCCGTCGGGATTGCGGCTCAAAGTCTGGGAGCGGACGTTGATGAACGCCTCGTAATCCACCTCTCCCAGATTGGTCGAATGCTGAACGAGATCGAAATAGAGCGCATCGTTTGGCAGCGTTCCGTGCTCGGTAATCACGTGATCCACGATACGTATTGCCGTACGCCCTGAGTATTCGTTGGTCAGATGCGCTGCCAATCGGCCGTTTTCCGAACGGGTAACCTTCATCAGGCGCCAGGAGAGCGTCACCGAAACGCCGAGTTCGTCGAAACTCGCCAAATATCCAGGCGATGTCAGCGGACCCACTTCCGGTGCGATCACCCGGTTGGGGGTGATATACTCGACACTGGCTCCGGATCGGGCGATGGTCTCGGTCGCATCCAGGCCTTGATGGCCGCCCTGATCGTCAAAAACCAGAACCTCGCCGGCGGGTTTGGTGGTTCCTGTCATGATGTCCCATGTATCAATGGTCAGCGCAGCTCCTTCGGCAAGGAAATCGCTGTTTGGCAGTCCGCCTGTGGCAATTACAACCACATCCGGGTTTTCAGCCAGAACCTCCGCGGCTTCGGCATAAACGCCGCAGCGCAGATCCACTCTCAATATTTCCAACTCGCTGACGCGCCAGTCGACGATGCCGATCAGGTCACGGCGACGGTCCGAACGGGCGGCGATCACCAATTGACCGCCAGGAACGCTATTCGCCTCCATCACCGTAACCCGGTGTCCGCGCTCGGCAAGAACGCGCGCAGCCTCCAGCCCGCCGGGCCCGGCGCCGACGACGACAACCCGGAGGCCTGGCTGGGCGCTGCGGGGAGTGACGTGCGGTACGGTCGCCTCGCGCCCGGTTGACGCGTTGTGAATGCATTTGCTGTCACCCGTGCGATGCAGCGCATCGAGGCAGTAGGTGGCGCCAACGCAGGGCCGGATCCTGTGCTCGTTGCCGCTGGCGATCTTGTTGACGAGGTGTGGGTCGGCCATCTGCGCTCGGGTCATACCGACAAGATCCAGCAACCCGTTGGTGACCGCATGCCTGGCGGTGGCGACGTCGGCGATGCGTGCCGCATGCATCACCGGAATTGCAAGGCCCTGCTTGATCCGGCCGGCAAAATCCAGGAACGGCGCCGAGGGCGTGCCCATCGGCGGAATTACCTGCGCCAGGCCCTTGTCGTCGAAAATTGTGCCTTTGATGACACTCAGGAAATCAATGCCTTCGTTCACCAGCGCTTTGACGGCACTCAACCCCTCCTGTTCATTGATGCCGTCAATATGATCTTCGTCCACGGCGGCGCGCAGGCCGACGATAAAATCGGGCCCGACCTTGTCGCGGATCGCGCGCACCACGCGGCGGGGAAACTCCAATCGACGCTCGGGATCACCACCCCAGCGGTCATCTCGCTGGTTGGTGATCGGTGACAGAAAACCGTCGAACAAATGTCCGTAGCTTTCGATCTCGATCCCGTCCAGGCCACCTTGCTGGCATCTCAACGCTGCTGCGGCATAGTCCGCAATGATGCGCTCCAGGTCCCAGTCTTCAGCCGTTTTCGGAACTGCCCGGTGGAACGGTTCGGGGAAGGGCGAGGGGGACAAGGCCGGCAGCCAGTCACCGGTATAATGCGAGGTCCGACGTCCCAGATGAGTAATCTGCAACATCACCGCGGCACCTTCGGCGTGGACGTCATCGGTCAGACGGCGCAGCCAGTCGACGATTTCCGGGCGGTGCAATATCAGGTTGCTGCCGAAGGAGGATGGACTGTCACGCGAAACCATGGAGGTTCCGATCATCGTCAATCCGCAACCTCCCTTTGCCTTTTCGACATGGTAAAGACGGTAGCGGTCCTTGGGCATGCCCTGCTCGCCATAGGCCGGCTCGTGCGAGGTGCTGACGATGCGGTTGCGCAACGTCAAGTGCTTGATCTGGAACGGTTCAAGAAGTGGGTCGGTCTGTGACATTATACATCCGGAATGATTGGTAATTAGCCGCGCATCAGCGATGGAAGAAAGGTTGTGAGCGGTGGAAACAGGATCAGGGCCAGCACGCAGAACAGCAGTCCCACGAGGAATGGCAGGAAGGCGCGGGAGAATTGTCCAAGTGGGCAGCCGGTAATCGCGCAGACCGTGAAAGCCACTGTTCCGACCGGGGGTGTGATGCCGCCTATGGTGAAAAGCAGCACCAGGACCAGCCCGAACTGGATCGGATCAATTCCCATGTTCTGCGCCATTGGCGCCAGCACCGGAATCAGGATGATCATCAGAGACAGTGGTTCCATGATCGTTCCCAACAGCAGCAGAACGACACTGACCAAAAGCATAAAGGCGATAGGCGTGACCGTTGCGGCCTCGAACAAGCCCTGCAGTTTCATCGGCACCTGTTCGTAGGTAACCACCAGCCCCAGCGCGCCCGCCGCCGCGACGATGATCATTATCATGGCGGTGTTGAACGAAGCTTCCTTCAAGATGCCCAGCAGATCGCGAACCGCGATTTCGCGGTACACCACCATCGCCACCAGCAGCGCATAAACCACCGACACAGCAGCAAGCTCGGTCGGCGTAAACACTCCGATGCGCAGACCGACCAGCAGCAGAACCGGCATCAGCAGCGCAAAGAACGACCGTCGACCCGATGACAGCACTTCGCGCAGGGATGCGCGGTGGCTGCGGGCGGCTGCGTAGCCATTGCGTAGCGACAGCCAGTAGACCGTGGCCATCATCACCACCATCATCAACAACCCTACGCCGACTCCTGAAATGAACAGGTCGCCGATCGAAACAGACGCCATAAGCCCATAGATCACCAGACTGATGCTGGGCGGCAGAATAGGCGAGAAAATACTCGAGGTCGCGGTCAGCGCGCTGGCAAAACCCAGCGGGTAGCCCTTGCGAACCATGATCGGTACGAGAACCTTGCTGTCGATGGCCGCATCCGCCGTAGCGGATCCGGACATGCCGCCCAGCAGGACCGAGTTCATGACGTTGACCTGGGCCAGCCCGCCGCGCATGTGACCGACCAGTACTTCGGCAAATTCAATCAGTCGTTCGGCTATGCCACCGCGTGCCATGATGGTGCCCGTCAGCACGAAGAACGGCACAGCCAGCAACGGAAAGCTGTTCAACGCAGTTACCATCCGTTGCACGACAACGATGTCGCTGGCCGGCGTGATGGTGAAATAGACCAACGAAACAACCAGCATCGAAAAGGCAATGGGCACGCCCACAACGAACAAGGAAAGCAGCAAAACGATGAGCAGGGCGATCATTGTGTTTCGGCCTTCTTTAACGTGATCCCGCCGATTTGCAGGGGGTCGGCCGAGTGGACCTCGTAGATGCCGGTGACCAGGCCTCTTGCAGTCTGTACGAGTTGAAGCAGCGCATGCGTGAGCATTCCAGCACAGCCGACCAGCACCGCCAGCGCCAGCGTCCGTCGTGACAAGCCTGTCGCCGGTAGGGCAGAGAAATTTGTATGGGTAACGAAGGACCAGGCCTGCCAGGCAGTCAGTGCCAGCGCACCGACAATGATGAGCCCGGCGAGAGTGTCGAGCCCCGCCAGAAGCCGGCCCGCAAGTTGGTTTCTCAGCAGATCAACCCTGACATGTATCCGGAGCCGCATTGCGCCTGAAGCGGCCAGATAGACTTGCCAGACAAAACAGATCGTCGCCAGTTCCGATGCCCAGATGATTGAATGTCCAAAGACGTAGCGAGCGAAGACCTCGGCGGCCATAACCACTGTCATGACAGCCATCAAAATGCCGGGGAGTTCGTCTTCTATAAACCGGATAGCGCGCAGCATGATGGACCGCCTGACTGGATTTTCGCTAAGACCAGGCCGGCACCGCAGGTGCCGGCCTGGTGCGGTTCATTTTCCGAGGTCGCGAACCTGGTCCACGAGATCGGCCGGCCAGTTGCTGGAACCCGTGTAGAACTCCTTGGTCGCTTCCTGAAAAGCGGGAATATTGGGCATGTGAACTTCGACCCCCAAAGCCTTCATTTCCTCGATGGTCGCATTGGTCTTGCCGGTGTGCATCTCGGCCGCCATCTCACCTGATTTCTTGAACTCTTCGACCAGGATTTCCTGATGTTCCGGGCTCAGACGCTGGAATGAATCCTCTCCCATCGCGTAACCCAGCCATGGGCGGATATGACCTGTGCGGGTCAGGTGCTTGACCACCTCACCCCACTTTGCTGCGCCGATTGCATTGGGCGAGGATTCTGCCGCGTTAACCACGCCCTGCTCGAGCGCGCCATAGGTCTCCCCGTATGTCAGGCTTGTCGGTACGGCACCCAGTGGTACGAATGTTGCAAGCCAGGCATCCAGCGGCGGGAGGCGGATCTTCATGCCGTTCAGGTCACCCGGCTCGATGAAGGCGCGGTCGCCGATAATGTCGCGCGGTTCGTCGAACCAGTTCAACGCGAGGATCCGCAGATTTCCATTGTCGGCCAACTTGTCGACCCATTCTTGAAACATCTCGCTTTTACCGAATTTCTTTGCCTGTTCACCGGTCTCGAACAAGAATGGGCCGCTCAAGATGCCCAATTCCGGCAACCCCTTTTCGGCCGCGCCGGAGGCGTCGACGAAAGCGATCAGATCGGCGCCGGATACTGCCTGTTCAACGGCATCCGCATTGGTACCCAACTGGTTGTCAGAAAAGACCTGGATGTCGAGCCCGCCGTCAGTGCGTTCCCGAATGCGGTCTGCCGTCTGTTTCAAAACCTCGTTCTCGACGGAAGCCGCGGTATAGCCATGCGCAAGCCTCAGCGTGACATCCTGCGCCCACGTCACGCCGGTCAGCGTGGATGCGGCGCAGCCCGTTGCAAGGATTGGAAGCAGCAGTTTGTGCTGGATAAGCTTTTGGATGTGTCGGATCATGCCTTTGTTTCCCTCTAGGTTTAAGTGGAATTTAGCTCTCCAAGGCTCGCAGCATGAGCTGGGCCTGCCTTTGATTGTCTTCTTTCAATGCCTGAACCGCTTGCTCGGCAGAGAGAAACCCCTCTTCCCGAAGTTCGTCGAGCATTGTGATCGTTTCTTTGAGTTTGACCTGTGAGATTTGGTTGATCAGCAGTTCGTAACGCGCAAAGACACGTTCGCGCTGAACTGCGTCCATTGCGAAAACGGTACGGTAATAAATGGTCCGCCAGCTGTCGGTCGCGTCCCACAAATTGCGCAGAAAGCGCAGCAAGATCGGATCATCACAGCTGTCGAAGATGCAGAAGTGAAAGCTCCTGATCCGGCTGGCCATCTGGGCGGCGTTATCGGGGGAAAGCGCTCGAAGGTCACCGAGGTGAAGCGAAAGTTGGGCTGCTAGATCGCTGCCCAAAGCTCCAAGCTCGAACGCCTGCAGCAGAGCGTCGGTTTCGAGCAGACGGCGCATGCGCTGGATCCGGTGCAACGTCTGCGCATCCATCTTGGATACGGAATAACCAGCGCTGCGGATATGCGTGACCAGGCCCTCGGCTTCGAGGATGCGCAACGCTTCCCGGACGGGAACGCGGGACAACCCCAAAGTCTCTGCAAGCTGCTCCTGAACCAGGCGGGCGCCGGGAAGGATGTCGCCGGACAGGATCGACTCGCGCAGCTTCGATGTTGCGTGTTGGGTTGCCGATAGTTTGGTCTTTGGACGTTGCGTCATGAGAGCGCCTTTAGTATCCAATCATTATCTAGGATTGGATCCAATCAGTCATCCGACAAGCTGTCAACGATTTTTTCGTTCTCTTCGAAATGGCAACTGATGAGATCGTCCGGCGCCGGTGTTCAAGTAGATTCTTGGCGAGAAATTCCGTCTCTGGTGCCCATTTTGAGGTGCCCATCCATAAGTCAAATTCTGAAGTTATATATAACTTCTTCACGGGTGTGGATGGATCTGAAGAGGTTCCTACGGAGCAAGGCAATGCCAGCGTTTCGATGCCCTCACAGCGTCCGATCGAGCCCGAGGTAGTGAGCTACCCCCCGCAATTTGGACACTGACATAAGCTACGATTTGCAGTCTGCTGGTCTTCGACGAAAAGGAGATCAGAGATGTCGAAACGCAAACAGCACGCGCCTGAGTTCAAGGCGAAGGTCGCTCTGGAAGCCCTGA
>NZ_JBDWHW010000006.1:0-4014 GCF_039975035.1 Hoeflea sp. | reverse complement strand
GTAACGGCGGAGCAACTACTCGCTGCTGCGCAGACTTCCAGAACGGCGTAAACACCTTGAAATGGCCACCCGACTTGGTCTCCATCTCCCATGGTTCAAACAGAAGCGACGCCTTGAAGCTTTGGACTTCGATTTCATCGGCCTTTAGGTCTGCCTTAATGTCAGAATCCCGGGCTATTGTGTGCGGTTCATAGCACCGGTTCCAGTAGACGGCTTTAGCGCCCGTGTCGGCGACCAACTGCAGTATCAGGTGGCGGGCACTGCCCCGCAGAAAGACCAGTCCGGGCAGTTTTTCCTTGAGCGCGGCGAGACTATGATGCTGCCACCAACGGCTGGCCGCCCCTAGAGGGTGTGTTTCTCCGGATTGCTCCGGAGTTTCCAAGATAAAAACCGGCAAAACCGCGCCCTTTTGCGCGGCCTCATAAAGAGCCGGATTATCGGATATACGAAGGTCCTGGCGGAACCAGACAATTGTTGTCATGTTGCCTCTGACGTTATGCGTTTAACTTGTTACGTCAGAGGCAATTGTCGGATCAACAAATTCGAACCAAATTTATGCCGGGACCGGTGTCTTGGCTTCTGTACGCAAGCGGCCGAAATGTTCATCCCAGCCAGCATCCAGTGCACTCAACATCATGAATGCAGCCTCACCAGCCGCTTTTTCGATACCTTCATGTTGAAGTGTCAGCCGCGTTCCCCCTGCCGCCCTTTCAAGGGTCCACCGAACGGTCGTCAAAGCTCCTTCCAGTGGTTCGAACGTAAACGTATAGACAAGGCTGTCGAAAGGACGCATCTCCAGAACTGTTCCCCAACAAACACGGGTCATGTCCTTGTGCTGGTTCAACAATGTGTAGTCAGCCCCTTCTTTGAGGTCCTCTTCAGCCGGATGGAACCAACGGGCAAGCTTGTCTTTTTCGGTCAGGAACCCCCAGACAACATCTTTCGGCGCATCCAGAATGATCGTTTTGGTCAATGTTGTTGCTGTCATTTGCTCGTTTCCTTTTTCTCTTTCATGTCCTTGGCAATTTCACGCTGCAATTTGGAAAGTTTGCTGTCCCAGAACTGTTCGAAGTATCCGAGCCATTCGAGCGCTGATTTCATCGGAGCAGGTGTCAATTCGCTCAAGCGCTCTCGCCCGCGAACCTGGCTCCTGATCAACCCGCCCTCCTCCAGGATAGCCAGATGTTTGTTGATGGCTGTTCGCGAGATATCAAACCGTTCCGCAATCTCTGCCACCGGCAAGTTTTCATCTGAAAGGTGAACCAGGATTTCACGCCTGGTTGGATCGGACAGCGCGCGAAATACGGCTTGGGGCCCGGTATTCATTGCCCCGCTCCCGCGACAGGCAGGAAATCGAACGGGCCATCCTGATAGAGAAATGTCACGCAATCGGTTTTGGAGACGCATTTGCTCAGATGCGCAAGTCCTGCCGGTATTTCATAATAATCTCCCGCTTCAAGAATGGTTTCGGAAGAACCATCTTCGTTTGCGGCGACGTGAACCATTTGCCCCGAGACAATAATCCCGTGCATGGCAGCACTTTTGACATGAATCGGGCTTACCAATCCGCCCGGCAAGCGGACCATAGCCATATAACTCTCTTCAAACCGGTTGCCCTCAAGGGCTGCAAAGCCGACACCTTCCGGTGTGACTTCCCAGTTTAACTGAGGTTGCGGTTGCAGCGTAATGACGCTCGGTTCAGCTGCCCACGCCGGAACTGCACCAATCATAAACGCAAGTGAGATCAACCCGTATCTGCTCATATCGCCACTCTTTCATAACACCATTAGGTGTCATTTATATAACTCCTTTAGGTGTTACTTCAAGTGTTCTAACTGTTTTTCTGAAAAGAATTTTATCTGGCAGTTTTTTCTCCGCGAGAAAACCGGGCAAACTCCCAATCAACAGAAGCCGGAAGATCTGGATCCGCAGGTCATATCCTTGATGCACAGCTACTCCTGATTGACAGAGCTAAACTATCAAGCTTACCTGTCTTAAAGAGCAAGTCGTTCGCCCTAGGGTTTTGATTGATATTGCCTGAAGTTGCTCCATATGATGGGCAACAAGAAAAACAGTTCGAGGGAGAGCGAAACGTGACCGACGGAAATATAGTGGTCCCTGCTTCAACGGTATCTGGTGCAGTGACAGCCCCTGCCCCGATGATTGATCCATTTGGCCGCGCCGTCACTTATCTACGCGTATCCGTCACAGACCGCTGCGATTTCCGCTGTGTTTACTGCATGGCTGAAGACATGACGTTTTTGCCGAAACGCGAAGTTCTCAGCCTTGAAGAACTGGACCGGCTTTGTACTGCTTTCATTGAAAAAGGCGTTCGCAAACTGCGCCTGACAGGCGGTGAACCGCTGGTGCGCAAGAACATCATGAGCCTGATCCGCAATCTTGGACGGCACATTGACAGCGGGGCTCTGGAAGAGCTGACGATCACCACAAACGGTTCTCAATTGGCCCGCTTTTCCAAGGAACTTTATGATTGCGGCGTTCGCCGTATCAATGTTTCGGTCGATACACTTGACCCGGACAAGTTCAAGGCCGTGACCCGCTGGGGCGATCTGGCCAAGGTAAAGGACGGCATTCGGGCAGCGACTGACGCCGGTTTGAAGGTCAAGATCAACATGGTGGCGCTCAAGGGCGTAAATGAGCACGAAATCGTTCCAATGCTGGAATGGTGCCATGAGCACGGCTACGACCTGACCATGATCGAAACCATGCCACTCGGCGAAATCAATGAAGATCGCACCGATCAGTATCTCCCGCTTTCTACCGTTCGAAGCCGATTGGCGGAACAGTTCACGCTGACAGAGATTCCCTACAAGACCGGCGGACCAGCTCGGTATGTCACTATTGAAGAGACGGGTGGGCGTCTCGGCTTCATCACGCCGATGACTCATAATTTCTGCGAAAGCTGCAATCGTGTTCGTGTGACCTGCACTGGCCAGCTTTATATGTGCCTCGGTCAGGACGACATGGCTGATCTCAGAGCACCGCTGCGCGCATCTGAAGGCAATGAACTCTTGAGCGATGCGATCGACGAAGCCATCGGCCGCAAGCCGAAAGGCCATGATTTCATCATCGACCGCGATTCAAAACAGCCTGCCGTGTCTCGCCATATGAGTGTTACCGGCGGTTAGGCCAATCCTGGAATTCCTAGTCGGTCGGCAGATGGCTGATTTGTTTCTCTCCGAAATAGACAGCTGTCACGAAAACCAAACTCGCGGCGGCGCCAACCGCCATGACAACGACCATAGGAGCGGCTCCTGAACCAAGTTCATCTGTTGCCAGAAAACTGGCAACAATAGCACTGGCGATGGCACCAAAACCGATCTGAAGGGAGCTGGTCAAACCCGCTGCAGTTCCGGCAAGGTCCGGTCGCACGCTAACAGCACCGGAAATAGCGCTAGGCAAACAAACGCCATTTCCAACACCAACAAAAAACATTGGCAGGAATAACATGGGAGCATTTAGGGCACCTGAAACCACAGCTGCGGCAATGAGCAACACGCCGAATAACCCAACGAGCGTCCCTGCGATAATCATCCGAACAACGCCGACCCGTTCAGCAACTCGACCAGTTATAAAGTTCCCAAGGATGTAGCCCAGCGCCACAACCATGAAATACAGGCCAATTTCAGCAGGTGTTAGCCCTAAGACGCCTGCAGCTACAAAAGGGGCACCGCCAAGGTAGGCGAAATACAGCGCAGCTGAAGATACAGCGCACAAACAAAACGCCCAGAACATTTTTTCCCGAGCCAGCTGATTATAACTAGACGCGATTTTCCGGATACTGACCGGGCTGCGATAGCGATTTGTTTCCGGCAGGTACAAAAACGCAGAAACAGTAACTCCCACACCGAATATGAGCATCAGAAAGAAACCGCCACGCCAACCGTATTGCGCATCCAGGAGCCCGCCGATTGCCGGTCCGATTGTCGGTGCAACGGCCATGCCCATTGTCACGTAACCAATCATGCTGGCCGCCTGTTCCCGGCCAAACAT
>NZ_JBDWHW010000005.1:0-2989 GCF_039975035.1 Hoeflea sp. | reverse complement strand
GTAGCGCATCAGTTCGGCCATGGTGGCGCGGGCGTTGAGATAGCGTCGCCGCTCCTCGGTGTCGCCAAGTGTGAGCAGGATCTGTCCGGCGACGATGGCGTGGGCGGAGAGGCTCGAAGACCAGGCCCGGGCGAGCGCGATCTGTCCGACGGCGGCGGCCGCCTGGCTTTCCTCAAGCCGCAATGAGCCGCTCGAGAGCCCCAGGACCGTGCGACCCATGGCAATGGCGCCGGAAGACACCACCAGCACCTCGGATCCGGACCGCTTGAGTTCGGCGATATCGGCGCAGAGCGATTCCAGCCACGCGGTCTTCAGGCCGCTGTCGCGGTCGACCAGAAGCGCCGAGCCGATCTTGATGACAATGCGCCTGTGCGCGGATACCGGTTTGCGTGGGGCGGCCATGGTCAGTCTTTCGGGCCCGTCACGCCGCCATTCTTTACCGCCTGGGCTTCCGCATCATCGGCCTTTGCACCAACGATGATGTCGCGCAGGGCGCGCAAGCCGCCGGTCATGCCTTCGCCGGTGATGGCGGAAATTTCGAAAGGCGCACGTCCCGCCGCCTTCTTCAGTGCCCGCACCTTTTCAGCGCGGGCCTCGGCGTCAACCACATCAACCTGGCTGAGCGCAACGATCTCGGACTTCTCCGCAATGCCATGACCATAGGCTTCCAGCTCATGGCGGACGGTGCGGTAGGCCTTGGCGACATCTTCCTCCAGTGCGGAGACCAGATGCAACAGCACTCTTGTGCGCTCGACATGGCCGAGAAACCGGTCGCCAATGCCAACGCCTTCATGAGCGCCCTCGATCAGACCCGGGATATCGGCGAGCACGAATTCGCGGCCATCTATGGTGGCGACACCGAGGTTCGGATGCAGGGTGGTGAAGGGGTAGTTGGCAATTTTCGGCCGCGCGCGGGTAACGGCCGCAAGGAAGGTCGACTTGCCGGCATTGGGCAGGCCGATCAGACCGGCGTCGGCAATCAGCTTGAGACGAAGCCAGACGGTTTTTTCCTGGCCTTCCAGACCCGGATTGGCGTGACGGGGCGCCTGATTGGTGGCGGACTTGAAGTGGGCGTTGCCAAAACCGCCATTGCCGCCAGCGGCAAGCCGGTAGCGTTGGCCGACTTCGGTCAGGTCGCAGATCAGGGTTTCGTTGTCTTCCTCGAAAATCTGAGTTCCGGCCGGCACTTTCATCGTCACGCTGTCGCCGCCCGCACCGGTGCGGTTGCGGCCCATACCGTGGCCGCCGGTCTTGGCCTTGAAATGCTGCTGGAAGCGATAATCGATCAGCGTGTTGAGGCCGTCGACGGCTTCCACCCAAACGTCGCCGCCACGGCCGCCATCGCCGCCATCGGGGCCGCCGAACTCGATGTATTTCTCGCGCCGGAACGAGACGCTGCCGGCGCCGCCGTCACCGGAGCGGATATAAACCTTGGTTTCGTCGAGGAACTTCATCTGGCTTGACCGATTCAGGCTTTGAACATGTTTGCAATACTGCCATCGTCCTGGGAGACATGGAACTATTGCATCAGTTTGTTTATCTGCAATTCCGGACGGAAACCTGGTTCCCGCCCTTGGCGGAATTGCATTGGCCGGTCTGGATTGCGCCACCGGCCTCGGGCGCATCGATAAACGGCTCCGGCCCGGAGGTCAAAGCCTATTGCGATCACCGCGATCGGATGAGGCGCTGTCGCGCCGTTCAAAGCGCGGCCAGCTTGTTGTCCTTCGACCAACCGATCAGCGAAATCCAGGTCTTGCGGTCAAGCCGGAACCATTCGACAGCTGCGCTGGCATTGATCGAGAGAATGTTGATCATGCCGCTGCCCTGGAACTGGAAGCCGCTTTTTTGCAGCACCCGGCGGGAGGCGGGGTTGATCACCCGGCAGCGGGCGTCGATATGGTCGATTTCGCGGGTGCGAAAGGCCATGTCGACCAGCGCATGAACGGCTTGGGTGGCAATGCCGCGGCGCCAGAACGGCTCGCCGATCCAGTAGCCCAGTTCAAGCGATCTTCCGTCATTTCCGGTTTCCAGCGAGCAGCAGCCGAAGAGCTGTCCGGTCTCGGCGTCGGTGATGGCGTAGACGCAATTGCCATTCCCGCGTTTGGCGGATGTGCGCACGAAGGTCTCGGCATCAGCGCGACCATAGGGGTGCGGGATGCGCGACACCATGGTGGCGATGGCCGGATTGTCGGCGAGAATGGCAATTGCGTCGATGTCCTCGGCGTGGGGGGCGCGCAGGACCAGGGTTTCGGTCAGCAGAACCGGGCAATCAAAAGCCGGCGGCCGCTCAAGGCTGCCGACAGGGCAGCAGTCTGGTTCGCTATCGGGGTCGTGTCTCATGGTGGTTCTCCGGTTTTGGACAAAAAGAAAGGGGAGATGGTGTCCCATCTCCCCTGTCCATTTTCCGGTAGTCCGGAGGATGCCTGCAAAGGCCGGGTCGATGAGACACCGGCTTGCAAAATGCGATCCGGCTTATTCCGCTGCTTCGGCTTTCGCCACAACGGATACAAAGGTTCGGCCGTTGGCTGTCTTGCGAAAGTCAACATTGCCCGGCTGCACGGCAAAAATGGTGTGATCCTTGCCAATGCCGACGCCGGTGCCCGGATGCCATTTGGTTCCGCGCTGACGAATGATGATGTTGCCTGAAATCACAGCTTCGCCGCCGAACTTCTTCACGCCGAGACGCTTGGAGTTCGAATCGCGACCGTTACGCGTGGAACCGCCAGCTTTTTTGTGTGCCATGGGTCTGCTCCTGTTCCGCCTACAAAGGCGATTGTCTGTTTGCGGCTGTTGGCCGCCAGGGCCCGAACGGGCGGTTGATTACTTCGCGAGTGCCTTGGCCTGGTCGCGCCAGTCCGAGATCTGGTCGGCGCTGAACGGCATGGCTTCGTCGATGCGGGCGATGTCCTTGTCGCTCAGCTTGGCGATCTGGGCAAAGGTGGTGATGCCCTGCTCGTTGAGCTGACCGGCTGCGACCGGGCCAATGCCC
>NZ_JBDWHW010000004.1:0-38151 GCF_039975035.1 Hoeflea sp. | reverse complement strand
AGTGCCTCTTGCGAAACACTCTCAGTCAACTCAAGGGCGAACTTCTTGGCGCCAGCGGCGCGCCGCCCTCGTTGTGTGAGCGGTTTATAGGGGCCACCTACCCAAAGAGTCAACAGCCTTTTTTACAAAACTGACATTTTTTTGTCCAACCGGGAAAAGTGCGATCAGAAAGCCCGAGTTCCGGGGGTTTTTGGAATTATTTCAATAAGATGATCCCTGTCGTGGCCGCCATGGCACGCGCGGCGTGCAGTAGCGGCAGGCGAAAACATCCGCATAATCCCTGATGATGACCATATCGGAGGGATATTTGCGTTGGCCATCGTTTGCCACCTCGTATTTCCGCAGATAGCGTTTTGCCCAGATACCAAAAGGAGACCCCATGACCACTGCGCCTCACCTGTTCCAGCCACTGTCACTTCGCGGGATTTCGACCCGCAACCGTGTGGTGATTTCTCCCATGTGCCAGTACTCCGCGCATGAAGGTCATATCGATGACTGGCACATGGTGCATCTTGGACGCTTCGCAATCGGTGGCGCCGGAATCGTTTTCACCGAAGCCACCGCAGTGCAGAAACAGGGCCGGATCACCCATGGCTGCCCCGGGCTCTGGACCGACAGCCAGATACCGGGCCATGCCCGGATTGCCCAGTTTGCACTCCGCAACGGCGCCATCCCCGCGATCCAGCTCGGCCATGCCGGCCGCAAGGGCGGCATGCAACGTCCGTGGTACGGCAACGGCGCGCTGAACGAAACCGACATCCTGCGTGGCGACATGCCCTGGACACCGGTCGGCCCGTCGGCACTGCCGGTCGCTGACGGCTGGCCGGTTCCCCACGAACTTTCCAGAACCGAGATCTCCGAGCTGATTGAAGATTACGCCGCGGCCGCCGGACGGGCGCTTGCCGCCGGTTACAAGATCGCCGAAGTTCATGGCGCGCATGGTTATCTGGTGCACAGCTTCCTGTCGCCTCTCTCCAACAGGCGGACTGACGAATACGGCGGCAGTCTGTCCGGGCGTATGCGGCTGGCACTTGAAATCGCCGAGCGGGTTCGTGCGGTCTGGCCCGACGACCTGCCGCTGTTCTTTCGCACCTCGGCTGTCGACGGCACCCCGGAGGGCTGGTCGCTCAATGACACGGTCGTGCTCGCCGGCGAACTCAAGCACATCGGAGTCGACGTCATGGACTGCTCGTCAAGCGGTATCGCAGGGGCGGCGACCGCCAGCGGCGGCCAGAAGCGTCAGCCGGGTTTTCAGGTTGGCTATGCCGAGCGGGTCCGCAAGGAAGCAGACATGAAAACCATGGCTGTGGGGCTGATCACCCACCCGCAACAGGCAGAAGCCATTCTGGCTCAAGGCCGTGCGGATCTGATCGCTATCGGCCGTGAAGCGCTTGTCGATCCGAACTGGGCGTTGAATGCGGCGCGCGAGCTTGGCCATGATGGCCAGTATGAAACCTGGCCCCAACAGGCAGGCTGGTGGCTTGCAGTCCGGCAGAAGACTTCTGATCTTTACCGACCCGGGACCGCCGATCCCGAGAGCTGAGCATTCCTGAGCACCCCAACGGGGGCGCAGTCATTGTCCCCATCTCATTCGGATGAACCTGTGGTTTGGCCGAATCCGAATAGCCCGGTCACTGGATTCGTATTTGCGACTCCACGTCAAACAGCACCGCCTTGTCCATATTTAGGGCAAGATCACAGACCTGACCGGGCGCCACATCTGCATCGGCACGCATTCGGCCGATGACGTCCCCGCCCGCCATGGTGGTGGTGATGAAGGTGTCGGACCCGGCAGGCTCGATGATATCGACAAGGTTTCTGAGGTGAACCACCGTGGTGGCGTTCTTGTCGGCGCCGTCCGGGTCAGTGACCGCTTCGGGCCGGATTCCGAGAATGACGGACCTGCCGTCATAAAGTCTCGCTGCATCAGGCGAGACCGGAACCGGCAGGTGAACCGGTTGGCCTTGGGCATCGGTGATCTCGACTGAAGCATCCGCGCCGTTCAGGCGCAGCGTCGCGGGAAGCATATTCATCGAGGGCGAGCCCATGAAACTCGCCACAAAGATATTGGCCGGATTGTCGTAGATCTGTTTGGGCGTTCCCAATTGCTGGATATAGCCGCCATTCATCACGGCGATGCGGGTCGACAAAGTCATTGCCTCGATCTGGTCATGGGTGACATAGACGATCGTTGTTCCGAGCCGCTGATGCAGCTTCTTGATCTCGGTGCGCATGTCGACCCGCAGCTTGGCGTCGAGGTTGGACAAGGGTTCGTCGAACAGAAAAACATCCGGATTGCGCACCAGCGCCCGCCCCATGGCCACGCGCTGGCGCTGGCCGCCGGACAATTGTCCGGGCTTGCGCGAGAGCAGCGGCTTGATCTGAAGCATGTCGGCGACCCGGTTCATCGCCGCCTCCCGCTCGGGCTTGGGAACATGATGCATCTCGAGCCCGAAGGTGATGTTCTGGGCAACCGTCATGTTGGGATAAAGCGCATAGGACTGGAACACCATCGCGATGTTGCGCTTTGAGGGGTGCACCCCGTTCATCACCTTGCCCTTGATCGACATTTCGCCGCTGGAAATTTCCTCAAGTCCGGCAATCATGTTGAGCAAGGTCGACTTGCCGCATCCCGACGGTCCGACGAGGACCAGGAACTCGCCTTCCTCGACGTCGATGTCGACACGGTGCAGGACTTCAAGAGAGCCATAGGATTTGGTGACGTTTTCGATCTTGAGAAAGCTCATGGATTATCCCTTCACCGAGCCGGACATCAGTCCGCGCACGAAGTATCGGCCCGCCACGATGTAGACAAGCAATGTCGGCAACGCCGCGTAGATGGCGCCCGCAAAATGGACGTTGTATTCCTTCACCCCGGTCGAGGAATTGACGAGGTTGTTGAGCGCCACCGTCATCGGCTGGCTGTCAAAATCGGCAAAGCTCGCGCCAAACAGGAAGTCGTTCCAGATATTGGTGAACTGCCAGATAATGCAGACCACTGTGATCGGCCCTGAACTGGGCATCAGGATGCGCCAGAAGATGCGAAAAAAACCGGCACCGTCGATCTGTGCGGCGCGGACGAGTTCGGTCGGAAACGCGGCATAGTAATTGCGGAAATAGAGCGTCGAAAAACCGATGCCGTAGACGACATGGACGAGAACCAGCCCCGCGGTCGATCCCGCAAGCCCGGTCACCCCGAGAATCCGTGCCATCGGGATCAACACGATCTGGAACGGAATGAAGCAGGAAAACAGCATCAGCCCGAACAGGATGGTGTCCCCGCGAAACCGCCATTTGGTCAGCACATAGCCATTGAGCGCGCCAAGCACCGTGGAGATTGCCACCGCCGGAACCACCATCTTGATGGAGTTCCAGAAATAGGGCCGTAACCCGGTCGGCTCTACGCCGATCTGGGCCTGCGACCAGGCGTTGCGCCAGGCGTCAAGCGTCCAGACATGAGGCAGCGCCATCATGTTGCCGCCGGTAATCTCGCTCAGCGGTTTCAATGAATTGAGCACCATGATGCCGAAGGGCAGCAGGTAGAACAGGGCGAACAGCAACAACACAAGATAAAGGAAGGCGCGGGTCATGCGACCCGTCCGGATCGCTGAATCGGTGGAAGATGCGGCCATCACTTCTTCTCCCGCAATTCGGCATAAAGATAAGGCACCATGATTGCTGCGATCGTCATCAGCATGATCACCGCGGAACTGGCGCCGATTCCCATCTGGTTGCGACTGAAAGTGTAGGAATACATGAACGTCGCCGGCAATTCAGTCGCCCTGCCCGGCCCGCCGCCGGTGAGCGCGATGACCAGGTCGTAGGACTTGACCGCGAGATGGCTCAGGATGACGAAGGCCGACAGGAAGGCGGGGCGAAGCTGAGGCAGTATGATGCGGCGGTAAAGGTTCCAGTTGGACGCGCCATCCATCTGCGCCGCCTTGAGAATTTCATTGTCGATGCCGCGCAATCCGGCAAGAAACATCGCCATGACGAAGCCGCTGGTCTGCCACACTGCAGCCAGCACGACCGTATATATCGCGTAATCGCGATTCTTGATCCAGTCGAAGGCAAAACTTTCCCAGCCCCACAGATGCATGGTGTGCTCAATTCCGATGCCCGGATCGAGCAGCCATTTCCAGGCTGTTCCTGTAACGATGAAGCTCAAGGCCATCGGATAGAGATAGATCGGCCGTAACAGGCCTTCACCGCGAATCTTCTGATCGAGAAAAATCGCCAGCACCAGGCCGATCACCGTACTGATCGAAATATAGAGGAACGCGAAAACGCCGAGATTGCGGATCGCAATGCTCCAGTGGCTCAGCTTGAATAGCTTCACGTAATTCTCAAAGCCGACAAGATTGAAGCTGGGCAGTATGCGGCTGTCGGTGAATGACAGATAAATCGTGAAAAGGATGAAGCCGTAAACGAACAAAAGCACCATCGCCACGGACGGGGCGAGAACGATTTTGGGTATGAGATATTGCAGGCGCGTTCGAAAATCGACGCCGCTCCCGACCTGGGCCATGGCAGCACTCCCCTCCAGCAAGGCATTTCGGAAGCATCCCGGCCGCACTTTGGCAACCGGGACGTCCTTTGCAAGACTCGGCTGTCTTATTGCGCCAGTTCGACTGCAGACTGCAATTCAGCCGCTGCGGTTTCAGCGTCATACTCGCCATTGAAATGCGCGGTGATGACATCATACATCGCATTCTTGACGGAAGCAGGCGCCGCATGGCCATGCGCCATCGAACCGAACAGGTTGCCGCTTGATGCAGCCGCCGCCAGATCCTTCATTCCCTGCTTGCCGCAGGCATCGAATGCTTCGTCGCTGACATCGGTACGCGCCGGCACCGACCCCTTGACCACGTTGAACGCCGACTGGAAGGACGGCGAGAGAATGGCCTTGGCGAGAGCCGCCTGCTCATCCGACACTGCACCGCCCTGGTCAAACATTGCAAACTGGTCGGCGTTGAATGTCACCTGTTCCTGGGTGCCCGGGAAACGGAAGCAGAGAAAATCGTCACCAGGCTTCTTGCCCGCATTGAGAAACTCGCCCTTGGCCCAGTCGCCCATCATCTGGAAACCGGCTTCGCCATTGATCACCATGGCCGTGGCCAGGTTCCAGTCGCGTCCCGAGAAATTGTCATCGACATTGGCGCGGATTGTGTCCATGCGCTTGAAGGCCTCGACCATGGTCGGTGATCCCAGCGTTTCGGGATCAAGATCGATGAAGGCTTTCTTGTAGAACTCGGACCCACCAGTCGACATCGCGATCGCGTCGAACACGGTCGCGTCCTGCCATGGCTGGCCACCATGGGCGATCGGGGTAACACCAGCTTCCTTGAGCTTGGCAAGCGCTGCGACAAAATCGTCCCAGGTTTGCGGCACGGAGATGCCGTTGGCATCAAGCACCGCCTTGTTGGCCCAGACCCAGTTGGTCGAGTGCACATTCACGGGTGCTGCGACCCACTTGCCGTCATACTTTGAAAATGCCTTGAGTGCGTCAGGGACCACCGCGTCCCAGCCCTCGGATTCGGCCACACTGTTGAGATCGGCCAGGGCGCCCTGCTTGGCCCAGTCGGTGATATCGAAGCCGAGCATCTGAACCGCTGTCGGCGCATTGCCGGCAGTCACCCGGGCGCGCAACACGGTCATGGCCTGTTCGCCGCCGCCACCGGCCACGGGCATGTCCTGCCAGCCGATCCCCTGCCCTTCAAGATCCTGCTTGAGCACGTTGAGCGCTGCTGCTTCACCACCCGACGTCCACCAGTGCAGAACCTCCACATCCGCAGCTTGCGCGCCAACAGTCATTACCGCCAGCGCAGCCACGGTCATTTTAAGTCTCTTCGTCATCGAATTCATTGCAACCTCCCAATCACCGCACCATACGGTTACTTAAATTATAACGTTACAAATACCACTTTTGTCAACTGAAATTTGCGCTATGGTGTTAATTGCATCACAGACAGGCAGTCCGCAGCGCGGCGTCAAGACGCACGCGCCGCGGCCGACGGGAACAACACGATGACCGACATTTTCGACAGGGATCCCGATCAGAAGCCCACGCAGCAAACCATTGCCCGGCTGACCGGACTTGCGGTGACGACGGTGTCCCGGGCGCTTGCCAATGATCCGGCGATCGCGGCAAAGACACGGGAGAAGGTCATTGCCATTGCCAAGGAGGTTGGTTACGTGCCTGACCGGGCGGCGCAACGTCTGCGGACAGGGCGAACCAATGTCATCAGCCTGGTGCTCGACCCGCACAGCGAAATTCTCGGCTTCGGCAACTCGATGATCACCGGCATCGCCGATATCGTTCGCGGCACCCGTTATCATCTGACGGTTATGCAGTACCAACTTGGGGAGGACCCGCTGGAACCGATCCGGTTCATCGTCCGCAATCGGCAAGCCGATGGCATTCTGTTTGCGCGTACCGCGCATCACGATGTCCGAGCCGAATTTCTTCTGGAACAGAATTTTCCGTTCGTCACCCATGGACGAACCGGCTTTCAGAACCATGCCTGGTATGACTACGACAACCACGCATTCGCCAAGGCCGCTGTCGGGCGCCTGGTCAACCGCGGTTGCACGTCCATCGGCATCGTGCCGCCCTCACGCAACTACATGTATCACCAGTACATGATGGCAGGATATTTCGAGGGGTTGCAAGGGTTCGGCCTCCCCGCCCACGTACCCGAAGACTTTGACCTCAACATGGACGCAGACCGGTTGCATGCGGGAATCAGACAATGGATCGCCTCACCCGACCGCCCCGATGGCATCATCTGCCCTGGCGAAGTGTCGGCAATCGTCGCCCATGCGGCAATCTGCGACGCCGGACTGGTGCCCGACCGGGACATTGCCCTGATCGCCAAGCGCACATCGGAAATATTCAATCATCTGCGCCCGAATGTGGAATCGCTTCATGAGGATATCGAGGAGGCCGGTCGGATCATGATGCGGCTGATGCTGCGCCAACTTGCCGGCGAAAAGCTCCAGGACCTACAGGTTCTGGCCAAACCGGATGAAGGCCAGGAACCCGCCCCTGCCAACTGATGCATGACTGATCTCAGCAGACCGCTCTGAACCGCTCGACAATGGTGTCGAGCACTTCCCCTGGCGGTCGTTTCCACCAATTTGCCGCCGAGAATATTTCAACCTCGCAGTAGCCATCATAACCGGTGGCCTCGACAGCGGCGCGTATCTGCCTGAGATCGGCAACGCCATCGCCCATCATGCCGCGATCAAGCTGCACGTCGGTGGTGTCAGCCAGCCAGTCGCACAGATGGTATCCGGCAATGCGGCCCTTGCCCGCCCGCTTGAGTTCAGCGGCAAGCGATGTGTCCCACCAGACGTGATAGACATCGATCGCAATCTGGACGTTGTCAGCGCCGATGGCCTGGCACATGTCGATCGCGTCGCGCACGGTGACCAGACATGACCGGTTTCCGCCATAAACCGGGTTGAGCGGTTCGAGTGCCAGCACGACGTTGGCGTCGGCGGCGACCGGCGCCATGGCGGCAACGAGTTCCTGGACCCGGCTGAGGCTTTCGGTGATCGAATGGCTGCCCTCGATAACGCCGCCGGTGACGATGGTCAGCACCGGCGCACCGAGTTCATGCGCCATCTCGATTGAAGCTTTGAAGTCATCAATGATTGCCTGACGGTTGGGCGGCGCAAGCGGCCCAGTCAGAAACGGCGTGCGGCACAGGCCGGCCACCTGCATGCCGGCGCCGCGGACCCGGTCGCCGATTTCGATTGCGCGTCGACCGATCTCCCGGCGCCAGAAGGTGATCCCGCCAAGCCCGCGCTCCGCGCAAGCCTCGATTACCTGCTCCGGGCTCCACCCCGCACCATGGCCTTCCAGATTGTGCCCGAGTGTAGCGGTGTTGAGCGCCAGCATGGAATGGTCATGGGAGAAATCGCGCACCGTGTTACGCTCCATATATAGAGAGCAGCCGTTTCATCCGCGAAACCGCCAGATCCGGGTCGCGCAACAGCCCGCAGCAATCGGCCATTTTGAAGATCTCGACAAAATCCGGCAATGGCCGCGAAGCCTGCGCGCCATTGAGCATGATGAAGTGATCCTGGAATCCGTTCAGCCAGGCCATGAACACCACCCCGGTCTTGTAAAACCGGGTCGGCGCCCTGAATATCTGCCGCGCCAGCGGCACGGTCGGATCCAGCGTCTGGCGGAAGGCCTTGGCATTGCCCTTGCCGAGCTCGGAGATTGCGTAAGCCGCAGCAGGGGCCAGCGGATCGAAGATACCCAGGAGCGCATGGGAAAAGCCCTGCTCGTCGCCTTCGATCAGTTCCGGGTAATTGAAATCATCGCCGGTATACATGCGCACGCCGGCCGGCAGCAGCCGGCGCATGCGGATTTCCTTGTCCTTGTCGAGCAGTGAAATCTTGATCCCGTCCACTTTCGAAAAATTCTGGCTGATGATGGCAAGCGTGGTGTCCATGCAGCTGTCAAAATCGTCACTGCCCCAGTATCCGGCCAGTTCCGGATCGAACATCTCGCCCAGCCAATGCAGAATGACCGGCTGGTCACAGGCATCAAGCAATTCGCCATACATCCACACATACTCATCCGGAGAGTCCGCCACGCGCGCCAGGGCCCGGCTCGCCATGAGAATGATGCGTCCGCCGATTTTCTGGATCGATTCGATCTGATGCAGATAGGCACCGCGCACGTCATCCAGAGTTTTTGCGTCGGCGGGATCAAGATGATCGGTGCCCGCTCCGTTGAACACCAGCGCGTCAGGGAATTCGGATTTTGTGCGTGTGATCAGCTCCAGAGCACCGGTCCAGTCGAGACCCATGCCGCGCTGGGCAGTGTCCATGGCTTCTGCGATGCCCAGTCCGTGGTCGACCAGATGACGGCGAAAGCCCATGGTCGCATCCCAGTCAATGGTGGCCTTGCCGGACGGATCGTTGCCAGTGAACGGGTCGGCCACAACATGGGCGGCTGAAAACACGGTTCTTGAAGCATCAGCGTCCAGGCGAACGCCTTTGACCGGTGTCCCGGTGAGCGTGTAGCTGCTCATGCGACCGTTAGTGTCCGGCAGGGCAATTTTCATAATCCTGGATCCTTAAAACCGCGAAACCAGCATGCCTGCATCCACTGAAACAGTCTGGCCGGTGGTGTAGGGTAGCTGTCCTGAAGCGAGCGCCGCAATGACTTCACCGACATCCTCGGGCTGACCGATGCGGGGAAACAATGTCAGGCCTTCCCTGGCGCGCTGTTCATACTGGGCGATGACCGGTGCCGTCATTTCGGTGTTGATGAGGCCCGGACGGACATCGTAGACGGCGACGTTTTCTGGTCCCAGACGCACAGCGAAGGCCTTCGACGCCATCGCCGCGGCAGCCTTGGAAGCGCAGTACTCCCCCCGCTGGACGGCGACGGCTTCGGCATTCGACGATGTCACATTGACGATGGAATGGAACAGATCGGGGGAGCGCTCACGCGCCACCAGACGCTTCGAGAAAGCCTGGGAGAGGAAGAACATCGCCTTGGCATTGACCGTCAGGCAGCGGTCATAGCTTTCTTCGCTCACATCAAGCAGGTCGCCGCGACTGATCACCCCTACGCCGGCATTGTTGACCAGCGTGGTCAGCGGACCCAGCGCCGCTTCGATCCTGGCGAGATAGCCATCCTGCGCGGCGATGTCGCAAACATCGAGCGCCGAGGCAAACACCTTGACGCCGTGCGCGCGAACCGTTTCTGCCGCCGATGCAAGCTCGTCATCATCGACAAGCCCATTGAGCGCAATGGAAAAGCCGCGCTTTGCCAGCGCAACCGCTGTCGCCAGACCGATGCCGCGCCCCGAACCGGTGACAAGGGCTACCTGGCCACTCATGCCGCGGCTCCTTTGGCAAGAAGTTCACGCGCGATAATCATCCGCTGGATCTGGTTGGTGCCCTCATAGATCTGGGTGATCTTGGCGTCCCGGTAAAGTCGCTCGACTTCGAATCCCCGAATATAGCCCGAGCCGCCAAACACCTGAACCGCGTCGGCACTCCGAGCCACCGCCATGTCGCCGGCAAAGCACTTGGCGATCGAGCAGGCTTTCGTGGCGTCTTCACCGGCATCAATCATGGACGCAGCGCTCAAGACCAGCAACCGCGCGGCTTCGACATCCTTGGCAATATCGGCGAGCAGCCACTGTACGCCCTGAAATTCAGCGATGGATTTTCCGAATTGCTTGCGCTGTGCCGCATACTCGACCGCTGCCTCCAATCCGGCCTGACCAATGCCCACAGCCAGTCCGGCAATACCCACGCGCCCCTTGTCGAGCACACTCATCATCATGTGAAACCCGCGGCCCTCGACACCCAGCAAGGCATCGGCGGGCAGGCTTACATCCTTGAAGGCAAGCGCGCCGACCTGGCTGGCACGCTGCCCCATCTTGTGCTCTTTCGGTCCGCGCTCGACACCCTCCTGATTGAAATCGACAATGAAGATCGACATGCCGCGATGACCTGCCGCCTTGTCGGTGCGCGCCAGCACAAAACCGACATCGGCCACCGGGCCATTGTGAATCCATATCTTGTCACCGTTTAGGATCCAGCCCTCGCCATCACGTACGGCCGAGGTCCGGATACCCGACACGTCGGTTCCTGCCTCGGGCTCGGTGATGCAATAGGCCACAAGTTTCTCGGCCTTGAGGATATCGGCCAGCCATTTTGACCGCTGGTTTTCGGTGCCATGCCTGACCAGCAAGGTGGAGATCAGTTCCACCAGGCCGCATTGGTCGGCCACGGACGCATAACCGCGCGACAACTCCTCCATCACCAACGCATAGGTGACCGTGTCGAAGCCAGGCCCGCCCATGTCCTCAGGCACGCAAATACCAAACAGGCCAAGCCCTGCCATCTGCTTGTAGACCTCATGCGGGAAGCGTTCCTCGCGATCAAGTTCTTCCGCCATCGGACGAATCACGTCGGTGGCGAAGCTGCGTGTCATGTCCCGTACCTGCCGGTGCATTTCGTTGAGAAACATCATCTCTCTCCAGTAACTATATAGTTACTTATATGAGTACAACCTGTGCCGGTCAAGTCCTCCCACACGAACCAGAAGGGGGTTGTGAAGCGGCAATCGATATGGCTATATAACTAACCAGTTACTTTTGGGAGACTATCAATGAACCCGTCTGACAAGGTGCAATTCGGAAGAACCAACCTGCAAGTCACCCCCTTTGGATTTGGCACCGCGCCGATCGGAAACATTTTTCGCGAGATCGACGAGCAAACCTCCGATGCCATGATTCAGCGTGCCTGGGACGCCGGCATTCGCTATTACGACACCGCCCCGATGTACGGCCATGGGCTGGCGGAATTGCGCACCGGCCACTCTCTGCGCTGGAAGGAGCGCGAGGAGTTCATCTTGTCTTCCAAGGTCGGACGAATTCTCAAACCGGCGCGCAAAAAGGACATCGACTATGCGCCCTGGACCAATGCCGGCCGGTTCACCACGCATTTCGACTATTCCTATGATGGCACGATGCGGGCGTTCGAGGATTCGCTGCAGCGGCTGAATCTCGAATACATGGATATCTGTTTCATTCACGATATCGACGTGTTTACCCGTGGCGATGAACAGCCCGAAGTGTTCAAGGCGGCAATGGACGGCGCATGGAAGGCGCTTTCCAAACTGCGCGACGAGGGCGTGGTCAAAGCCATTGGCGTCGGCGTCAACGAGTGGGAAGTCTGCCACGCAGCGCTTGAGCAGCGTGACTTCGACTGCTTCCTGCTCGCCGGCCGCTATACGCTTCTGGAACAGGACTCGCTCGACAAGTTCCTGCCGCTTTGCGAAGAGCGTGGCGCCGCAGTGGTGGTCGGTGGCGGCTTCAATTCCGGCATACTTGCAACAGGGGCCATCGAAGGGGCGAAATACAATTATGCGCCCGCCCCGGCTGAAATATTGGATCGGGTGAGGAAAATCGAAAAGGTTTGTCTCGATTACGGCGTCCCCTTGCCTGCCGCCGCGTTGCAGTTTGTGGTCGCCCACCCCGCCATCCCCACCTTCATGGCCGGCACACGCACAGTACAACAGCTTGAACAGAATCTGGAATGGTTCAGCCAGCCCATTCCGGGCGAATTCTGGACCACACTGAAATCCAGGGGACTGCTGCGCGAAGACGCTCCGACACCATCGTGAACATGTCTCGCGTGAGCCACCCCGACAACCGCTGCCTCCCGGCGGGCCGCTACGGTTTCGGCGACGTCGCACAAGGCGACATCGTCGAAACCGGACCGGTCATTGTCACGGCTGCAATGATCGACCAGTTCGCCGCAATGACCGGCGACCGGTTCGAAATTCACATGTCCGACGAGGCGGCACAACGACACGGGTTCCAGACACGCGTTGCCCATGGCCTTCTGGTATTGTCACTGGTCGACGGACTGAAAAACCAGGCAGAGGCGCAATTCAAGGCACAGGCATCACTGGGCTGGGATTGGAATTTCCAGGCGCCGGTATGCGCCGGCGATACGATTTCGGCAACGATGACAGTGTCCTCGGTCAAGCCGGTTTCAGCGGGTGGCCGCGCCGTCGTAAGCTTGGATTTTGTCGTTCGCAACCAGTCCGGAAGCACAGTTCAGCGTGGCGCCAACCGGCTGATGGTTTACGCCTGATACGGCAACTCGCCCACCAGAATTGCCCGGAAATCATTGACATTGGTCCCGGTGGGTCCGGTGACGAACAAATCGTCGATGGCGTTGAAAGCGGTCCATGCGTCGTTGGCCGCCAGACTTGCGAGCGGGTCGATACCTTTGCTTCTGAGCTGACCTGCGCTGTCCGGGCCGGCAAAAGCACCAGCATTGTCTTGTGAACCGTCAATTCCATCGGTGTCGGCGGCCAGCGCCACAATCCCCTCAACACCGTCAATCGCCGCGGCAAAGGACAGCAGAAACTCGGTGTTGCGCCCGCCCTTGCCCTTGCCACGCAGGGTAACTGTGGTTTCTCCGCCGGACAGAATGACAACGGGTTTGGCGAAGGGCCGGTCGCGGCCAGCAACTTCACGGGCGATGGCCGCATGAACCAGCCCGACATCGCGGGCTTCGCCCTCAATGGCATCCGAAAGGATCACAGCCTCCACGCCGGCATCTTTCGCCATGTCCGCGGCCGCTTCGAGCGACAGGCCGGCCGACGCAATGACGCGGACTTCGTTTCGCGCGAAAACCGGATCGTCCGGACGCGGCGGCAGATCCTTGCCGCTGGCCAGGTGCGCGCGGATCCTTTCGGGCAACACGATGTTGCGCGCGGCCACCATCGCCTGGACTTCGGTCAAACTCAGCGCGTCCGGAACGGTCGGGCCGGAGGCGACCTGACAGGCTTCGTCGCCAGGAACGTCGGAGACAACCAGCGACACCACCCTGGCAGGCCAGGCAGCAGCAGCCAGACGCCCGCCCTTGATCCGGCTTGCATGTTTGCGAATTGCGTTCATCACCCCGATCGGCGCACCGGAGGCAAGCAGTGCCCGGTTGAGGTCCTGCTCATCCTCAAGCGACAGCCCTTCGGGTGGCGCAGGCAGCAGCGCCGAACCACCGCCGCAGACCAGCGCCACGACCAGATCGTCTTCGCTGAGGCCCGACACAGTGTCAAACAACGCCCGGGATGCGGCGAGCCCGGCATCGTCGGGCACAGGATGGCTTGCTTCGAGCACGGTGATCGACTTGCACGGCGCGCCGTAGCCATAGCGGGTCACCACCGTGCCGCTCAGTGGCCCGTCCCACAGCTCTTCAAAAGCGGCAGCCAGTTGCGCTGCACCCTTGCCCGCGCCGATGACCACGGTTCTGCCCCTAGGTTTTGGCGGAAGCACATCTTCGAGCGCGCGCTTTGGATCGGCGCGCAGCACTGCAGCCTCGAACAGACCGGCGAGGAAATTTCGTTTCCGGGAATCAATCACACTTCAATATCACACACAAATACGCCATCCGCACCGCTTTCGGTCTTGGCCACGATCTGCGCGCCGATAGCTTGATGAACACTGTTCTCCAGATAGCTATTTCGAACAGCTTCGTTGGTAAAGTCAAACCAGAACATGTCGTTAAAACCGCGCACCAGCGGAATTTCAACGCTGTCATTGGTTCTATGCTGGAAGTCGATGATGCCTTCGATGTGATCGGACAGGCCGGCGAGCTGATCGTAGAGCGCCTGCTTGTCAGCCTCCGATGTGTCTTTGGCAAACCGCAAATGAACGAAATGACGGATCATAGTCTGACCTTTTCTGGAATGGTAATCAGTATTTGCATGCAGGCAACTCGTCTTCGACAGAAATTCATTTTCCGAACTCGGGTTTTCTCTTATCCCGAAATGCTGCCAACCCTTCCTTCAGATCGCCGCTGCCCGCGGCAATGCGCCCGGCGAAGGCTTCGAGAACGCGCTCGACCTCTTCACCTTCGGCCGCATTGATCAGCATCTTGGTGAGTTCGGTGGCATCCGGTCCCCGCTGCATCAACGCCTGCGCGCACTTCTGGCCTTCCCCGATGCCCGCGCCGGTTTCCACGACCTGATCTACCAGGCCTTCACGCAAGGCTTCGGCGGCTGTGTAGATGATGCCGAACATCGCCATCCGGCGCACCGCCTGCGCACCGAACCGGCGCACGGCGCGCTGGGTGCCCGACCAGCCGGGAATGATTCCGAGACCGGTTTCGGGTTGACCGATCTTGATATGGGTTTCGGCGATGCGGTAATCAGCGCAAGCCGCCAGTTCGAGCCCGCCGCCCAGGGCGTGGCCATTCATCACTGCAATCAGCGGCTGGCGCAGTCGCGCCAGGGCATCAAACACCCGATGGCCATCTCTGATCCATCCGTGCCCGAAGTCTTTGGGCGTTTCACCGCTCCAGGCATCAATATCGCCGCCGGCGCAGAACGCCCGGCCCTCGCCCGACAAGATCACGACCGAGATATCACGGCGTCGCTCGATCTCGCCGCACAGACTGCCCAATTCATCGATCATGCCTGCATCAAGCGCATTGAGACGTTCCGGCCGGTTGATGACCAGGTGCCCCACTCCGCCCTCAACGCTCAGCACCAGGCGCCCACTGTCAGACATCGGAAGAACCCAGGTGCAAACCGAACGGCTCAGGGCTGAACAACGCGGCATCCATGGTCTTGAGATCAGGCGACACCGCAAGCGTAGCCGCCGCCTGGTCAAGAACATCACGCTGAAGATCGAGACCCGGGGCAAGTTCCGTGACAACCAGTTGACCATCGATCAGCCGGATAACGCATCGTTCGGTCACGTAGGTCACGTCCTGGTTCTGCTCCATTGCGCGTTTTCCCGAAAATGACACCTGATTGACTTCCTCAACAAATTTCGCGGTCTTGCCTTCACGGTCGATCTGCATTTTTCCGTCGACAACAGACATTCGCGCACCGGCGTTGAAATTACCAGAGAACACTATTTTTCGCGCTCGCGCGGTAATGTCGACAAACCCGCCTGCTCCGGCGGTCCGGTGCGGGATCGACGGCAGGCGGGACACATTGACCGAGCCATCCCTGCCGACCTCGAGAAATGACAACAGCGACGCATCGAACCCGCCTGCCTGAAAATAGCAGAACTGGTGCGGCGACGGAACAAAGGCTTCGGCATTTGCCGAGCAGCCGAACTTGAAATCCAGCAACGGAACACCGCCAACTGCACCTTGTTCGATCACCCAGGTCACTTCGCCATGCAGCCCCTCTTCAACCAGAATTCTCGGCACGTTGGCGGAAATTCCAAAGCCGATATTGACTGCCCAGCCCGATTTCAATTCCTGCGCCACCCGTCGCGCGATAATCTTTCCGATGTTGAATTCGGCGTTGCGGAACGAGGACATCGCACGTGTGACCTCTCCCGAGATAGCGGGATCATACTCGGTGGCGGTCGTCTGCAACTGGTCAGGCGCTTCGACCACGATATCGACCAGAATTCCAGGAACATGAACATCGTGCGGGCGAATCGAGCCTGCGGCAGCGACGCGCTTGACCTGCGCAATGACCTTGCCGCCATTGTTGTGAGCGGCCAGCGCCATTTCCATCGCACCGAGATAGGCACCTTCTTGCTCGAAACTGAGATTGCCCTTTTCATCCGCCGTCGTGGCGCGAATGATCGCCACATCCGGGATGATCGCCGGGAAATAGAGCCAGTCCTGGCCTTCAAATTGCATGTGCTTGACCACCGGCTTGCCGGCCGCCGCCGCATTCATCGCACCACCCTCGCGGTCCGGATCGACAAATGTGTCGAGGCCCACCTTGGTCAACACGCCTGGTCTTTTGCCCGCCGCCTCTCGCAGGATGTCAAAAACGATGCCGGACGGAATATTGTAGGCCTCGACCTGGTTGGCCGTGATCATCTTCCAGATCAGCGGCGGCTCCGCATTGCTCGGTCCGGACGGGTACGAGCCACCTATGATCCGGCTGAGCAAGCCCGGCCTGGCGATATGATCAACGCCCTTGGTGCCAAAAAAGTCACCTGCGGCGATCGGATGTATGGATGTCAAATTGCGCGGCGCGCCCTCCTTTGCGAACCTCTCCCCGATCGCCGCCAGCACCGCATCCGGGCAACACAGTCCGCTCGACGAATTGACTGCGATCGTCGCATTGTCCGGGATCACCTGAGCCGCGAATTCCGCAGTTTTGAGTTTTGACATATCACCCTCAATTGCATTTAAGTAACTAACCAGTTATTTTATGACAGTGTTTTATTCAACGATCAAGACTACAATTCAATGACACCCTTTGAACGATGGACAGACCGGAGGAAATTCCAGTGAGTGTGTATTTTCAGAAGACCTACCAACGCAGCTTCGGCACGTTCCCTCTCAAGGGGAATGAACTGCGCGACGCCATGATCATTGCCGCGGAAGTCGGCTACCGGTCATTCGATACGGCGCAGATGTACGAGAATGAAAAAGACACAGGCGCAGCCCTGAAGGAAACCGGTCTTCCAAGAGACGAGCTTTTTGTCACCACAAAGGTCGGCAACCCCAGCTTTGATGACGATAGATTCATCGCTTCCGTCGAGCAGAGCCTCAAGGACCTGCAACTCGATCAGGTGGATGTGCTGCTTTTGCACTGGCCGCCGGCGGATGGAAACATAGCCCCTTCGCTGAAGCTCCTGGAGAAGGCCTGGAAACAGGGTCTGACCCGGCACATCGGCGTGTCGAACTACACCGTGAAGATGATGCACGACGCCAAGGCGTTGATCGAAGCACCAATCGTCACCAACCAGGTGGAATTTCATCCGCTGCTCGATCAGCACAAACTTCTGGCCGCTGCGGTCGAAACCGGAATTCCCCTGGCCTCCTACTGTTCCGTGGCGCGCGGCAAGGTGTTCGACTATCCGCTGTTTGCCGAGATTGGCCAGGAATACGGCAAAAGCCCTGCCCAGATCGTGCTGCGCTGGATTCTGCAAATGGGCGTGTCGATCAACACCATGTCGACCAAGCGCAAGAACATTCAGGACAATTTCAATGTCATGGATTTCACCCTGTCGACTATCGACATGGCCCGGATTAATGCGCTGACGGCGACGAACTACCGCATCGTCAACAAGGATCTGGTGCCGCACGCACCGGATTTCGACTGACTTTCTACCCCTGACACGGCAAAGGGGCGGCCTCTCGACCGCCCTTTTTCAAAAGCAGACCGGAGGCTGTCAGTGATTGCCCCGGATAAAGTCCGAGGCCTTCTCGGCGATCATGATCGTCGGAGCGTTGGTGTTGGATCCGACAAGGCTCGGCATGATCGAGCTGTCGCAGATGCGCAGCGCCTCGACACCGTGAACCCTCAGCTTCGGATCAACCACGGACATGTCGTCAACTCCCATCTTGCAGGTGCAGGTCGGATGATAGGATGTCCGGCCATATTGCCGGGCGTAATCCTCGTAATCCTGCTGGGATTTCACGCTGTCGTCGGGAAACCGGATCGCCCGCACATATTTCTGCATGGAGTGCTGCAGGAAAATTTCACGGCTGATTTTGATACCCTCGACAGAGACTTTCAGATCATCCGGTTCGGCCAGATAATTGGGATCGACAACCGGCATTTCGGCAGGATCGCCGGATCGCAGGCGCACAGTGCCCCGGCTCTTGGGTCTTAACGTGTAGGAATTGAGGGTAACGCCGGAACTGCCCTTGGTCACGCTCGGCACACCTGCCTCGGCACCCGCGCCGGCAAGAAAATGGAACTGCAGGTCGGGCACCGGCTGGCTCCTGTCGGCGTACCAGAATGCCCCGCCTTCCACCACATTAGACGCCACTGGCCCTGTTCCGAACAGGAAATATTGCGCACCTGCCCACATAGCCCAATGCGGCTTGTTGTATTTGTCGAGACTGTAGTGACCGGTCAGTTCGGCCACGATATCAATGCCGAAATGATCGGTGAGATTCTCGCCGACACCGGGCAGGTCCTGCACCACATCAATGCCGTGTTCAGCCAGATGGGCGACGGGACCGATGCCCGACAGCAACATCAGCTTCGGCGTGCCGATGGCGCCGGAGGTGACGATAACCTCTTGGTTTGCCGCAGCCTCGGTCATCGCTCCGCCGTGCTGGTAGGCGACACCGGTGGCGCGGCCGTTCCTGACAATGATACGGTGAACCAGACAGCCGGTTTTCACTGTCAGGTTCTTCCGGTGCATCACCGGCTTGAGATAACCGACAGCGGCGGAGCAACGGCGCGCCTTGCGGATGGTGGTCTGGTAAACCCCCGCCCCTTCCTGGACCGCGCCATTGAAATCCGGGTTGTAGGGAATGCCGTATTCCTGGCAGGACTGCACGAAGGCGCGGGTCATCGGCTGCGGATCCGCGAGGTTGGAAACGCCGAGCGGGCCGTCGGTGCCATGCCAGTCGCCTGACAGGATTGTATTGCCCTCCGAGCGAATGAAACAATCCTTGACCTCGTCATAGGCCCAGCCTTCACACCCCTCCTCGGTGGCCCAGCGGTCGTAATCGACCGGGTTGCCGCGGGTATAGATTTCGGCGTTGATCGAACTGCCGCCACCGATGACCCGGGCCTGCGCATAGGGAATTTCGCGCATGTTGGCATGTTTTTGCGGAGCGGTGGTGAACCCCCAAGTGTGCGGACCAGAGGTCATCTTGGCAAAGCCCACCGGCATGTGGATAAGCGGATGACTGTCCTTGCCACCTGCCTCGATCAACAGCACCCGGACAGCATCGTTTTCGCTCAAACGGTTGGCCATCACGCAGCCGGCGGAGCCGCCGCCCACGATCACATAGTCATAGCCCTCGGACGCCATCATTCCACCCAGTGCGAGCGTTTGCCGATCTCGATATGGACCGATTTGAGCTGGGTGTACTCTTCCACGCCATATTTGCCGGCCTCACGTCCCCAACCCGATTGCTTGAATCCGCCAAGCGGCAGTTCCGGTCCGCCCGACAACGTGGTGTTGACCCAGAAACGGCCGGCCTGAACCCGCCGCGTCACCATCAACGCCTTGTCGATATTCTTGGTCCAGACGCTGGCCGCCAGACCGTAAACCGTGTCGTTGGCGATAGTGATCGCCTCATCCACCGTATCGAACGGGATCACCACCAGAACCGGTCCGAAGATCTCGTCGCGGGCGATCGACATCTCGCTGGTCACATCACCAAACAGCGTTGGCGCGATATACTGGCCGCCGCCCATATCGACGGTTGCGCCCCCGGTGATCAGACGGGCGCCTTCATCCCGGCCCTTGTCGATATAAGACATGATCGTCGTGTTCTGCGCGTCCGTGGTGATGGCGCCGATCTGGGTTGCCTCGTCAAGCGGATCACCAACGATAATCTTCTCCAGTTTGGCCGCAACCATTTTTTCGAACTTGTCCGCCACCGAACGTTCGACGATCAGTCGCGAGCCCGAGACACAACATTGCCCGGTGTTGAACGCTATGCCAAAGGCCACACCATCGGCGGCATCTTCAAGGTCGGCGTCGGCGAATACGATTTGCGGATTCTTGCCGCCAAGTTCGAGACCGAGCTTCTTGAAATTGCCGGCCGCCGCCTTGACACAATGACGCCCGACGGCTGTCGAACCTGTGAACGAAAGCATGTCGACATCCATATGCTCGATCAGCGCCTGCCCGATGGAACTGCCCGACCCCGTGACAACATTCATCACGCCATCCGGTAGACCCGCTTCAGACAGGATTTCAGCCAGCATGATGGTTGTCGCGCTCGTCACCTCCGAAGGTTTGGCGACAATGGTGCAGCCCGAAGCCAATACGTAAGGCACGCGCTCACACAGGATCAGAAACGGAAAATTCCACGGCGTGATGATGCCGACCACGCCAACCGGTTCACGGGTGACAATGCCGAACATGCTGTCGCCCAGATTGTTGAAACTGTCGCCATGCAGGCTGCGCGCCAGACCCGAGGCATATTCGAACATGCCGATACAACCACCGACTTCAGCCCTTGCCTGTGAGATCGGCTTGCCATTCTCGAGTGTTTCCCAATAGGCGATCTCCTCCTGTCGCTGGCGGATCAGTTCAGCCGCCTTCAGCAGAACCGCGGCCCGATCAGCACCATTGAGACCGGACCAGCGCCGGTCATCAAATGCCTGGCGCGCGGCCGCGACCGCACGGTCCAGATCCTGCGCGGTGCATTTGGGAATCCGGGAAACCGGAACCCCATGCCCCGGAGACGACCGCTCGAACACCTCTCTATCGCCGGATGGAACCGACTTCCCGTCGACGAAAAAGCCGAAGTCGCGTGGCTTGGAAGGCAAGGACAGTTTTTTCACGTGCTGGGTCATGTTCACTCCAGAAAAGATGTATTCTTGCGGACTATAAGTAACTATCCGGTTATATCAAGCAGGCAGATAGCGCCATTGCGCCGCAGGGACGGTCAGTGGCGTCAATCTTCCACCGAGATCATTGTTCGCACGACAAGCGGAGTGGCCATCGCAGCTTCCATTTTCGGCGCCCAGTCAGCAAACCAGGGCTGTGCCAGATGGGTGTCGAGTGCTTGCTTTGACGACCACACTTCAACAATCGTCATACGCGGCGATCCATCCGCCTCTTGCCACAATTCATATTGCTCGCATCCATCCTCGGTGCGTGACCGGGCGATGAATTCCGCCTTGAACATATCGATAAAGGACCGCTGCTCTTCGGGCTTGAGATCCAGCTCAACCAGTAATCTTGCCTTGGCCATCAGTCTGCGAGCTCCCAGAAACGATTGTACTTGGCCTCAAGCGGATGAAGATCCTTGCGGCCTTCCATGTAATACCCCACCCATTCGGCGAGACGCCGCCCTGCGCGGCGGCAGGATTCCGTGGCGTGGTCGGAGCGCGGCTCCCCCGCGACCACCGCGCCATAATGAAGGCTCTCCTTCTTGGCCACATAATCGGTGATGCCGAAGACGAAATAGCCCATGTTCATCATCATGATGCTCAGGGCATTGCAGGCGAGCTCTCCGCCACCGCCCAGACTGCCGGCGGAGGTGAACGGCACGGCGAATTTTCCATCGGTCTTGAACCAGATTTCCGGTGTGCGGTCGTCCCACCACTTTTTCATGCGCCATGAGATATTTCCCAGATGAGTGGGGCAGCCAATGGCAATTCCGTCGGCCCAGAACACGTCCTCGGTCGTCGCGTCGTCGACGAAGCGCACCCGCACTTCCATGCCCTCGACAGACAAGGCGCCCTCCTTGACCAGCGGAACCATGGTTTCGGTGAACCGGCGATCACTGTCTGTGTCGTAAATGATAAGAATTTTACCCATATGGCCTACTCCCTTGAAATATTGATCTGCGTCTTTAAATCGCCCGGCCTGTGTTGCAGCGTATCGAAGGCGGCCTGGATATCGGCGAGGTCGAAAACTGCCGAGGTGAACGGTCTGTGGTCGATGCGATTGTGGACCAGCAGCGTCAGCGCATCGTGCATGTCCTGGCCAATACCAGCCACTGAACCCTTGATCGAATTTTCCTGAAGGATGGTCGACAGGATATCGAGCGGCAGCTCCGCGCCGGCCCCGGTAAGTCCGAACGCGGCGATGTGACCACCCTTGCGGATCAGCGTTGTCGCCAGCCTGTACAGGGATGGGTTGCCGACGCTTTCGATGACAATGTCGGCGCCACGACCATCGGTCGCTTGCATCACGGCGGCATGAAGGGTTTCGGGATCGGCAACGCCGACATCGGCACCAACCGAAATCGCCATGTCGACGCGTTCCCCAGCCAAATCAGCGACAATGATCGGGGCCGCACCAATGGTGCGCAGCAATTGCACATGAAGATTGCCGATCGGCCCGGCGCCGATGACGACAACCGACTGACCAAATGTGATCCTGGATTTGCGGGCGGCGCGGACAACGCACGCCAGTGGTTCGGTCAGCGCAAGCACCTCGTCGGCAATGTGATCGGGCGCCGGGATCACCAGGTGTTCGGGTACACAGATATACTCGCAAAACGCGCCATCCACGGTGATGCCGATCTGGTTCATGTCAGGGCAGTTGAGAACCTCCTGGCGACGGCACCAGTAACAGACGCCGCACCCGATATTCATGTCGACGACAACCTTCTGCCCGGCCCGGAGCCTGTTGGCGTCAGTTCCCGAAGCGGCGACGCGGCCGGTGAATTCATGCCCCGGCACCATGGGAAGACTATCCGCCGCATAGTGACCATTGAAAATGTGGATGTCGGTCCCGCAAATCCCGACGCGCGATATCTTGATCAAGACCTCGCCGCGCTGAGGTTCCGGCACGGGCCGGGACTGGATTTCGAAGCGCCCCGGCGCAACCAGCACTGCCGCCTTCATCTGCATAACCGGCTCCTCCCGATTGTCCCTGCCAGGGTCGAATTATTTGACGACACGCAACTTGCTGCGATCGATGGTCATGGCAATCGCGATGATCAGAACAAGTCCGAACACCATTTGCTGCTGGGTGGCGTCGACCTCGAAATAGAGCATCGAGGAGCGGATGACCGCCACGATCAGCGTGCCGATCAACGTGTTGACCACGCCGCCAACCCCGCCGGTCAAAGGCGTCCCGCCGACGAGCACAGCCACGATTGCCGGGAGCAGAAAGCCGTTGGCGATTGTCGGCGAACCGCCGGAAAGCTTGACGGAGAACAACAGTCCGGCGATCGCCGCCAGCGCGCCAGACACCGCGAAAGCCATGATCTTGACCCGGGCGACGTTGATGCCCGATGCAATCGCGGCGGGCTCCCCGGCGCCAACCGCCTTGAGCGACCGGCCGAAGACGGTGCGGCTCTGAATGAAATAGGCCAGCAGAACCAGCGCAGCGCCAATGAACAACTCATGTGGGATGCCAAAAGAGCGCCCGACCATCCAGCCGAAATAGTCATTCCGCAGGTCGGCATTCATGTACAAGGCGCGCTGGCCGGACAGGTATTGTCCGATGGAGTAGGCGACACCGCCGATTGCCAGTGTGGAGATGAAGGATGGCACCAGCAATCGCGTGGTGACATAGCCGGAGATCCCGCCCATCGCCAAACCGGCCAGAATGCACAGCAGCGCGGTGAGAGGCCCGAACGTTGGAAGCGCCACGGTGGCGATCACCGTAGTCATGTTGGCGACCGACTGGGCTGACAGATCAATTCCGCCGATATAGATCGCGAAAGTCATGCCAAGCGCCATGATGAACAGCGGCACAATGTCGGCGGACATGGCGATCAGATTGTGCGGCTTGAGAAAATTGCTGTCGCCGATGCCGACCACCAGCACCAGCGCCAAAAGCGTGATCCAGGGCAGATGAGGTTTGATGCGTTCAAGATTCATGATGCAGCCTCAGATCATGTAGTGGACGAGATCGAAGAGCGAGGGTTTGGAACCCGTCTTGCAATCGAAGCGGTGTTGCATTTCGCCATCCTTGACGACGATGATGCTGTGCGACAGTCCGATGGCTTCTTCCAGCGTATCGGCGACTAGAATGATACCGATGCCATCGGCCGACATGGCGCGAACCATGTCATAGACATCTTCCTTGGCACCGATATCGAGCCCGCGGGTCGGGTGATCGAGCAGGATGATGTCGGAGCCGCCTGAGCGCCATTTGGCCAAAACCACCTTCTGCTGGTTGCCGCCCGAGAGCCCGCCGCAATCCTTGTATTCGGACGGCGTCTTGATCGAGAGTTTGCTGATCCAGTCGCGGGCAAGCTGTCTTTCCTCGCCAATGCGCAACACGCCTGCCTTGCTGTAGCGGCCCATCTGGCTCAGCGTCATGTTCTCATAAACAGTCATGCCGCCGACAAGGCCTTCGACCTTGCGTTCGCGCGGTACGTAGCCCACGCCCTTGGCGACGCTGGACTGGGCCGAAAAGTTCCGAACCCTGTCGCCCTTGAGCGTCACAACCCCGCTGTCGGGCGTCTCGAGACCGAACACGGTCCGCAAGATCGCTTCACGCCCCGAGCCTTCAGTGCCAACCAGACACAACACTTCGCCGGCGTGCAGATCGAAGCTGATATTCCGGTATTTCCCGCCAAGACTGACCTTGTCGAACGAGCCGAGCTTTGAGCCCGCATCGTAAGGCAGTTGCTTCTGTTCGCGGTAGTATTCCTTGTCGACGTCACGTCCGACCATTTTGTGCTGGATCGCCTCGATCCTGGCGTCCTGACTGGCAACGACATCGACAACTTCGCCATCCTTCATCACGTAGACGCGATCGGAAAGTTCCAGCACCTCATCCATGCGGTGCGAGACGAAGATGAACGAAGCGCGATTGGTCAGGTCGCGAACGATTTTGAAAAGCAGCTGCACCTCTTCCTTGGCGAGCACAGATGTGGGCTCATCGAGAAGGATGACCAGATCGCCATCGACGCGCTCTTCCAGCGTCAGCACTTTGGCAAGTTCAACCAGTTGACGCTGCGCAAAGGACAGTTTCGATGTCACCATATGTGGGTCGATATCGAGCTGGACCTTGGCAAGCTGAGCCCTGGCGGCACTTGCCATGGCTTTCCAGTTGATCACGCCGAACCTGACGAACTGCTGCTCGTATCCGAGGAAGATATTCTCCATCACGGTGAGGTTGGTGATCAGGGATTGCTCCTGGAACACCATCCCGATGCCTTTTTCCATGGCCTGACGCGGGTTCTGGAATCTCACGGTGACATTGTCGATGGCGATGCCGCCTTCATCCGGCTGGTAGGCGCCATAGATGATCTTCATCAGTGTCGATTTGCCCGCGCCGTTTTCTCCGACAAGACCGACAATCTCGCCGCGGCCGATCCTGAAATCGATGGCCTTGAGCGCATGGACGCCGGGGAACCGCTTCTCGACTTTCCTGAGTTCGTACATCGCCCGCCCCTATTTCACGAAATCGACCGACCGGCGGTCGGTGGAGAGCACAACTGCGATAATGACGAGCACGCCCAATACGCCATCCTGGACATAGCCAGGCAGGCCGACAACGACCATGCCATTGCCGATGACATTGACGATCAAAACCCCGATCAGCGTATTCCAGACACCGCCAACCCCGCCCCAGAGCGCCGTGCCGCCGACGACAACGGATGTGATGGAAACGAACATGAAATTGCTGCCCGTGGCAGTTTCAGCGATCCCGATCCGGCCAACCGCCAGCAGCGCTCCGACGGCGTAGAACATTCCTGCAAGCATGAAGCCCAGCACGCGGACACGATTGACGTTCAGACCCGAGGCATGGGCCAGCTCTTCACCACCGCCCACGGCGTAGAAATTGCGGCCAAGCGTGGTACGGGTCTGGATGAACCAGGCAATCAGCAGGAACGCCAGCGCGACGTAACACATGATCGGAAAATTGAACCAGCGGACCGTCAGCAGGGAACGGAATGCCTCGTCCTCGATCCGCACACGGTCCCCGCCGGTCAGCAAAAGTGCAAAACCGGTTCCGACAAATCCCATCGCCAGGCTCGCCATGAAGGACGGTATCCGGAGTTTGACATGCACCAGCCCATTGATTGCACCGATCACCGCACCGACGATCAGAGCCAGCGGCAACGCCAGCCATGCGGCGCTCCACAGCGTGCCGCCGAGTGCAAGATAGCTAAAGGCGAACACGACCGCACACACCGAGACTGTTCCCTCCATCGACAAGTCGATGGAGCCCATGATGATGATGAAGGTGACGCCAATCGCAACCATCAGCGCCGGCGCCGACGAGATGCCGATGCGTGCGAAATTGCGCACGGAAAAAAAGCGCGGCTCGATGACAGCAAACATCAACACCAGAAAAACGAGCACGATCAAAGGCGCCCATTTCACCAAAATGTCTCGTCTCAGGAATTCTTTCACGCGCATATCCCCTGGCCGCAATAAAGTCTCGGTCCGTCAGCGGAGACCGCGACGAACATGGCGGCCCGTCAGATGCGGGCCGCCATTCCGGTTATTTGTACATGATCTGACCGTTGGACGGCCCCCAGAAGTCCGTCCAGTCATAGGTCGGCACGTTCTCGAGGAAGTTCTTCTTGAACTCCGCCGCATCGGCCGGCGTGATGAACACGGTCGGGCCATAGAACTCGCGATGCTCGTGCGGCTCGTCGGAAGGCTTGAAGCTGCCGATTGCCGCATGATAGGCCAGCGCTGCAGTGATGCCGCCGCCCCAGTGCGGGTTGGTGAACACCGTCGCAAGGATCTTGCCCTGGCCGACAAGATCGACCGCCTGCGGGTTGCCGTCATAGGAGACGATCGGCATGTCCTCGATGCCTTCGGCGCGCAGCGCCTCAAGCACACCGTAAGCGATGGTATCATTGGCGCAATGCACACCCTTGATCTCGTCGCCGTAGCGGGTAAGGAACGAGGACATCACCTGATTGGCCTTCTGCGTATCCCAGTCCGCCGGCTGCGCGTCGAGAAGCTCGACATCCGGATAATCCTTCAACGCGTTCTTGAGGCCGTTCAAGCGCTCGATCGCCGGGTTGTTGGAGGCAATGCCACCCAGATGAACCACGCCGCCCTTGCCGCCCATGGCGTCGAGCAGAATGCGCGCCGTCTTCTCGGCCGGACCTTCATCGGACCAGCTCATGTGACTGACGTAATTGTCGCCGAAATCCCACGGATGCAGGTCATCGGTCTTGTTCCAAAGCGTTGAAACATAGGCGCCCGCTTCGGCAACGGACTCAACCACCGGACGCGCATTCGGAGCATCGTTGGTGTCAATCGCCAGCGCCAGATTGCCATTGGTCTTCGCAAGCAGGGATTTGACATCGGAAAGCGATTTCTCCGAAGACCCCTCATTGATCAAATGGGTCAGAAAATCTTTCGGTTTGCCGAGGCTTTCAACAAAGGCCTCTCCACCCGAAACGATTTCGTTCCAGTAGGGATTGGTGCGATTGCGATAGCTCCAGGCAATGGCCGGGTCTGTCAGCGCCGCCCGGGCAGCACCCGGTCCGAACGTTTTGACGGCGGCAAGGCCACCAATACCATAGGCTGCGCCCAGCAGTAGGTTACGGCGGTTGATCGTTTCCTGCTCAATGAATTTCTTGATGAACGACATAGAATCCTCCCTGATCATTCCTCCAGACAATCCAGGTCTCCGCCTCAACCGGCAATCAGACCTGAACGAAATCCGTTCAGCAGGCGTTGAGGCGCTTGCTTTATCGGTTAACGCACTAACTGGTTACTTCACTGTCATTCAAACGTCAAGCACCCGGAGGTGGCGGGAACGGCAAAAATGTGCGGCAAAGCGGCTCGCCCCCTGTCCACTGCCGGAGGCTTTGACTGGACGCTTGGTTGTCGGATAGTAAAGGTGACCAAGCAATCAGGCTGAAGCGGGCGGACCATGCAAACGAAGCAAAAACCAAAACTACGCGATGCCGAAGCGACACGGGCGCGCATTCTTGCCGCAGCCAAGAAGGTGTTCTCCAAAAGTGGGCTGGGCGGAGCGCGGGTCGATGATATCGCCGAGCGCGCAAATGCCAACAAGCGGATGATCTATCATTATTTCGGCAGCAAGGAGGACCTGTTTCAGGCAGTGCTTGAAGAGGCCTACACTGACATTCGCAACGCTGAGCAAAACCTTGACCTGGACCACATTCCACCCCGTGAGGCACTTGAAAAACTTGTTCGGTTCACCTGGGACTACTACCTGAAAAACCCGGAGTTCCTGACGCTGGTCAACAGCGAGAACCTCCATCGCGCAAAGCACTTGAAGAAGTCCGAAGTGATCCCTGTGGTCAGCCGGCGGTTTGTCATGATGGTCAAATCGCTGCTCGACCGGGGTGTGGCGGACGGCACATTCCGTTCAGGAATCGACCCCACCCAGCTCAACATCACCATTGCCGCCATCGGCTACTACTATCTGACTAACAGATACACCGGCGCCATCGTCTTTGAACGCGATCTGATGACAAAAGAGGCGCTTGACCAGCGGGTCACCTTCAACATCGAAACCATCATGCGTCTGGTTTGCGTCACCCCTTGAGCCGCCGGCAACTCATGTCGCGATTTAGTTCCGTCTCGGTCACGAATTGCTGCTTGCGGTGAGCCCCAGTTTTGCAATTGCGATCTCGGCGCACTCGACATCCTCGAAGTCCCTTGCCCCGGATACGCCGATTCCGCCAATGCACTGGCCGTCATTGAACAACGGCAGCCCGCCCGACCAAAGCATCAGCCGGGGCCGGTTGGCCAAGCCTGCGGCCAGTGACGGGCTGGTCTGGGATCGCTCGAAAAAACCTTGCGTCGAACGCCTCAGCGTTGCCGCCGTATAGGCCTTGTCGAGGGCAAAATCGATGGCCGGGACTGTCACGTCAGCAGTTCTCCGGAACGCCACCAGCAAGCCGGTGCGGTCAACAACGGCCACAGCCACATCCCAGCCGTTTTGCCCGGCATGGGCGATTGCGGCGTCAACCAAAGCCTGCGCGGCTTCAGGCGAAATGTCATTCCTGGATATGGCAATCATGCTTTTCGCTTTCTCATGTTGAAATCGGTCTTTGTCTGCTGGAAAGGAGTGCGCGCCTCAAGCCACGAATTCCCATTGGCTCTCTCTGCTTTCGGGCGGTCAGCAAATCCGGCGACCAGACAGGTCGCCACGCTCATCCGGCAGCACTGCGGCGGGCAATGGATCCATGCCGAGGATCATGTCCGAAGCCTTCTCCGCGATCATGATCGTCGGCGCGTTGGTGTTGGAAGAATTGATCGTCGGCATGATCGAAGCGTCACATACGCGCAGCCCGTCAATGCCGCGAACTTTCAGGTCCGGCGTCACCACCGCCATGCCGTCATGTCCCATTCTGCAGGTGCCAACCGGGTGATGGTCAGTCTTCGCCATGATGCACGCATAGTCGTACAGCGCCTCGCGACTGGTCACCGAAGATCCGGGCAGCACTTCCCTCCGGACAAAAGGCTGGAGCGCCGGTTGGCTCAGGATCTCGCGCGCCATCTCCAACCCCTTCAACGACATCTCGAGATCATGAGGATCATCCCAGTAATTCGGATCGATCAACGGCGCGCGCATCGGGTCAGTACCGGCAAGCCGTACCGTTCCGCGGGATCGGGGTCGTAGATATGCCGAGTTCAGCGTTATTCCCGCTCCATTGATCCGGGCGATGCCTTTTTCGATCCCCGATCCCTGCCCCAGATGAAACTGGATGTCGGGGGCCCTGGCCTGCTCATCGGCGTACCAGAAGCCACCGGTCTCAAACAGTGAAGCGGTCACGGGACCGGTCTTGAACAACACATATTGAAGCCCCGCCATGAGCGTCCGGTCGAGACGGTCAACCCCGTCATAGCTATGCCGTCCCGTGCACTCGGAAATGGCGCAGAGATCGATGTGATCCTGCAGGTTGGATCCGACGCCCGGCAGGTCATGCACCACATCAACGCCAACACTGCGCAAGTGATCCGCCGGACCGATGCCCGACAACATCAGCAAATGCGGTGACCCGATGGCGCCGGCGGTCAGGATCAGGTCCCGGTTGATCCTGACGGTCCGGGTTTCATTGCCATGCAGGAAATCAAGCGACACCGCGCGGCCTTTTTCAACGGCAATCCGCGATGCATGCGCACCGGTCATGACCGTCAGATTGGCTCGATCCTGCACCGGCCTCAGATAGGCGACCGCCGTTGATGACCGCCTGACATCTCTCTGGGTCAGCTGATAATAACCCGCTCCCGCCTGCCGGCGTCCGTTGAAATCCGGATTGTAGGGAATTCCGTATTGCTGAGCGGCACGGATAAAGGCATCGCACACCGGCAAAGCGCCGCGGGGCGTCGATACCCCGAGCGGACCATCGATGCCGTGATAATCATCGAGCAATCTTTCATTGCCTTCCGACCGCTTGAAATAGGGCAGAAGCTCGCGGTAGCTCCAGCCCTCGCAGCCGCCCTCCTGCGCCCAGGCATCATAGTCGCCGGCATTGCCGCGGGTGTAGATCTGGGCATTGATGGAAGACCCGCCGCCAATCACCTTTGCCTGGGTGAACCAGATTTCGCGGCCCTGGAGGTTCTTCTGCGGCACCGTCGACCATCTCCAACTGGCAACACCCCTGGTCATTCGGGCGAAACCGGCAGGCCAATGAAACAGGACGCCGTTGTCCTGCTTGCCAGCTTCAAGCAGCAGCACCCGGTTGACTGGATTTTCCGAGAGCCGGTTGGCCAGAACGCAGCCCGACGAGCCGCCGCCGACAATGACGAAATCAAAATCCATCTGTCACCATAACTAACCGGTTAGATACCGGCACGAGTATTTTGGAAAGCGGCTTGCAAGTCAAGCTGACAGTCGTCGCAGGACCTGCGCAACCGGCCTCACCGACCCCTGAGCCATGAGCCATGAGCCATGAGCCACGAGCCACGAGCCACGAGCCACGAGCCACGAGCCACGAGCCACGAGCCACGAGCCACGAGCCACGAGCCACGAGCCACGAGCCACGAGCCACGATGCCGCGCCGGTTGATCCCGAGGCAAGACCCCAGGGTCCCCCGCGCTGAAGCGAGGATACAAGCAGATCGGGTTTGCCGGTCCTGCCAAGCCCGACATTAGTCAGAAGCTGGCGGGCTGATCCATGATCGAATGAGGCAGGGCGAAAAGACCATTGGACGGCTTGATGCCGACGCGAAGCCGGCACCCGAATGTCTCGCAAAGCGCCGCGTCACTCATCACCGTTTCAGGCGTCCCCGAAGCCACAACCCTGCCGGAAGACAGCAGCGTGACCCGATCGGCAAACATGGCTGTCAGTTTGCGGTCATGCATGACCGCGATGAAGCCGCCGCCGCCCCCGCGCATAATCCGCCGCCAGTTCCCTCACGTCGATCTGAGGCTTGATATCAAGGCCCGCCATCGGCTCATCCGGAAACAGCCAGCGCGGTTCGCCTGCGTCCACAGACTCCCGGATCTGGCAAAGAACCCCGCGCCAACTGCACGCGCTGGCGCTTGCCTCCCGAAAGTTCCAAGTCGAAGCGTCCGGCAAAGCCGGCAAGGTCGACGGCTGTCGATGCTTCGCTTACCCGGTGGTTGCGGGAGACGCGGTCAACCGGCAGCTCTCGCTTCGCGGCAATGCCGATACGCACCATTTCGGCCACGGTAAAGGGAAAGCCAAGCGTGGCTTGCTGAGCAAGAACGCCGCGGCGGGCGGCCATTTGATGCGGTTTCAAACCATTGATGTCAGACAGCTCCCCGGGACCTCACAGTCTCGGAGCTGACCTCGATGCCGCGTTGGTGCAACAGGTCCTCGACATTGCGCAGAGACAGGGCAAATCTCACCTACATCATCACAGCCAGCCGGATGATCTCGGACGACGTTTTGAACAACCGGAACGGAGATCTATAGGTCCTTTCGCGACGCTAGGCCTCCGCACTGCCCCGCTCAAGGTTTTTGTTCTGGCAGTGCCCTCAGGGGCGTTGAACGGAATATTGACGTGAACATTGATTCATGTTTCATATTTACATTCACTGGTCAGATGCTAGTAATTGACCTTCGACACGGCCTGGCCTTGCAACTTGCGCACGTGACACGAGGAAAAAATCACGACGTGGGGGAAGAATGGCAATCGCGCTGCAAGCGAAGGGATTGACAAAGGAGTTCAAGGGCTTCGTTGCCGTGAACGACGTCGATCTATCAATCGAAAAGGGAACCATCCACGCGCTGATCGGCCCGAACGGCGCCGGCAAGACGACCTGTTTCAATCTGCTGACCAAGTTCCTGCAGCCCACCCGCGGCACGATCACTTACGAGGGCCGCGACATCACCCACATGAAACCCGCCGAAATCGCGCGGCTGGGCATGGTGCGGTCGTTCCAGATCTCGGCCATTTTCCCGGATCTGTCGGTCTTGCAGAACGTGCGCGTGGCGTTGCAGCGGACGCGCGGGGAAAGTTATGATTTTTGGCGCTCCGACCGCATATTGTCGAAATTCGACGATCAGGCGAGGCAATACATCGACGAAGTCGGGCTCACCAAATACACCAACGAACGCGCCGCCGCCCTGCCCTATGGCCGCAAGCGCGCGCTTGAGATCGCGACCACATTGGCGCTGAGCCCCGACATGCTGCTGCTGGATGAACCGATGGCGGGTATGGGGCGCGAGGACGTGGAGCTGATCTCTCAACTGATCCGCCGGATCGCGACAAACCGCACTGTGCTGATGGTGGAACACAACTTGTCGGTCGTGGCCGACCTGTCGGACCGCATCACCGTGCTGGCCCGCGGCGAAATTCTTGCCGAAGGCACCTACGCCGAGATTTCCAAGACCCCCGAAGTGATCGAGGCCTATATCGGAGCAAGCCATGACTGACGCGGCCAAGGTGCTACTAAATGTCAGCGGTCTTCAGGGTTGGTATGGCGAAAGCCATGTTCTGCACGGCATCGATTTCGAGGTGCGTCAGGGCGAGGTTGTCACGCTGCTGGGCCGCAACGGGGCAGGCAAGACCTCAACATTGCTCGCGATCATGGGGATTTTGGCAAAGCGGACCGGCTCCGTCACATTTGCCGGAACCGAGATAATCGGGATGCAGCCACGGCACATCGCCCGGCTGGGCATCGCACTTTGTCCCGAGGAACGCGGCATCTTCTCCTCGCTCAGCGTCGAGGAAAACCTGCTGCTGCCGCCGCACATTGCCGAGGGTGGCCTGTCCATTGAACGGATCTACGATCTGTTCCCCAACCTCAAGGAACGGCGCTCCAGCAGTCAGGGCACCAAGCTTTCGGGCGGCGAACAACAGATGCTGGCGATCGCACGCATCCTGCGCACCGGTGCCAAGATGCTGCTGCTGGACGAGCCGACCGAAGGGCTGGCGCCAGTCATCGTCCAGCAAATCGGACGCACCATCGCCGCGCTCAAGGACGAAGGATTTACCATTGTGCTGGTGGAACAGAACTTCCGCTTCGCCGCCTCGGTCGCCGACCGGCATTATGTCGTCGATCAGGGCAAGGTGGTGGATATGATCCCCAACGACCAGCTCGAACAGAACACCCAGAAACTCCACGACTATCTGGGTGTCTGACCAGCAAATACCAATTAACCGGCGCATCCGCGCTGCAATCAGGAGGAAAAACATGATCAGGAAACTCGCTATCTGCTCCGCAGCACTGGCTGCGATGACCGGCTCTTCGGCTCTTGCCCAGGATATCAGTGTCAAGCTCGGCGTGCTCAACGACCGTTCGGGCATCTATGCAGACCTGTCCGGCGAAGGATCGGTCGTGGCCGCACGCATGGCCGTCGAGGATTTTAAGGCCGCCGACAAGGGAATGAAGGTCGAAATCATCTCGGCCGATCACCAGAACAAGCCGGACATCGGCTCCAACATTGCGCGGCAATGGTATGACGTGGACGGCGTCAACGCGATCCTCGACGTGCCGACATCGTCAGTCGCCCTGGCCGTGGCTGACATCACCACTGAAAAGAACGGCGTTCTGATCGATTCCGGCGCCGGTTCCACCTCGCTGACCCGCGAACAGTGCCGTCCGACGACAGTCCACTGGACCTACGATACCGCAGCACTTGCCACCGGCACCGGCGCCGCGATGACCAAGGCAGGCGGCAAGAAATGGTTTTTCCTGACGGCTGACTACGCTTTCGGCCACTCGCTTGAGGAAAACACCGCCCGGGTCGTCAAGGACAATGGCGGCGAAGTTGTCGGCCAGGTCAACGTACCGTTCCCGGCGCAGGACTTCTCGTCCTTCCTGCTTCAGGCACAGGGCAGCGGCGCTAACGTGATCGGTCTGGCGAATGCCGGCGGCGACACCGTCAACGCGATCAAGCAGGCGTCGGAATTCGGCATCACTCAGGCCGGTCAGAAACTGGCCGCGTTGCTGTTCTTCGTCACCGATGTGCATGCGCTGGGCGCCCAGACCGCACAGGGACTGTCGCTGACCGAAGCCTTCTACTGGGATCAGAACGACGACACCCGCGCATGGTCCAAGCGGTTCATGGACATTCACGGCGCGCAGCCGACAATGGTTCAGGCCGGCGTCTATTCCGGGACGATGGCCTATCTGGCCGCGGTTGAGGCCGTAGGCAGCGCGGATGACGGCAAGGCCGTTGTCGCCAAGATGAAAGAGATGGAATTCAACGATCCGCTCTTTGGCAAGGTCACCGTGCGGGGCGATGGTCGCGCGATTCACGATATGTATCTGTTCGAAGTCAAGTCGCCCGACCAGTCGGAAGGTGAATGGGATCTCTACAACCAGATCTCTTCCATCACCGGCGAAGAAGCCTTCCTGCCGATGCTGGACGAGTGCGACTTCACCAAGAAGTAAACTCGGCACCCCGTCCGCCCCGCTGATCAGGTGGGGCGGACGGCCTTTCACGAAACCGCGCAACAGGGCCAAAACATGTTCGAGTTATTGGGAGTACCACCGCAGGTTCTGCTGGGCCAACTCTTGTTGGGGCTGATCAACGGGTCGTTCTACGCGGTTCTGTCGCTCGGTTTGGCCGTGATCTTCGGGCTGCTGAACATCATCAATTTTGCTCATGGTGCGCTCTACATGGCGGGCGCGTTTGTGGCCTGGATGCTGCTCCACTATCTCGGCATTGGCTACTGGCCTGCACTGATTCTGGCACCGCTGATCGTGGGGGCCTTCGGCATCGTGCTGGAACGCACCATGCTGTCGCGTCTCTATCACCTCGATCATCTCTACGGGTTGTTGCTGACTTTTGGTCTGGCGCTGATCGTTCAGGGTCTGTTCCGCAATTATTACGGCATTTCTGGTCTGCCCTATCAAATCCCCGATCTGTTGTCCGGCGGACACAATCTCGGCTTCATGTTCCTGCCCAATTATCGCGCATGGGTCGTCGCCGCCTCTGTTCTGGTGTGTTTCGGGACATGGTTCATGATCGAAAAGACCCGGCTGGGCGCCTATCTGCGCGCAGCGACGGAAAATCCGACCCTTGTCGGCGCCTTTGGCGTAAACGTGCCGCTGATGATCATGCTGACCTACGGGTTCGGCGTGGCGCTGGCCGGGTTCGCGGGCGTGCTGGCCGCCCCGATCTATTCGGTCAACCCGACCATGGGGGAGCAGTTGATCATCGTTGTCTTCGCGGTGGTGGTGATCGGCGGCATGGGATCGATCATGGGCGCGATCCTGACCGGCTATATGCTCGGCCTTATCGAGGGTCTGACGCGGGTATTCTATCCAGAAGGATCAGCCGTTGTGATTTTCGTCATCATGGCGATCGTTCTGATGATCAAGCCTGAAGGGCTGTTTGGGAGACCGGCCTGATGGCTATGCAAGACAACACAATCGATGCCGCGCCGGTGGTGCAAACCGCCGGCATGCCGACATTGCACAAGATCATCTTTTCCGTCCTGCTGGCCGGGCTGATCGTGCTGCCGTTTTTTGTCTATCCGGTCTTCGCGATGAAGGTGATGTGCTTTGCGCTGTTTGCAGCCGCCTTCAACCTGTTGCTTGGCTTTGGCGGGCTGTTGTCGTTCGGCCATGCCGCCTATTTCGGCGGAGCAAGCTATGTTGCTGCCCATGCCGCCAAGGTCTGGGGCTTGACCCCGGAACTGTCCGTGCTGTGCGGCGCCGCCGCGGCGGCTGTGTTGGGCTTTGCCATCGGATCGCTGGCGATCCGCAGGCAGGGTATTTATTTCGCCATGGTCACGCTGGCCTTTGCACAAATGGTGTATTTTGTCGCGCTGCAGGCGGAATTCACCGGCGGCGAGGACGGAATTCAGAGCGTGCCGCGCGGCGACCTGTTCGGACTGATCCCGCTGGCCGACAACATCGCGCTGTATTTCTTCGTGCTGGTGGTGACATTCGGCGGCATCCTGCTGCTTTACCGGATCGTGCATTCACCCTTTGGACAGGTTCTGAAAGCGATCCGCGAAAATGAGCCGCGCGCCATTTCGCTGGGCTATGACGTGAACCGCTACAAACTGATCGTTTTCACACTGTCGGCTACAATGGCAGGCCTGGCAGGCGCCACCAAAAGCCAGGTGTTCCAGCTGTCCTCGCTCACGGATGTGCATTGGTCGATGTCGGGCGAGGTCGTGCTGATGACCCTGCTGGGGGGCATGGGCACGATATTCGGGCCTCTGGTCGGTGCGGCCATCATCGTGACGATGCAGAACTATCTGGCAACCTTCGGAGCCTGGGTCACGGTTATTCAGGGTGTTATCTTCGTCATCGGGGTGCTGGTATTCCGCGAAGGAATCATCGGCGTACTTTCACGATGGCTGAAAAAGCCGCTCTAACTGGTGGCATCGCCTCAAACCTCGCCTTAAAGTATCCGTCTTCGTCAAGTGAGCCTTGGGGACCATTCTCGGTCATCGCGCATGAGCGCCTTTGCAAGGACAATGAACTGTCTGATCAAGGCGGTGATGGCAAACTTGAGCGCTTTCCGCGTCCTGTTAGCAACTGTATCTGTCAGGTGATCTGGGCGGCCCAAGATTGACGCAATTTGCACAGAGCGTTCGTGATGGTGACAAGTTTGCGGGCCACTGCGGCAATGATGACCTTGTGTTGTTTGCGTTTGCCCGCCTTGCGCAAGCGAGCAGCGAAAGGTTTCAGCACCGGATTGTGATGAGTGGCGACACGCGCAGCCTGGAGCATCACGTGACGCAGCAATCGTCTCCCGCCACCAATAGCTCGTTTCGCGCGCAGGGTGCCACTGTCGCGATGGTGCGAGCCCTGTGAGCGCAGCCGCCTGCTCACCGGAAATTTGGCCAAGCTCGGGCATTTCGCCCATCAGCATTGTGCTGACAACCGGACCGATCCCCGGAATGTAGCGCAGAAGCATTCGCGCATTTTTCCCACTCACCCGAGCCTAGTTGACATAATGTCATATTAACATACCATTAGTTTGATTGGCGTTGGGAGCGTATATGAAAACGACAAGATCAAGACATTCGGATGAGATTGTTACAGGTCGCGAGCGCTCCCCCGTGCGGCTCGATCCCAATGCCCGCGTGCCGCTGTATCACCAGATTTTCCTGATCCTGCGCAATCGTATCTTCGGAGGCGAGGTTCAGTCCGGGGAGCTGGTGCCTGGCGAGCAGGAACTGGCCGCCGAATTCAATGTCTCGCGTATTACCGCCAAACGCGCGCTCAACGAGCTTGCAAGTGCGGGGCTCGTCGTTCGCGAACGTGGTCGTGGCACCCGCGTGACCCACCGGCCAAAGGCGCCGGCTGTCACCTCGTCCATTGAGGGCTGGCTTGAAAACATCTCGCTGATGGGCATCGCAACACAAGCCCGGGTGCTTGATTTCGGGTATGTCGCAGCCAGCGAGGATATTGCCCACGCACTTGAGCTCGACCCCGGCACAGACGTCCAGCACGCCGTGCGCGTGCGTAGTCTCGATGGTGAGCCGATGTCTTATCTGGTGACCTATGTGCCTGCCGATATCGGGCGCCAGTATGATCGCGACGATCTTGATACCAAGCCATTGCTGCTGCTGCTGGAATTGGCTGGCGTCAAGGTGGCTTCGGCCCGCCAGTCAATCTCGGCAACGCTTGCCGATTCAGAAGTTTCCAGTGCCCTGTCGGTTCATGCCGGCACTCCGCTGATTGAGGTCCGCCGCGTCGTTCGCGACAGTGCGGGCCGGCCGGTCGAGTACATCCGGGTGCTGTATCGACCCGACGTCTATCACTTCGAAATGTCCATGAATCGCGTTCGCGAGAGAGAAGGCATGAGATGGGCGACGCAGACCTCGTCACCGGCCCCGGCCGGCGGCGCTGAAACCAACATAACCGGGGAACATTGATTCGACCGAGGGTCGACCAAACAGGAGGTGAATGATGGCTGATACGAAGACAACCAAAACCAATTCCGCAGC
>NZ_JBDWHW010000003.1:0-15192 GCF_039975035.1 Hoeflea sp. | reverse complement strand
ACGTGCTCGTCAAGCGGTTCACCGATGATGCTGGCGACCGTCATGCGCGGATTGAGGCTGGCTTGCGGATCCTGAAAGATCATCTGCATCATCGGCCGCTTCGAGCGCAGGCTGTCGCGGTCGACATGGGCAATTTCAAACCCGTTGATTTCGACGGTGCCGCCAGTCACGTCATAAAGCCGCAGGATCGAGCGTCCGACGGTGGACTTGCCGCAACCGGATTCTCCGACCAGTCCAAGCGTTTCGCCCGGCATGATGTCGAAGCTGATGCCATCCACAGCCTTGATGTCGCCGGAATGCGTTCGGAACAGGCCGGAATGGATCGGGAAATACATCTTGAGATCCCGCACCTTGACCAGCGGAACTGCAGCTTCGGCATCAGTCACGGTTTGAACTTCAGCCATTTACAGTCTCCGGCTCTTGCGTCGAGACCCTGTCCAGAAGGAAGCAGGCGGCGCGGTGGCCCGGCGCATGGATCGGCGTCAGCGCCGGATTTTCCTGTTCGCAGCGGTCGAAAGCAAACGGGCACCGGTTGCGGAAAGAGCAGGCGGCTGGTGCATCATGCATGATCGGTGGCTGGCCCTCGATCACCTGCAGCCGGTCGGCGCGCGGTCCGCGAACGGCTGGCACGGTCTTGAGAAGCGCCTGGGTGTAAGGATGCCGGGGATCCCGGAAGATCTCGTTGACCGGGCCTTCCTCGACAACCTGGCCGGCATACATCACCATCACCCGGTCGGCGATCCCGGCGATAACGCCCAGATCATGCGTGATCCAGATGATTGCCATTCCCAGCTTCTGGCGCAGTTCCTTCACCAGCTCGATGATCTGGGCCTGAATGGTCACGTCCAGCGCCGTGGTCGGTTCGTCCGCGATCAGCACCTTGGGATCGCAGGCAAGCGCAATGGCGATCATCACCCGCTGGCGCATGCCGCCAGAAAACTGGTGCGGGTAGTCCTTCAGCCGCCGTTCCGGATCAGGAATGCCCACGAGTTGCAGAAGCTCGATCGACCGCGCCCGGGCTTGCGCCTTGGGCATGCCCATATGCGCACGCAGCGGCTCTGCCAACTGGAAGCCCACAGTGTAGACTGGATTGAGCGATGTCATCGGGTCCTGAAAGATGAACCCGATCCTGGAGCCACGCACCTGGCGCAACTTCTCCGGGCTGATCTTGAGCAGGTCTTGACCATCAAACATCACTGTGCCGTCACGCATCTCCGCGGGCGGAGACGGCAGCAGCCGCAACAGTGACATCATGGTCACCGATTTTCCTGACCCGCTTTCTCCCACCACGCCGAGCAGTTCGCCGGGACGGAGATGGAAGTCTACCGAGTTCACCGCGTGAACTTCGCCACCACGGGTGCGGAAAACCGTTTTAAGTCCTTTAACATCCAGAATTGGCATGGCCGTGTCTGGCATACTGTACCCCTCGGGAGATGTTTTCCCGTTATTTTTGTTGCCGGTCCGATCTTTCAATCAGCCGGTGGCGCATACTATTGACCAATTTTCCTGTGGTTGACCAGTGGGGTTTTTCAATTTGCATGATAAGTGTTCAAACCGGCGGCGGCGAGAACGAAAAATTCACGCGGTACCGGCCTTGCACGGGGCGGCTTGAGTGAGCAGAACTTCGCAAGAGTCCGATTTATCGAAATGTTTGATCCTTGTTTGGCGATACAATGGAAATATATTCTAATTCTCGAGGAATTCTGGCAAAACTGGTTTCCTTTCCGACTATCAGCAGCGACAGCAATTTGCCGTTGGTGGAGTGGGTTGAGTCCTTTCTGTCGGGCTACGGCATCACTTCGGAGCGGATCATGAGTCCGTGCGGCACAAAGGCGCATCTCTATGCCCAAACCGGTCCGGAGATCGACGGCGGAGTCATCTTGTCGGGCCATACCGATGTCGTTCCGGTTGAGGGGCAGTCCTGGACAACCGATCCCTGGACGCTGACCGAGCGCGACGGAAAACTGTTCGGGCGTGGCGCCTGCGACATGAAAGGCTTTGACGCGCTGGCGCTGCTGGCCATGGCACGGGCTTCAACCCTCGCGCTCAAGCGTCCGCTTCAACTGGCGCTTTCCTTTGACGAGGAAGTCGGCTGCGCGGCAGTCATTGATCTGGTCGAGACCATGCTTGGCGCCCTGCCGCGAGCGCGTGAGGTCATTGTCGGTGAACCAACCATGATGCGGGTGGTGACGGGGCACAAGGGCGGTCTGGCCTATAACATTCATGTGCGCGGCTTCGAGGTACATTCTTCCTTGTTGCCCTATGGTGTCAGCGCAATCATGCAGGCGGCGAAACTCATCGATTGGGCCAACCAGCGCAATGCGGAGAATGCAGCGCGGACGCCGTCCGAACTTGCCGCGCCCTTTGATCCGGCTTTTACCACGCTCCATGTCGGACAGATCGAGGGCGGCACCGCCCATAACATCACCGCCAAGGATTGCCGGTTCTTGATGGAGTTCCGTTTCGTCCCCGGCGAAAGTCCTGATGAGTGGGCCCGGGCGCTTGAGGCGAAAGTGGCGGATCTGACCGCCGAGATGCAGACAATCCATCCCGATACCGGCATCGATCTCAAACCCGGTTTCGCGCTTCCCGCGTTGACGCCGGAGATCGACGGTGCGGCGGAAACCCTGGCGCGCCGCCTGACCGGCGACAATGGCCGGCATGTGGTCAGTTACGGCACCGAGGGCAGCCAGTTCCAGACCCGCGGCTATTCCACTGTGGTCTGCGGGCCCGGCGATATCGCCCAGGCGCATCAGCCCGACGAGTTTCTCTCGCTCGAACAACTCGCTGCCGGCGAAGCGTTCATGGACCGGTTGCTCGATTCACTGTGTGCCTGAGCGCTTCAGCGCGGATCGAGATACTCAATCAAACAGGGCCGCGGCAGTTGCTTCAGCGCTCCGATGAGGTCTTCGCGGGTTCCAACCCTGCGCGACGGCAGACCGTAGGCTGCCGCAATGGCAGAAAAATCCGGCGCCGACGGGGTGACGCCGATCGGTGTGATCTTCGCTGACGTCATTGACGTTTCGATTTCCATGAAGCCGGAATTGTTCCAGACCACAAACGCCACATCCGCATCGCAATCTCGTGCGCTGCCAAGTTCGGCAAGCGTGAACTGAAACCCGCCATCGCCCAGCAGCGCCACTGCCGGCCGCCCGGGCTGGCCCAGCGCCGCGCCGATGGCGGCGGGAGCGGCATAGCCCAGGGTCCCGAAGCCGGTGGCCGAATTGAACCAGGAAGCCTGGCGTGGCGCTTGGACATACATGTTGCCGGCATAGACCAGTTGCGTCGAGTCGCCGACGATTGCCGCTTCGGGCAAGGCTCGCCAGATCTCCTCGACCAGGTCAACGTGTCCGCGATAGGTTTCCCCGATCTCGGCAAGCGCCAGGTCCCGGACCGCTTTCGCGCGTTTGCCGCCATCGCCGGGCCGGTCTTTCGGCAAGGGCAAGGCAGCCATCTCGCCAGACATGTCCGATAAAAAGGCTTCGAGATCGGCCTTGATCGCCAAAGCCGCGGGCGCACCGCGTGTCAGTTGGTCAGTGTCGATGTCGACGCGCATCAGGTTCAAAGGCAAGCTGAAGCGGCCATCATCATACATGTCGCAGTCGGTCGGCCCCAGTTCGGTTCCCAGCGCCAGCACCAGGTCGGAGCCTGACAGCAGCTCTCTCACACAGGCCAGACTGGGGCTGGCCGGCACATCGAGTGTGGATCCTGCCATGATGCCCCGCGCATTGGTGGTGCTGACAACCGGCGCATCAAGCGTCTCGGCGAACCGGCGAACGGCATCCTCCGACCGCACGGCACCGCCGCCAAGCAGGATTGTTGGTGTTCTCGCCCGCCTGCACATGTCGGTGGCCAAGCTGATATCAGCGGCTGAGGGGCGCGGGTGCGGGACAACCGGCATGGTGAATGTCTGCGCGCCCGCTGGCAGTTTCATGATGTCGGTGGGAATCTCGATATGCACCGGCCCGGGGCGTTCGCCAGTCATCACCGTGAACGCCTGAGCCAGCACGTCATTCAATTGCGCTGGATCAGTCAGTGTATGGGTCCACAGCGCCACGGTGCGGGCGAGGCCGGCCTGATCGGGCAATTCGTGCAGGTGGCCACGGCCCTGTCCGAGGGTCGTCGTGGCGTTGACGCCGGAGATCACCAGCATCGGAATGCCGTCGGCGCGCGCCTGCGCCATGGCCGTCAGCGTGTTGGTCAGCCCCGGGCCGGTGATGACGAAACACACACCGGGTCGTCCGGTGACGCGGGCATAGCCATCGGCCATGAAGCCCGCGCCTTGTTTGTGGCGTGGCGTGACATGGCGGATCGGGCTCGCGGCAAGACCGCGATAGAGCTCGATCGTGTGAACGCCGGGAATGCCGAAGACGGTGTCGACGCCGGCCTGCTCCAGCAGGGTGACCAGGGCTTGTCCAACGGTCAGCGAGTGGCCGGACATCAAAGCCCCTCCACAAAGCGTTTTATGCGCGCGCAGGCTTCCACGACCGATTCATCGGGCACGGTCAGGCTGAGCCGGACCAGAGCACCCGCATTGGCCCCGAACGAGGAACCGGGCATCACCGCGACGCCGGCTTCCAGCAATCGCCAGGCGAAGCTTTCGCCATCAAGCCCGGTACCGGAAACATCGAGCACGATGAACATGCCGGCTTGTGGCCGGAACGGCGTGATGCCGTCAATTTTTTCCAGCGTGTCGGCGAAAAGCGTGGTGCGGTGCTTGTAGGAGGCGCGCATCCGCGCCGATGTTGGCAAATCAGAATTGAGCGCGAAGGCGGTCATGTCGGCGATGAAGGGCTGGTTGCCGAACAGCATGGTCTCCGCCAAGGGCAGCAGTTTGTCGCAGAATTCCTGCGGCCCGACCGCCCATCCGCTGCGGAAGCCGGGCGCCGCATGCGATTTGGAGATCGATGACAGCGCGATCACCCGGTCCGCCAGCTCGGGATTATCAAACGGCGAGGCGAAATTGCCGTCGAATACCAATTCTTCATACACCTCGTCGGCGACGATCCAGAGATCGTGTTTCCGGCAAACCTCGCCGATTTGAGCCAATTCGCCGGCGTCAAGCACCGCGCCCGTCGGATTGTGCGGCGAGTTCAGCAGCAGCACCCGTGAATGTGGTGTGATCGAGGCTTCAAGGTCTTCCGCGGTCAGCCGAAACCCGTTTTCGGATCTCAGCGGTACCGATTCCCGGTGCGCGCCGCTGGCGACAATGACGCCTTCATAGGTGGCGTAGAAGGGATCGCCGACAAGCACGCCGTCGCCAGGGCCTGTCAGCCCCATCATGGTGGCGAACAGCGCGGTCTGGGTTCCCGGAAAACATAGCACATTCTGGGAATCCACTCCGGCGCGCCTGCGGCTGTATCGTGCTGCGATCGCCTCCAGCAGCTCCGGCTCGCCGCGACCGTTCGAATAGCCGGTGCGGCCAGCGAGCATTGACGCGTGGCAGACTTCGAACAAACGCGGGTCCGGCGGTTGATCCGGTTCTCCGATTGTCAATTCGATGATGTCGGCGCCGGCGGCGTTCATCGTCCGGCAGCGCTGGTGAATGGCCCATTTGGCGCCCCCGGTATGAGCCAGGCGCTCGGTGATTGCGGCATAGTGCATCTTGGTTATTCCCTGAATTCCGCCGGGTCGATCCCGAGCAATGTCGCCACTGAATCGAGTGCTATCCGGATCACGTCGAAACGCGAAAAGTCGTCGCCGCCCATGGAAATCTCGATCCAGAGACCATCAAGCAGTGCGTTGAGCACAATGGCGTGTCTGCGGATGTCCGGTTTCGTGGCAGGTACTGCGCGCTCGGCCATGACCTCGCCGACCAGCTGTTCGATCAGATCACGAAATGACTGGTAGCCCTCACGGTGCGCCTGCGCCATGACCGGATCGGAGTTCACCGTACCGATGAAGGCGGCCCAGATTGACAGCGTCCGCCCGTCGGCCACCGGGGCGGTGACGCTGGCGCGGATCAGGCCCGCGAGCCGCGAAACCGCCGGCCCGTCGCCACAGCCCGATTCCGCCATGGCAATCAGATCCGAAATGAAGCTCCGGTAGGCCGCCGCGACCAGCTTTTCCTTGTTGTCGAAATACCGCCGGATCAGACCCGGCGTGACACCAGCGCGGTAGGAGACTTCCCGCACGGTTGCGCCAGCCAGCCCCAGTTCGGCGATGCTGTCGAGCGTTGCGGCAATCAGAGCATTTTGCCGCACCTCCTCAGGTTCATGATGAAACGCGCGGCGCGTCATTCCCGCCATACCGGACGGGTGAGGCAGGTCGGTCCGCCTTCACATGGAATGCACAATGCGTCTGCCTCAAACACCCGGACCCGGCAATTTGCCTTTTCCATCAAGGCCCGGGTCTTGGGAAACCCGTCGACCATGATCACATCGCCGGGAACCAGGGGCAAAACATTGAGGTTGAGGCCGTTGGATGCGGCAAACTCGTCCGCCGGGGCTTCCAGCAAGGTGTAGCCGCGGTCCTTCAGCAATTGCCAGAAGGCGACAGGAAGCATCGGCGCGTAGACCAGTGCCAGTCTCTCGTCCAGCGGAGACACCACCGACATCAAATGCAGGCAGGCATCAGCGCCATTGCCAAGCGGGAGGTCGAAGCCAAGCACGCTCACACCGTGCGGCGCAAGCATCGCTGCGAGTTGCTCGATTCCGGCCTGATTGGTCCGAACGCCGCGGCCGACAGCTAAGGTCGAGTGATCGACCCAGACGCAATCGCCGCCCTCGACGGATCCGGGTGCGGCAATTTCGCCCAGGATCGGAATCCCGGCAGCGCGATAGGCGGCGGCATGAAGCGCAGGCTCTGCCATGCGGCCGGGCTTTCCCATACGCAAGATGATCGCGCCATGGTCGGTCATCAGCGACGGGTCATGGGTGAACATCGCATCGGCAAGGCCGTCGCCCGAATCCTGGATCCAGAGCATCTCGGCGCCGCAGGAGCCAACCAGATCGGTAAAGATGTCGAACTGCTCGATGGCGCGCGCTCCGTCAAAGCCGGGGCCGTAATGCCAGTCCTCGGCCTTGGCTGAAAGAAGGCTTGCGCCCGGCCTGCGCATAGCGACCCGCTTTAAGGGCGCGGTCATGGATTGCGATCCGTAAGTCATCGAGGGTCCGATCGGGTGGTTTGCACTTTCTCAAATTATACACTTGATTAATTGCTGCGCAAGGGTCACGATTGACCAACTTCGCGACAGACGGAGCAGCAAAGGGAACGAATGAGCAGTCTACAATCCGGCGCGGAACCGGGCACCACGCAGCCTCCGCCAGCGGTTCAGGTCGCTGACTTGCACAAGACATTTGGTGAGCTTGAAGTTCTCAAGGGCGTTTCGCTGACGGCGAAAACCGGTGATGTGGTGGCCATCATAGGCGGTTCCGGATCAGGCAAGTCGACCATGCTCCGCTGCATCAACATGCTCGAGTTGCCGACCCGGGGTGCAATCAGCATCAAGGGAGAGACGATTGATATGAAGCCGGATGGCCGCGGCGGATTGCAGTCGGCCAATGCCGGTCAGCTCCGGCGCATCCGCACACGTCTCGCCATGGTGTTTCAAAGCTTCAATCTCTGGCAGCACATGACGGTTCTTGGCAATGTCATAGAGGTGCCTGTGCAGGTCATGGGTGTGCCGCGCGACGAGGCGATCGCGCGCGCCGAAACACTGCTCGACCGCGTCGGCCTGTCCGACAAGCGCGATGTCTATCCGGCATTTCTGTCCGGAGGCCAGCAGCAACGCGCGGCAATCGCCCGCGCTCTGGCGGTCGAACCGGAAGTGATGCTGTTTGACGAACCGACCTCGGCACTTGATCCTGAACTGGTCGGCGAAGTGCTTGCCGTGATCGCTGATCTGGCGCGCGAAGGCCGCACCATGCTGCTGGTCACGCACGAGATGAAGTTTGCCCGCGAGGTCGCCAACCACGTGGTATTTCTGGCCGATGGTGTGATCGAGGAAGAAGGTCCACCGGATGCCGTCTACAGCGCTCCAAAATCGGAGCGATTGCAAAAATTCCTTGCGACTGTTCAATAGTCCGAGGCTGAATGGGCAAAGCCCGATTTCTTTAACAGGGGAAAATCCATGAACACCAAGATCATCACAACAATCGCTGCCTTCGGCATGACGCTCGCCGCACAGGCCGCATCCGCCGAAACCGTCCGCGTCGGTGTCGCCGCCGAGCCTTATCCTCCGTTCACCGAACCGGATGCTGCGGGCAACTGGACCGGCTGGGAAATCGAATTCATGAACGCTGTCTGCGCTGAAGCCAAGCTTGATTGCGTGGTCACACCGGTCTCATGGGACGGCATCATTCCGGCGCTGACATCGAGCAAGATCGACGCCATCATCGGCTCCATGTCGATCACCGAAGAGCGCATGAAGACCATCGATTTCTCCGACAAATACTACAACACCCCGTCGGTGATCGCGACCGCCAAGGGATCGGGCATCACGCCCGATGCTGCTGGCCTCGAAGGCAAGATCGTTGGCGTTCAGGTCTCCACCATCCACCAGGATTACGTGACCACGCACTTTGCTGATGCCGCCGCCGAGATCAAGGAATACCAGACCCAGGACGAAGCCAATCAGGATCTGGCTGCCGGCCGCGTGGATGCCATCATGGCGGATTCGCTGGCGCTTGATGCCTTCGTCAAATCCGACGCCTGCTGCGAAATCGTCGGCGCGGTCGAAGATGATCCGGCCATTCTCGGCGCCGGTGTTGGCATTGGCCTGCGCAAGGGTGACGATGCATTGCGCGAAAAGTTCAATACAGCCATCGCCGCCATCCGTGAAAACGGAACCTATGAGGAATTCTCGAAGAAGTATTTCGACTTCGATATCTACGGCAAGTAAATGCCTGAATTGGCGCGCTGCGCTCCAGCACGACCGACGGTTTCCAACCGCCGGTCGTGTGTGAGTGTCTCAAATGCTTGACTGGGTAACAGGCCTGGCTTCCTGGGAATTTCTGGCGCTTGAACCTCCGGGCTGGGGCGGCGTTTTGCTCGGAGGCCTCGCGGTCTCGCTTCAGGTCGCCGTCGGCGGCTATATTCTGGGCTTCCTGATTGGCGTCGGCGGCGCCACCGGCAAGCTTTATGGCGGTCCGATCCTGCGTGACATTCTTGATGTCTACACCACGTTGGTGCGCGCCGTGCCGGAACTTGTGCTGATCCTGCTGCTTTATTACGCCGGGACCGACGCGCTCAACCAGGTCATGGTGTTGATCGGCGCCGAGCGCATGGATATCAGCGGTCTGGCCGCCGGCATCTTCGTCATCGGCGTGGTTCAGGGCGCCTATCAGACCGAGGTCTTGCGCGGCGCTTTCAAGGCAGTGCCCTATGGCCAGATCGAAGCCGCCAGGGCCTACGGCATGTCTTCGCTTCAGGTGCTCAGGCGCATCACCTTGCCGGGCATGCTGCCGCATGCCGTCCCGGGACTTTCCAATCTCTGGCTGATCGCCACCAAGGACACAGCACTCCTGGCCGTTGTCGGCGTCGCCGAATTGACGCTGGTGACGCGGCAGGCGGGAGGAACCACCAAGTCCTATTTTCTGTTTTTCTGTGCAGCGGGACTGCTCTATCTGATGGTGACATTGCTCTCCAATGTCGTCATCCGTCGGGTTGAGCGTTATGCCCGCCGCGGCATGCCGGCGGTGCGCTGATGGATCCCGAACTCAGAAGCTGGAAGGAACCGCACCGTCTGGTGCTGCTGGCGATCGGCATCGGCATCATTGCTTTCGCCGCGGTGACAATGCGCTGGGACTGGCTGCCGCGTTATTCGGGCAAGCTGGTAAGTGGCGTTGGCACCACGCTGTGGCTGTTGTTCCTGACCAGCATTCTTGGTTTTCTTATGGCTGTGCCGCTGGGGCTTGCCCAGGCTGCGGGACCGTTCTGGCTATCCGGTCCGGCGCGGGCGTTCTGCACCGTGATCCGCGGCACGCCGCTGCTGCTGCAGTTGTGGCTTCTGTATTACGGGCTCGGCTCGCTGTTTGCCTATTGGCCGGAAATCCGCCAGTCCTGGGCCTGGCCCTATCTGCGCTCGGCCTGGCCTTATGGCGTTCTGGCGCTGACACTGTCCTTCGCCGGATATGAAGGCGAGGTGATGCGCGGCGCCTTTGCCGGCGTGCCGAAGGGCGAACTCGAAGCCGCGCGGGCCTATGGCATGTCGCCGTTCACAGCGTTCCGGCGGATCTGGTTGCCGCGCGCCATTCACCGCGCGCTGCCGACGCTGGCCGGCGAAACCGTGTTGCAGCTCAAGGCAACACCATTGGTGGCGACCATCACCGTGGTCGATGTCTACGCCATCATTTCCCGCGTCCGTCAGGACACCTATCTGACCTATGAGCCGCTGCTGCTGCTGGCGCTGATCTACATGATCCTGACCGGTGTACTGGTCCTGGCGTTTCGCTGGCTCGAAGCAAAGGTTCCGGTCAAAAGCAGTTGACAGGTCAGGCAGCGCCCGGGCGGCCCTTGCGGCTCAATGTCGGCGTTGTCCCGAACTGGCGGCTGAACGCGCGTGAAAACGACGATTGCGAGGAGAACCCGGTGCGCGATGCGATGTCGGTCATGCTCAGTCGCGTGTCATTGACCAGGCGCCGGGCTGCGGCCAGCCTGAGCGACAGAAAATAGGCACCGGGCGTCTGCCCCAGTTGCCGGTCGAACAATTGCTCCAGTCCGCGCGCCGACATCGACACCCGTTTGGCGATTGCCGCAATGCTCAACGGTGCATCGATATGGGTTTCCATGATCCTGATCGAACGGACCAGGCGCGCGTCGTGATGGGCGCCTGCGAGGGTGACATTGACCTGCGGATCGCCTGCCGCGCGCAGATCGTCATGCACGAAGCTGCTCGCCACATCGAGGGCTGCGGGATGCCCAAGGACCCGCCGCACCAGATCCACCATCATGTCGAAGGTCGGAGACGAGCCCGAAGTGGTGATGAAGCGCCGGTCGATCACATAGCGATCGGGTCGCAGATCAACATTGGGAAATGCCGTGGCAAATTCCTCGAAATCCTCCCAGTGCGTTGCCGCCCGATGCTCGTCGAGAAGCCCGGCGCGCGCCAGCAGCCAGGCGCCGGATTCGATGCCGATGACGACGGTCGCGTTCCGGGCCGCGCGATAGACATGCGCGATCAGCTTGCGCTCGGTCATCCGGGCCGCGCCGAACCCCGCCGCAATCGCCAGCACATCGCAAGCAACGGAGGCATCGTGTCTGGAGGAGACGGGCCAGGCGATGCCCGATGACGTCACCGGCGCTTCCCCGTCAACGGAGACGAAACGCCAGTTGAAGACGGTGCGGCCGGATTGACGGTTGGCGGCCCGCAGCGGTTCGACCGCACTTGAAAGGGTGAGAAGCGAACAGCCCGGTACAATCAGCAAATCAACCGTAACCGGACGGCCCAGCTCGGAAATCATCGTCAGGGCTTTGCTTTGTGTCATGTTTTCTTCGTAAATTGGATTACATGCGTCTGCAAGCCGGTCATCATTGCAGCGCCATCAAGAGGAGGATTAGCTGCATGCCCCTGACCATGAATCGTGAGGTTTTCATCACCTGCGCCGTCACTGGCTCCGGCTCCACCCAGGACCGCAGCCCGCATGTGCCGCGATCGCCCGAGCAGATCGCCAACTCCGCCATTGACGCGGCCAAGGCCGGCGCCGCAATTGTCCATTGTCATGTCCGTGATCCCGAAACAGGCAGTCCGCGCCGCGATGTCGCGCTTTACCGCGAAGTTACCGAACGCATCCGCGAAGCCGAAGTAGATGTCGTCCTCAACCTGACTGCCGGCATGGGTGGCGACATCACCTTCGGCCCGACCGAAAGGCCGTTGCCGCTCAACCCGGTCGGCACTGACATGGCCGGCGCATCCGAACGCATGAAGCACATTCTCGAATGCCTGCCCGAGATGTGCACGCTTGATTGCGGCACCATGAATTTCGCCGAAGCCGATTACGTCATGACCAACACGCCGGGCATGTTGCGCGCCATGGGCGGGATGATGACCCAGCTTGGCGTCAAGCCGGAGATCGAGGCCTTCGACACCGGTCATCTCTGGTTCGCCAAGGAACTGGTCAAGGAAGGCGTGCTCGCACCCGATGCGCTGGTTCAGCTCTGCATGGGCGTTCCCTGGGGCGCGCCCGACGATCTCAACACCTTCATGGCGATGGTCAACAATGTGCCCGACGACTGGAACTGGTCGGCCTTCGCGCTCGGCCGCAACCAGATGGCCTATGTCGCAGCCTCCGTGCTTGCCGGCGGCAATGTCCGGGTCGGGCTTGAAGACAATCTCTGGCTTGGCAAGGGCCAGCTTGCCACCAATGCCCAACTGGTCGAACGCGCTGCGACAATTGTCGAGAACATGGGCGCGCGCGTCATCGGTCCTGCCGAGGTGCGCGAGCGTCTCAATCTTACCAAGCGCGCGCCGGCTTCGGCATAGTCTCAAAGAGGGAGGGCGGCATGGAGAAAGTCAAGTTTACCGCGATGAAGGATGGCGATCGGGAGGATTATGAATTCCTCACTGAGCACGAAATCGATTATGCCGCCAAGACCGCCGAGCGGCTTCTCGCTGCCATGGTGGATCTCGACAAGAGCCTGTCGGGCTACCAGGTCACACGGCTCGGCCACTCGCTGCAGGCCGCCACCCGCGCCTGGCGTGATGGCGCCGATGTCGACTGGGTGGTCTCGGCACTGCTGCACGATATCGGCGATATCTACGCACCCTACAATCACGATGAATATGCAGCCGCTATCCTCAAACCTTTCGTGCGTGAGCAATGCACCTGGGTGGTGGAAAAGCACGGCGACTTCCAGAAGCTCTATTATGCCCAACATGTTGGCGGCAATCCGCATGCGCGCGATGCCTACGAGGGGCACGCCTACTACGATGATTGCGCCACATTCTGCGAACGCTGGGACCAGAACAGCTTTGACCCGGACTACCCGCATGAAGACATTGAGTTCTTCCGCGATCAAGTCGAGCAGGTCTTTGCCCGCAAAGCCTATGACCCTGCAGTGATCCGCGCCGGTGAACGCGTTGAACTGACCGATCCCACAATTGCCAAAGAGCGAAACACATGAGTGAAAACAAGACAGCCGCCATCATCGGTGGCGGTGTCATCGGCGGCGGCTGGGCTGCGCGCTTCCTCCTCAATGGCTGGAATGTGGTCGTCTCCGATCCCGATCCGGAAGCCGAGCGCAAGGTTGGTGAAGTGCTCGCCAACGCGCGGCGATCCTTGCCCGCGCTGTCGGACGTGACCGTCCCGAAAGAAGGCAAACTCAGTTTCGCTGCATCGCTGGCAGAAGCCGTGGCGGATGCCGACTGGATCCAGGAAAGCGCGCCTGAGCGCCTCGATATCAAGCACATCGTTTTTGCCGAGATCCAGGCCCACTGCCGCAAGGATGCGCTGATCGGCTCGTCCACGTCGGGCTTCAAGCCGTCCGAACTGCAACAGGGCGCGGCAAGGCCGGAGCAGATCTTCGTCGCGCATCCGTTCAACCCGGTCTATCTCCTGCCGGTGATTGAGCTTGTCGGGGTCGAGGCAACGCTGTTGCGCGCCCGTGACGTGCTTGACGGCATCGGCATGAAGCCGCTGATCGTGCGCAAGGAAATTGACGCCCACATTGCTGACCGCTTTCTTGAAGCTGTCTGGCGCGAGGCGCTGTGGCTGATCAAGGATGGTGTTGCCACCACCCAGGAAATCGACGACGTCATCCGCTATGGCTTCGGTATGCGCTGGGCGCAGATGGGCCTGTTCGAGACCTACCGCATCGCCGGTGGCGAAGCCGGCATGCGCCATTTCATCGCCCAGTTCGGCCCCTGCCTCTCCTGGCCCTGGACCAAGCTGATGGATGTGCCGGAACTCACCGATGAGTTGACCGACATGATCGCCGATCAGTCGGATGCCCAGTCAGGCATGTATTCGATCCGCGAACTCGAGCGCATCCGCGATGACAATCTGGTTGCCATGATGCGGGCACTCAAGGGGCGCAATTGGGGCGCCGGCGAATTGCTGAACGTGCAGGACGCGCGCAGCAAGCCGCCATTGCCGGCCGACATCGATCAACCGCTGACAACGCTGAACCGCGTCATCCCGGTAGACTGGATGGATTACAACGGCCATATGAACGAAAGCCGTTACGGCCAGGTGTTCTCCGATGCCGGCGACGTGGTGATGTCCATGGTCGGCGCAAATCAGGCTTACATTGCCGGCGGTCTGTCCTATTTCACCGTCTCCAATGAAATCGGCTATCTCAACGAAACCCATCTGGGCGACGTCATCCATGTCCGCACCCAGGTGCTTGAAGCCCGCGGCAAGAAGCTGAGGCTCTATCACGAGATGATCCGCACCGCTGACGACGAATTGCTGGCGACCTGCAACCAGCTTCTCATCCATGTCTCGCTTGAAACCCGCCGTTCCTGCGAGCCGCAAGGCGAGGTTCTGGCGAACATCACAGCGCTCGGAGAAGCCCAGTCGAAACTGCCCAAGCCTGCAAGCATGCGGGATTAGGGGATGAGCAAGCGGGTTCTCATCACCGGCGGTGGATCCGGCATAGGCAAGGCAATGGCCGAGACTTTTGCAGCCGATGGCGCACGCGTCCTTGTCACCGACACGGACGAGACTGCGCTGGCACATTGCCCCGACGACTGGCTGAAAATGTCCGGCGATGCCAGCGACCCCGAGCATGTGCGCGCAGTGTTCCAACGCATTGCCAGTGAATGGGGCAGCATCGACGTGGTCTGCGCCAATGCCGGCATCGCCGGTCCCACCGCTCTGGTCGAGGATGTCGAGCCCGAGGATTTCCGCCGTTGCGTGGCGGTCAATCTCGAAGGCGCATTCCTGGCCGCGAAATACGCTGCACCGATGATGAAGGCGCAAAAATCCGGCGTGATCCTGATCACCTCGTCAAATGCGGGCATCAACGGTTTTCCCAACCGTTCGCCCTATTCATCGGCGAAATGGGCTGTGATCGGCCTGATGAAGACCTTGGCCATGGAGCTTGGGCCTTATGGCATTCGCGCCAACGCCATCGCACCCGGATGCGTTGAAGGGCCACGGATTGACGGCGTGATTGCGCGCGAAGCCAAGGCCAAGGGCACGACACCCGAATTCATCCAGGCAGGCTACGAGGCTGGCGTCTCTATGCGCTGCTTCGTGACAGCTCAGGACGTTGCCAATATGGCCGTGTTTCTGGCCTCCGACGGCGCAC
>NZ_JBDWHW010000002.1:0-37780 GCF_039975035.1 Hoeflea sp. | reverse complement strand
CGTGCATGCCATTGGCAATGGGGATGCCCGAACCGGCATAAGGGCCGGTACGGTATGTCGGAAGCTGGATATACACACTGTCTTCTGCTTGCGCAGGCAGCGCCATAGCTGACGCTAGGACGACGGCAAGTGCTGCTGTGGTTTTAAGCAATTTCATGTTTTCCTCCCATGATCGCATTTACGTCTGAGCCAAAGGGTGCGACCGGACCTGGCTCAACAGCCCGGCGTCTTCGTTGATGCCCGCATAGCCAGGCATTTCGTCCGTGTTCAGGCGTAAGGGAACGGCCAGACACGCAGTTTTTCCTTGCCGATCGACCAAAGCCGCGCCAGTCCGTGTGGCTCGGCGATCAGGAAGAAGATAATGAGGGCGCCAACCAGCATCTGGGCGATCTGGAACACGATTTCGGCGCCGACATCTATGCCCAAGGCTGGCAGTCCGACGCGCAGCGCGATGGGCAATCCCCAGATGAAGGCCGCGCCGAAAAACGAACCGACAAGACTGCCCAGCCCGCCCAGGATCACCATGAACAGGATCTGGAACGACAGTGTGATCGAAAACGCCGACGGTTCGGCAGCACCGAGATAGAAAAAGATGAACATCGCACCTGCAACGCCGCACAGATAGGACGACACGGCGAAGGCCGAAAGCTTGGCCGTCAGTGGCCGCACGCCCATCAGTTCCGCCGCGATGTCCATGTCGCGGATCATCATCCACTGCCGGCCAATCCGCCCGCGCACGATGTTCTTGACGGCAAGTGTCACCACCACCACGATGCCAAGAACGACAAAATACTGGGTCATCGGTGCAGCCGACGGGCCGGTCAGAATGATGTCGCCAAAGCCGCGCCGTTCCGGCACCTCGATCGCGCCCGACGCATTGTAGTTGTAGAGCCACGGCACACGGATGAAGCACCATTCGATAAAGAACTGCGCCGCCAGCGTCGTCACCGCCAGATACAGCCCCTTGATCCTGAGCGACGGCAGCCCAAAGATCACGCCAATACCTGCGGAGAAAAGCCCGGAAAGCAGGACAAGAATGACGATATTCGTGTCCGGAAAGATCGATGTCAGCTTGTAGCAGCTATAGGCGCCCACGCCCATGAAGGCACCGGTGCCGAGCGACAATTGCCCGGCGTACCCGGTCAGGACATTCAGCCCGATTGCCGCCAGCGCCAGGATCAGAAACGGCGTCATGATGGCGTTGAGGAAAAAATCGCTCGCAACAAACGGGATCGCCAGCGCAATCAACCCGATGATCGCCATGCCGATCCGGTCCTCCCGGATCGGGAAGATCGCCTGGTCGGCAATATAGCTGGTCTTGTACTGGCCGGATTCGCGGTACAGCATCAGTCGTCTCCCCAGACATTGCCGCTCGATGGCAGCACATGTGAACTCGGACCGGTCAGACGGAACCGGTGCCCGGTCGGCGCTTCCATGATCACCGAATGATCGACGACGCCGACCTTGCGTCCGCCCAGGGACTCGATGCGATGGATCTCGGCGGTCAGATCGTCGGTTTCGATATCGAAATGGATCTGTGCCTCCTTGTGGCCGGCTTCCAGCACCAGCGACACGCCCTTGTCCCCGGCCATGATGGTCGCACTGTGACCATTATCTTCGACATGCGAGGGCTGGCCCAGCAGTTGCGACCAGAACCCGGCGGCCTGTTCGATATGGTCGGTGTGAACATCAATGACGATAGCGGAAAGACGGCTCTTGTGCATGGCTACACCCTCTCGATGATGCGTTCGCCAAACAGGCCTTGTGGCCTGAACAGCAGGAAGATCAGCGCGATCATGTAGGCAAGCCAGCTTTCGATGCCGCCGCCCACCAGCGGACCCCAGTAGATTTCACCTATTTTCTCACCTATGCCGATGATCAGTCCGCCAACAATGGCGCCCGGGATCGAGGTGAACCCGCCAAGGATCAGGACCGGCAGGGCCTTGAACGCAATGATTTCGAGCGCGAAAGACACATCCGAGCGCGCGCCCCACATGATGCCGGTGGTCAGCGCCACGATACCGGCGGCAAACCAGACGATGGCCCAGATCTGGTTGAGCGAGATTCCCACCGAAAGCGCTGCCTGATGGTCGTCGGCCACCGCGCGCAACGCCCGGCCTATCCGGGTCTTGTTGAAAAACACCGCCAGCACACCGACCATGATCAGCGCGATCACCGCCGCGGCAATGTCGATATGCTGCAGGATCAGAAGCCCGCCATCGCCGATCTCGAACGCGGTCGACCCCGTCGGCAGCCCCAGTTCGGTGGTGATCATCTGCTTGGGCTCGCCGCCGAAAATGAATTCGCCCAATCCGATCAGGAAATAGGTGAGCCCGATGGTCGACATCAAAAGGATAATGTCGGGCTGGTTGACCAGCGGCCGCATGACGAAGCGCTCGACGGCCAGCGCCAGCAGCCCCATCACGCCGATGGTCAGAATCAGCGCCAGATAGGCCGGCACGCCTTTTTCATGCAGGCCGACCAGTGTCAGCCCGGCGAACACAACCATGATGCCCTGGGCGAAGTTGAACACGCCCGAGGCCTTGTAAATCAGCACGAAGCCCAGCGCGATCAACGCATAAAGCACGCCGGCCACAAAACCTTCCCACAGCACCTGCAGAAAGAAATCCGGCAAATCGGCCATCTGGACGAACGGATCGATGAGAATTGCATAGAGAAAATCCATCAGTGCGACACTCCCAGATAGGCGTCGATGACGTCCTTGTTGTTTTTCACCTCATCGGGCGGTCCGTCGCCGATCTTGCGCCCGTAATCAAGCACCACCACCCGGTCGGAGATATCCATCACCACACCCATGTCATGCTCGATCAGCGCGATCGTCGTGCCCATCTGGCTGTTCACATCCAGGATGAAGCGGCTCATGTCCTCTTTTTCCTCAAGGTTCATCCCGGCCATCGGCTCGTCGAGGAGCAGAAGATCCGGTTCCATCGCCAGCGCCCGGCCCAGCTCAACCCGCTTTTGCAACCCGTAGGGCAATTTGCCCACAGGGGTCTTGCGGATGTGCTGGATCTCGAGAAAGTCGATGATCTCCTCGACCTTGAGCCGGTGCTCGATTTCCTCGTTGCGCGCCGGCCCGACATTGAGCACCTGCCAGAAGAAATTCTTGTGCATCTTCAGCGTCCGCCCCGACATGATGTTGTCGAGCGTCGACATGCCCTTGAACAGCGCCACGTTCTGGAAGGTGCGCGCAATGCCCGATGCAGCGGCCTCATAGGGTTGCATTCGCGAGCGGGCCCGGCCACGGAAGGTGATCACCCCCTGCTGCGGATGATAGAACCCGTTGATCACGTTCAGCATCGAGGTCTTGCCGGCGCCGTTCGGACCGATGATGGCCCGAATTTCCCCCTTCCGGATGTCGAAGGAAATATCGGAAATCGCCTTGACCCCGCCAAACGACAGCGAGACGTTCTCGAGCTTGAGCATCACGTCGCCGGGATTGAGGCCATCATCCTGGGCATGCAGTTCGACATGTTTGACGCGCGCATTCATTCGGCGGCCTCCGGCAACACATTGGCGACAGGATGGGTTTTGGCGTCCGCCAGCTTCACGGTGGCGCGGATCACTCCCTTGCGGCCGTCTTCAAAGGTCATGTCGGTCTCGATGAACTGCTCGGTCGAGCCCTGGTACAGCGCCTCGATCAACGGCTCGTAGCGTTCTGCAATGAAGCTGCGACGCACTTTCTGTGTCCGTGTCAGCTCGCCATCATCGGCTTCCAGTTCCTTGTGCAGCACAAGGAAACGCCGGATCTGTGCGCCGGCCATCATCGGTTCGGCGGCCAGATCCTTGTTCACCTGGTCGATGTGGGCCGCCATCATCTCGTAGACCAGCGGCAGATTGGCCAGTTCCTGATAGGACGCATAGGAAATGTTGTTGCGCTCGGCCCAGTTGCCCACCGCTGTCAGATCTATGTTGAGAAACACCGCAACAAAGTCCCGCCCGTCGCCAAAGGCCACCGCCTCCTTGATGTTGGGGAAGAACTTGAGCTTGTTCTCGATGTATTTGGGAGCGTAGAGCGCGCCGGTGGTGAGCTTGCCCACATCCTTGGCCCGGTCGATGATCTTGAGATGGCCGCGCGCGTCGAAGATACCGGCGTCGCCGGTCATCACCCAGCCATCCGGTGTTATGGCTTCCTTGGTCTTCTCCTCATCGCCGTAATACCCGGCAAACATGCCCGGCGAGCGAAACTGCACTTCACCGCTCTCGGCGATGCGGATCTCCACATCGGGCGCGGCCGGGCCAACCGTGTCGGGACGCACATCGCCATCTTTCTGCGCGGTGACATAAAGGAACGCTTCGGTCTGGCCATAAAGCTGCTTGAGGTTGATCCCCAGCGACCGGAAGAACGAGAACAGGTCCGGTCCGATCGCCTCTCCGGCGGTGTAGGCCGTGCGAATCCGCGTGAAGCCAAGCACATTGCGCAAGGGTCCGTAGATCAGCTTGTCGCCGAGCCAGTAGGAAATCCGACCGGCCAACGGCACAGGTCGGCCTTCCAGGATCTTCTCACCATAGGCCTTGGCGACGCCGAGATAGTGATTGAAAATCCATTTCTTCGGCCCGCTGGCGTCCTCCATGCGGATCATCACGCTGGTCAGCAGGCTCTCGAACACTCTTGGCGGGGCAAAATAGAAAGTCGGCCCGATCTCGCGCAAATTCTGCGCCACCGTTTCCGGGCTTTCCGGGCAGCTCATGCACAGCCCCACGACATAACCTTGCGCATAATTGAGATAATGGTCGCCAACCCAGGCCAGCGGCAGATAGGCCAGCACTTCGTCCTGCTCACTCATGTGATCGAATGAAGACGTATCCTCGGCAGCCTTCACCGAGGCTGCCGCCGTCAGCATCACGCCCTTGGAGCGACCGGTGGTGCCCGAGGTATAAAGAATAGCCGAAATTTCGCTGCCGTCAGACGCCCGGATCCCGGCCTCCCACTCGGCGACTGCGGATGTATCGGCGCTCGCGGCCTTGCGTCCCAATTCCTGCACATCGGCAAAATCATGCAGATGCTCACGATCATAGTCGCGCAGGCCCCGCGGCTCGTCGAAAACGATGTCCGTCAGCTGCGGAATATCTTCCGCCATCGACTGGATCTTGTCGACCTGCTCCTGGTCCTGGACGATGGCGAAGCGTACCGCGGCATGGTTGAGCACGAAGGCCATTTCTTCTGCCACCGAGTCCGCATACATCGGCACCGGTATGGCTTTCAGCGATTGCGCCGCGCAAAAGGCCCAGTAAAGCCGCGGCCGGTTGGTACCGACGATGGCGATCCGTTCGCCCGCCGATATCCCCATGGCTTTCAAGCCCAGCGCCAGATCGCGAATTTCGTCTCGCTGTTCCGACCAGCTCCAGCTTTGCCAGATACCATAGTCCTTGAAACGCATTGCAGGCCGCGCCGCGAAGCGCTTGGCGTTCAACAGCAGATACTGCGGAAACGTAACCGGCTTGCCGCCGGCGGTTAGACCTGTGGCTTCCATTTCCTCCACTCTCCTCCCTGCCCGGACGGCATGACGCCAACTCCGGGCGCGCGGATCACATCCGCACATCTGGCCGCTCCCATGGCCAGTCTTGCACCGGTCGGTCCGGTGTTCTTGCCAAATTCCTGCCGCTGTCCTCTCAGCGGCCGGTCTCGGTTTTGGTTCATGAATTAAATGAACGCTCGTTTACTTTATTCGCCTTTGCCCTCGTTGCAAGTTATACTTTCGCAATAGATCACATTTTTCCGCCAACCGCCGCCAACCTGTCGACCAGTTCGCTCACGCCGAAACGGATCGGGTCGGTGGCGGGGACGCCATACTCGGTTGCCAGCCCTTCAAGATACGCCCTGGCCTCGGCTTCGCCCAGCTTCTGGGTGTTGACGGCAATGCCGGTGCAGGCAATGGCGGGATTGGTCAACCGGCCGCAGGCGATAGTCATGTCGATGACCTCCTGGATGCTCGGAAGCGCATGTTTGACCCCGCGCATCGTCGTCCGGGTCGGCTCGTGACAAACCACGAACGCATCGGCCTGCGCACCATGCAGCAATCCCAGCGACACGCCGGCAAAACTTGGATGAAACAGAGACCCCTGCCCCTCGACCAGGTCCCAATGATCCGGCTCGGCCGCCGGCGCGATCCATTCCACAGCGCCGGAAATGAAATCCGCCGCCACCGCGTCAATTGCCGCCCCACGGCCGGAGATGAACACGCCGGTCTGCCCGGTGGCGCGGAAATCGGCGTCCCAGCCCCGTGCCCGCATCTCGCGTTCCAGCGCCAGCGCGGTGTATTTCTTTCCCACCGAGCAATCCGTGCCCACGGTCAGGCAGCGCAGGCCTGGACGCCTCGTGCCCTTGCCGGTGTCGAATCGCTGGTCCGAGAACCGCACATCATGCAGCTTCGCCCCGCTCCTGGCGGCAGCGGCGCTGATTTCGGGGATCGACGACAACCGCGTGTGCAGCCCCGTCGCTACATTGAGGCCGGCATCAAGCGCCGCCACGATGGAGCTGATCCAATGTGCGGGCAGCACACCGCCGGCATTGACCGAGCCGACAACCATGGTCTTGACGCCTGCTGCCGCTGAAGCCTCGATCGAAAGGTCGGGAATGTTGGCATCCGCCCCGCAGCCTTCAAGCCGCAACTGGCCGATGCACCATTCCGGTCGCCAGTCGACGATGCCCAGGCCGGTCTTTGCAGCAAGCGCATCAGGCACGTCGCCAAGAAAAATCAGATAGGGCGGATCGATGACCATCACATACTCCGGACGTTTGGACTGGTTTCAGGCCACCACTGTCCTGCGCCGGGATGCAACCGTCAAGGTGGCAAATGCCATGTCCACCGGATTGCCGCCGGTCGAGCCGGTTACGGCGCCGCCGGAAGGAGATAGGCGTCAAAACAGGGCGTCAGCGTCACCTTCGTGTGTGCGCTCAGCGCCGAGGCGTAATGCTCGAAAAGCTGCTTGCGGGCGTGATGGTACGGACAGGTCGGAGCCAGCACAAGATCGGTCCGAGCGACCGCTTCGCGCGTCCTGGCGTCAAGCTCGGGCAAGGCCCGGCTCGGGTCCGCGCCGATCGCGACATGGTCGGCGCCTTTCATGTTCAGGATGTAGGGAAACGGATTGGCGAAATCGAGATTGAATACCCGCTCGAACTTGCGGCCGGACTCGGCCTCCAGCGCCTTGATCGCCACCGTTGCAGCCTGGATTTCCCTGAGCAGCAGATATTGATAATCGGGATCCGAGAACATGATGAAGGACGGCAAGGCCTCGGTTTCGGCGATCGCCCCATAGGTATCGCGCCGGTCGATATAGATCCCGCGCATCCGCTCCGCCTGTTCGACGAACACGTCCTTGGCCGACACCCGCCCGATCGGCCCCAGATCGGGTGCGTCGAGCTCGATATATCCCGGCGCCACCGCTGCGGCCCGCGCCGCCTTGTGCAGCATGGTGGAGATGTTGGGCAGCACTGTAAACCCGACCAGCACGAGGATTGCCACACCGGCGCGGCCGTAATCGCCAATCGGGCGCAACAGGATCGTCAGCAGCGCCGGCCAGACCATCAGGAAAGCCTGCCCCCCGGTATTCTGCGTCTCGTAAAACAGCCCGCACACCAGAAGCAATCCGACCCAGAACCAGTCAGCATCGAGCACCCGGGCAATCCGGTTGCCCGCTTCGCGGCCACCCGCGGCCTTGTGTCCGTAAAGCGCTGTAATCAGCAACACGACAGCCAGAATTCCGCCCGCGCCAAAGACGTTGAAATGCTGTGACGCCGCGGTCAGGAAGCGCGGCAACAAGGCGCCGGTGTTTTGCGAGGCTAGCAGGATGATGTCCTGCACATAGGGGCTGACCAGTCCTGTCGACAGCTCCACAATTCCGGTCACGCCAATGCAGATCAGCGCCGTCGCAATGGCGGTGCCGAGCGAAATGCGGCCCAGGATCAGCCCGAACAGCAGGATCGGACCGGCGGCGAGAAAGGCGGTGATCTTGCAAAACGCCAGTCCCAGAACCAGCAGACTCAGGATGATCGTCTGAATCACCGGGCCGCGCACGAACAGCACGGTTGCTGCCACCAGATAGAGCAGGATGGCGCCGTGACGATTGTAGATCCCGAAGGCGTCGGTGCCCGGATAGGGATAGAAATCGATCACATTGAACGGCAGCGCTGTGTAAAGCATCCACGGAACCAGCAGCCACAGCGCGACCTTCGAGCCGCGGCGCACCGTGTCCCACAGGATCAGCGCCATCACCGGAACCGTCACCGGCAGCCAGATCCACTGGGTCAGCAACACCGGTTGCGCATCGGCAAACAGCCAGTCGGAGAATGCCGCGAGGAAATATTCAAGCGGCCCGACCGGCACGAAGAAATCGATCGCCGGCCATTGCCCCTGCGCGATACGGCCGATCGCGTCGTAATAGACCAGCACGTCCCAGTACATCGGCCCGATGGGCAGAACCAGCGGCAGGACTTGCAGAACCAGCAGGACCGCGACAAATGCCGCGAGAATCGAATAGAGCCAGATCAGCGCCCCGCGGCCGGATGCACCGTGATAATCCGAATAGTCCACGTTCATTGCCCACCCATGAAGCTGATTCCCCGCCCCACATGATCGGCGATTTGCACCCCTGGGGCAATCATCCAAGCTCGGGCGTGGTTAATTCAGAGGCACGCAGGGACCGCACCGTGACGCGAGAGCCGGCAGACCGCAGCGACGCTGGAAGATCAGTCTGATCGCGCTGGCGATGTCGGGGCATCACCTGCGATCCTGGGCGGCGCCGATTGCGCAAAATCCTGTTCCGAAAGCATGATGTCGGCCAGCGTGTAGTCATCGAATGTGGAGATAAAGGCGGCCAATGCCTTGTTGAGCAGTCTGGGCAGCCGGCATCGGCTCGAGATCAGACACTCGTTGCTCTGTGTGAAACACTCGACAAGAGCAAAATCCGTCTCCGTCACCCGGACAACCGCCCCCAGATTGATCTCTTCAGGACGACGGGCCAGCGTGAACCCGCCGGAGCGGCCGCGCACGCCGCGCAGATAGCCGGCATTGGTCAGAACGTTGACGACCTTCATCAGATGGGACTGTGAGATCCTGTAGACCCGGGCCGTTTCCTCGATCGTCACCAGCCTATCACCGGCGGCTCCCGCGTACATCAGCACGCGCAATGCATAGTCGGAAAAAGTAGTCAGCTTCATGAGATTCCCCGGTATCGATGATCAATTGCATATCGCAGCTGACAGGCCACGACCATGGCCCAGTCACTGGTTGCGATCCATACCCGCAACGGCGCAGGCTCGCCACAGCACTGCCTGAGATGACCGGGGACATGTCTAGTGGTGCGATCCTGACAGATGGTTCCCATCTGTCAGGACAAATCGCCCCTCCAGATCAATAGCTTGTGGGCTGACTTTTCGAAGCAGATGGGTATCATCTGTTTCGGCCAGACCACTAGGTGCTGTTTGTCCCGTAGCTGTCAAACGAACATCATCACCACAACTGCACCGAGCACCACCAGCACAAGTCCCGTGATCAGCATTGGCAGAAGCGTGTTGTCTGTATCGATGTCGCGCGTCTCGTAGGTGAGTGGATTGTCTGCGCCTGGCTTTTTTTCTTCGGAATTTGTCATGCCTTCGCTCCTTGAGCATCTTCGGCGTTTCGGTGTTGCGTCCTCACGTCAGCCTGTTGCTGCGGCGACCCGTTGGGCGGCAATCGCCATCCAGTCTCGCAAGATTCCCTGATCCTCCTTTGAGAACCGGGCGCGCCGCTTCAGGTCGTCAAACGTATCATCGGGGTGCAGGCGATCATATTCATCGCGGACAAGCGATATGAAGATGGCCCATTCCTCGTCCGTCTCCGGCCCGATGGGCTGCACAATACCATTGGAAGCCATATAAAGCTTGTCTCCCGCATGTTTCATCGCAGCGCTCCTTCCGCTTCGTCTTTCCTTGCGTCCCGCAATCCCTCCAGCATCATCGCAATAACACCCATGTCGCGGTAAAAACCTGTGTTCAGCGCCATGAAAACCATCTCGGAGGGATCAAGCCCCGCCTCGGGCTGGCGCCTGTTCCGGCTACCGAAATCCACCTCAAACGCGACCGGCGGGCTGCAGGCGCCGTTTGCGGCGCCACATTCGAAATGTCTCATCGCACCACTCCTGTCTTGATCGCACCCGGGGCCGGACCAGAACTGCCATCACGCATTTGCGCGGCCTCATGGAGGGACAAGACGTGGGCCTGCAGGTGGGCCACCTGCACAGGCGGCAGCAATCGTGTGAGCAGCATTTCGAAATAGGGCTTGAAGATACGCCCTGTCACACCCCGCTCGGCACAGATCAGATCAAGAATATTGGCTTCGAGCCGGGACAGGCCAAACGGAACTGCCACGAAATTGAGGATGACGTGCAACGCACGCTCGATGTCATCCCAACGTGCGCCGGAAATATGCGTCATCACATTGTTGATGTGGCTGTGCGCCCGGAACGCAGCAACCAGTGCGCTGGCAAGCACATCGAGATCCGGAACCATTTGCTGCGGCATGATGTCTCCGTCATCTGCGCCCACACCCGCACCGAGATTGAATTCGGACCTGACAGCTTCGCGGCAGCCCGTGTCACGACCGGTGTCGTAAAAGGCCCCGAAAGGCTTGAATTGCATCATGTTCATTGCGTGCTCCACAAACTCGTCAGGTCTCGTTTCTCCAAGAGGGCCGCAGGCCAACAGGTGACGGAAATTCATCGACACACATCTAGCTCATAAAAGATATATTGACAATGCATCTTTAAATGAGAACATTGCACACGGTCAAACCGGCAGGCGATTTCACCCCTCGGTTTGACCACGGGTGCAACTGAACCCGGATCTCGTGCACGGGCGAAACGCCGCGTCTGCATCGGTCTGGCAATCGCCCGTTGCTCCGTCGTGATGGCTCTTGAACAGAAGGAAACCGGAAATGACCGATACAACCGAAGCCGTGGACTTGCGCAGTCTCGTCCCCGCACAACGTCACGCGAAGATCTTCCAACTTGTCCACGCGCTCGAGCCGGGCAGCGCGTTCGAGCTGATCAACGACCATGACCCCAAGCCGCTCTATTACCAGCTCGAAGCCGAGTATCCCGGCCAGTTCTCCTGGACCTACCGCGAACAGGGGCCCGAAGCCTGGCGCGTCGAAATCGGCAAGATCGAGCAAGCCGCCTGAAGCCTGCCGTGATGACGTGATGACGCCGGGTTCGCCTGGCGTCATCACGGAGGAAGATGAGATGCCAGGTGTCACACTATCCCGCTGGACGATGTCCTATTTCTTCGCCGCCCTCTCCGCGCTGATCGCCGGCGAGGTCCTGATGGCGGCCGGCTTCGGCTATCCATCAGCAGGACTGCGCGCCCCCGAGACGCTGATTCTGGTGCACGTGATCACCATCGGCTGGCTCAGCCTGCTGATGTGCGGCGCGCTTTTCCAGTTCGCGCCCGTGCTGATTGCGCGACGTCTGTACAGCGATACACTACCCTTGCCCGCCCTGCTGCTTGTCCTGGCAGGCCTCGGGCTGCTGCTTGCCGGATTTTGGCAACTTGCCGGCGGGTTGTCGGATCTGCCGTCGCTGCTGCCGGCAGCCGGAGCCGTTTTAAGCACCGGATTCGCGCTGGCAGTGTGGAACCTCGGGTGCACATTGTGGCCGGCCAGGCCGCTGCCGCTGCCGGCGCGCTTCGTCGCCGCAGGACTGGTCTCGCTTGTGCTGACCGTGGCATTGGGCGTGATCTTCGCTCTCGTTCTGGGCCAGCAGACCACCTCCGAACCCCTGCTTGTCATCGTCGGCGCCGCGCTTCCATTGCATGTTGCGGCCGGTATCGGCGGATGGCTGACATTGACCGCCGTCGGCGTGAGCTACCGGCTGCTTGCCATGTTCATGCTCGCCCCGGAACTCGAAGGCGCGCGGCCGAAACTGGTCCTGGCTTGCGCTATCAGCGCATTGGCAATTGTCGTGGCGGTCGGGCTCGCTGCGGTTCTGAACGGGGCCAGCCTGTTCATCCCGCTTCTTGCCGGCAGCATCCTCTGGCTGGTTTCGCTTGCCTTGTACGGCGCCGACATTCTGCATCTCTATCGCGCCCGCAAACGCCGCACCATCGAGCTCAACAGCCGCATGGCGATTTATGCGCTCATCTCGCTCGCCGTGGCCATTATCTTGGCAATCGGGCTGTCCGCACTTGGTCGGTTCGAAGACGGCGTTGGCGCGGTGGTGTTTCTTCTGACTTTCGGATGGTTGTCGGGCCTGGGCCTGGCCAAACTCTACAAGATCGTGGCGTTTCTGACATGGCTCGAGTGCTACGGCCCAGTGCTGGGCAAGATGGCGGCGCCCAGGGTGCAGGATCTTGTGGTCGAGAACCGTGCCCGTAAGTGGTTCCAGCTTTATTTCCTTGGCGTTTGGCTCGGCACGGCAGCACTTCTGTTCGCTCAGGCGACCGCGTTCCGCATCACCGCCGCGCTGATGCTCATAGCCACGATCGGGATCGTCAGCGAACTCACCCGATCCAGACTTCTCTCGGACGTGGCGGCGCGACCCGCCGGGCCGGTTGCTGTGCCAAGACCGCATCTGCTGCTCTCCCGTCCACCCTCGATTTGAACGCAAAGGAGTAAACCCATGACCATTTCATTTGTCGATCTCGACGTTCGCCCGATCCTGCGAGACGGCGGAGAACCCTTCGAACTCATCATGCAGGCGGTGAACGCGCTCGGCCCTGACCAGGGCTTGCGCCTGCTGGCGACGTTCCAGCCGGTACCGCTGTTTCATATGATGGGATCAAAGGGCTTCACCCATGAAGCAACGGAACTGGATGGTGGCGAGTGGGAGGTGTTGTTCTCGCCCGCACGGAGCGAGGAATTTACCGCCCTGGCGGCCGCCGCCCCGACCCCCATCGCGCCAGATGGTACGTCGGAATGGCCCGCGCCTGATCAGCATCTCGACAATCGGGAACTCGATCCGCCCGAGCCGATGGTGCGGATCCTGGCTGCAATCGAGGCCATGCAGCATGGCCAGGTGCTGTCCGCGCTGTTGTGCCGCGAACCGATGTTCCTGATTCCGGAACTTCAAAAGCGCGGACATCAGTGGCAGGGCGGTTTCGAGCCCGACGGTACAACCTACAAGATCCTGGTCCGCGTCGCCGGCAACAGCGAACCGGTGGCATAGCAGCGCCGGCGTTCCCGCCCTCATGGAGGTATGAGCAATGTTCATCCAGACCGAACCAATGCCCGATACGTCGAAAATGAAGTTCTTTCCCGGTAAAGAGGTGTATGTTTCCGGAACGATCGAGTTCGACAATACCGACAAGGCCTCGGCATCGCCGCTGGCCCAGCGTCTGTTCGGCATTCCGGGGGTGGCGGCAATTGCGTTCGGTTACGACTACATCCTCATCACCAAGACCAGCGGCGACTGGCAGCACCTCAAGCCGGCATTGCTTGGCACGATCATGGAACATTTCATGTCGAATGCCCCGGTGATGCGCCCGGCGCGAAGAACGCCGGCGGGAGATGACGGCGAGACCAGCGAATTTGTCGATCAGATCATGACATCCCTGCGCGAGGTCATCGACCCCGAACTTGGCTACAACATTGTCGATCTCGGCCTGATCTATGATGTCGTGATTGACGCTGACGGTATGACGACAGTTGCCATGACCACGACAACGCCCGGATGCCCGGCTACGAACTATCTCAAGCAGGGCGTTCAGGATCGCGCCGAAGCGGTCGAAGGCGTCAAACTGGTGCAGGTGGAGCTGACCTACGAGCCGCGGTGGGAACCGGACATGATGAGCCCCGAGGCCAGACAGCATCTGGGGATTTACTGATGAGCAAAATCGATACGCCACGCAGCGGCCTATCCGCACCGTCTTCCGGCCAGCCGCTCGATCACGACGGGCTGGTCCGGCTTCTGGTGACCAGCCTTGAGGCTCTGGCTTCTGCCGGGCAGGTCGACGCAGCCTGCCGGCTTGCGGGGCAGGCCTGCGCGGGCTTGCGTCACTCCGACCCACGCGGATGGAGCAGGCTCAACGCGCTGCTTCACCGTCTGGCCCGCCGCGCGCCGCCGGTTGGTTCCAATGTTTCAAGAGAGGCGGGATGACATGACAATCGAAATTGGAGATGGCGGCATTGTCATCGATGCAACGCTTATCGGTCCCCTCCTCAAAGTCGCGCCGGAAGATGTCCCGAAACTGATGCGTGACGGCGCGCTCACCAGCCTGTGTGAAACCGGTGTCGGCGACGATGCCGGCACCTATCGTTTGAGCTTCTTCTACCAGGGGCGCCGCGTCCGTTTGCAGGTCACCGAAGCGGGAGAGGTCCTGCGACGGTCCATTGTCGATTATGGCGCCGCTCCACTGCCACAGGCAATGCACAGGCCGGGCGGATGATGGTTCCGCAAGCCGCATGACCAACAAGCCCCGCAGACAGGCCCCCTGACATGAACCGTCGCACCGCCACAAAGTTGCCCGAAGCGCTCGCCGCCTTCATCGCGATCATCTGGCTCGGCATGCTTCTCGGTGTTTCCTTCATCGCCACGCCGGTGAAATTCGAGGCCCCATCGCTCAGTCTGCCGGTCGCACTCGAAATCGGCAGGGCCACCTTCTCGCTGTTTTCGAGGATCGAATGGGGCACCGCGGCACTGCTGATGCTTTCCGTTCTTGCCTGCAAACGCAGACCACTATCCGGGCTTCTCGGGGCGGCGATTGTTGCGATCCTGATTGCGGAGTCATTCTGGCTCTTGCCGATCCTTGATGCGCGGGTGGAAGCGATCATCTCGGGAACGCCGACGCCTGCTGACTGGCATCATGTTGTTTATATCGCCATGGAAATCATCAAGATGGCCGGCCTTGTTGCGCTGTCCATCCACCTTCTGAGCCAGCTGTCATCCCAAGCCACTCCATCGGGAGGGTCAAATCCATGCACATGAAGCCTGCCCGCAATTTGGCCGGGGTCGAGCGTGACCGTCGGAACTGTTTTGCCAGCCCCCCGAGAACGGGGAATACCAGTGATCGGAGGCTTGCATCAGGGGGCAATCATGATAATAGGTATTTTAAATACCTATTAATTAAGAGACCCGATTCGACGGACTTTCTTTGCGGTTCGGGTCTCTGCACGCCGAGGCAGACACCGACCCGTCCGGATTTGAGTTCCACCGGGATCAAGTCAACCACGACACCCCTATGCGCGCCGACCCACATTGCCTGACAAGGATATTCCGATGATTGCACACTTGTCCCGAACAGAACGTCAGTGGGCCGCTGTCCTCGCCGGACTTCTGGCACTGCTGGGTTTGACGATGGCGGTCGCGGCAAGGCAAGGTCCGATGGCGGTGCACGGGTTCATGGCGCTGGCACTCGGCGCGGGGCTGTTCATTGCCGTGGCCAGCGTGCTGGAAAAACCGCAGGCAAACCCGGGCAGGCTGCAGCAATATTACGATGACCCGACCAAGGTCGGCATTGTTCTGTCCATGATCTGGGGCCTGTTTGCCATGGGCATCGGCCTTTGGGTCGCCGCCTTGATGGTTTGGCCCGACGCCACCTTTGGCCAGGCCTGGATGAGCTACGGACGTATCCGTCCGGTGCATACCACAGGGGTGATCTTCGCTTTTGGCGGCAATGCCCTGATCGCCACCTCGTTCCATGTCATGCAGCGCACCAGCCGCACCCGGCTTGCCGACCAGCTCAGCCCCTGGTTCGTGCTGGTGGGCTACAACCTGTTTCTGGTCTGGGCGGTCACCGGCTACATGATGGGTGTCACCCAGTCCAAGGAATATGCCGAGCCCGAATGGTATGCCGATCTATGGCTGGTGGTGGTCTGGGTTGCCTATCTGGTGCTTTATCTGCGCACCCTGGCGCGCCGGGCCGAGCCGCACATCTATGTGGCCAACTGGTATTATCTTGCCTTCATCGTCGTGGTGGCCGTGCTGCACATCGTCAACGGCTTCGCCCTGCCGGTGAGCTTTGCCGGCACCAAGAGCTACCCGGCTTTCTCCGGCGTCCAGGACGCGATGGTGCAGTGGTGGTACGGCCACAACGCCGTCGCCTTCTTCATGACCTCGGGATTCCTGGGGATGCTCTACTACTATCTGCCGGTCAGATCGCAGCGGCCAATCTATTCCTACCGGCTGTCGATCCTCAGCTTCTGGGGTATCACCTTCTTCTATCTTTGGGTCGGCTCGCACCACCTGCACTACACCGCGCTGCCGCACTGGGTGCAGACGCTGGGCATGACCTTTTCAATCATGCTGCTGGTGCCCAGCTGGGCCTCGGCAGGCAATGCCATCGCCACACTGAACGGCGCGTGGGGACGGGTCCGCGACGATGCCACATTGCGTTTCATGTTCGTGGCGGCGGTGTTTTACGGACTGTCGACTTTCGAGGGTTCGTTCATGGCAATCCGGCCGGTCAATGCGCTGTCGCATTACACCGACTGGACCGTCGGTCATGTCCATTCCGGCGCGCTTGGCTGGCTGGCGATGGTCACCTTCGGCGCCTTCTATTCGACCGTGCCGCTGATCTGGGGACGCAAGGCAATGTATTCCGCGCGTCTCATCGAATGGCATTTCTGGCTCGCCCTTGCCGGACTGCTCACCTACGTGTTTTCGTTGTGGAACGCCGGCATCACCCAAGGCCTGATGTGGCGCACCTACAATGCGGCGGGAACCCTCAACTATTCCTTCATCGAAAGCATCGATGCGATGCGCCCCTATTACATTGCCCGCTTCCTCGGCGGCGTGCTGTTCCTGGCTGGCATCTGTGTGGGGGCTGTCAATATCTGGCTGACGGTCCGCGGTGTTCGTGGCGAGGCACCTGATCGTCCATTCGCATTGCAGGGAGCGGAGTGAACCCATGTCTCTGTTCAAAGCCCACTACAATCTCGAAAAGAAATCCATCTGGCTGGTGGTCGGCATCATCGCTGCCGCCAGCGTCGGTGGTCTTGTCGAGATTGCGCCGCTGTTCACCATCGACCAGACGGTGGAGACCACGCCGGACATGCGGGTCTATACCCCGCTCGAACTGGCCGGACGCAACATCTACATCCGCGAAGGCTGCTATGCCTGCCACAGCCAGATGATCCGCACCCTGCGTGACGAGGTCGAACGTTACGGCCCCTACTCGCTGGCGGCGGAATCGCAATATGACCATCCGATGCTGTGGGGTTCGAAGCGAACCGGCCCGGACATCGCGCGGCTGGGAGGCAAATACTCCGACGAGTGGCATGTCGCGCACCTCAACAATCCACGCGACGTGGTGCCAAGCTCGATCATGCCTGCCTATCCGTGGCTGGGCCAAACCGGGCTCAATGTCTCCGATCTGGGCGCACATCTGGCCGCGCTCAAAACGCTGGGCGTGCCCTATACCGACGCCATGATCGAGAATGCGTCCAACGACGCCCTGGCGCAGGCCAGCCCTGACAGTGACGCGGCCAGCGAGGTTGCCGAACGCTATGGAGAGGCGACGAACATGCGGCGGTTCTCGAACCAGAAGACTGTGACCGAACTGGATGCGCTGATTTCCTACCTGCAGATTCTCGGCCAGATGACCCAGGCCGCTTACACCTCCGACCAGAAGGAGGCCGAGTGATGTCCCTGAGCCATGACCTGCTGGTGATGATCGCCAAATCCTTCGGCCTGTTTTACCTGATGGGGTTCTTCATCATCGTGGTGATCCACACCTATCGTCCCTCCAGCAAAGCCCTGGCGGACCATGCCGCACGCTCGGTTCTCGAACCGGAGGATCAGCCATGTCAAAAATAGAACGTGATCCGGTCACCGGCTACACCACCACCGGGCACGACTGGAACGGCATCAAGGAACTCAACTCGCCGATTCCGCGCGCGGTGATAATCTTCATTATCGTCACCCACCTTGCGGCCCTGATCGGATGGATCCTGCTGCCGACATGGCCGCTCGGACGCACTTTTACCAAAGGTGTGCTCGGGATCGATCAGAAGACCGACCTGGCCGCTGATATCGCCGCCGCAAACACCGCGCGGGCCGACTGGATGGCGCAGATGACCACACTGGATTTTGACACCATCCGCGCCGATCCGGAACTGATGGCCCGTGCGCTGGACACCGCCGCACCGATTTTCGGCCAGAACTGTGAGGCCTGCCACGGTAAGAACGGCATCGGCGGCCCGGGATTTCCGCGCCTTGCCGACACCAGCTGGATATGGGGCGGCACGGCTGAAGATATTGCCGAGACCATCACCGTCGGCATCAACAGCGCCCACCCCGACAGCCGCTTTGCCCAGATGCCCGCTTTCGGCCGCGACCAGATGCTCGAGCGCGACCAGATCCGCATGATGACGGCTTATGTCCAGACGCTTTCGAACGGCGTCATTGCCGACGACCCGTCAGAAGCAGCAGTGCTGTTTCAGGAAAACTGTGCGGCCTGCCACGGCGAAGACGCCCGTGGCGTTGAAGGCACCGGCGCTCCAGACCTCACCGATGCCGCCTGGATCTATGGTGGCGATGCGGGAAGCATCTGGCAGACGCTGATGAACGGACGCCAGGGCCACATGCCGACCTGGCAGAACCGCCTGTCCACCGCCGACATCCGCATGCTTGCGCTTTATGTCGAGGCCATGCCGGGGACACCACAATGACGCTGTCGCCACGCCTGCTTGCCGGACTGGCCGCCGCCGCGGCAATCGCAGTGGTGATCGCGGCGAACTGGCAGTTCGTTTCGCTCGCCACCGGCTCCCACCCCGGTTGCGTTCCCGTCACTCCGGCCAAACCTGCCGCTGCCGCAGGCTGTTGAACGAGGTTGCCATGCTTGAACCCCTTCCCGCTGTCCAACCTCCGGTTCGCCCCGACCGTGGCTATGCCCGGCATTTGCCCGCCACGGCGGCGCTGTCATGGCTCGCCGCCGGCTGGGCTGATTTCCGCCACAACCCGCTGCAGAGCCTGATCTACGGCCTGGCCAGTTTTGCCCTGTCGGTGCTGGTGATCTGGGGATTGGCGCTTGCCAATCTCATGTGGATGATTTTTCCCGCGCTGTCCGGATTTCTGGTGATCGGCCCGCTTGTCGCCATCGGGCTTTACGAAAAGAGCCGCAAGTTGCAGCGCGGCGAGAAGATCAGCCTTGCCGACATGCTGCTGGTGCGTCCGCGTTCCGGCGCGCAACTGGCTTTCGCCGGCCTGATGCTGTGCCTCCTGGTAATGGTGTGGCTTCGCGCGGCTGATCTGCTTTACGCCCTGTTTTTCGGGTTGCTGCCGTTTCCCGGCTTTGACCATATCCTGAGCCAGCTTTTCACCACGCCGCGCGGCTGGGCGCTGGTCCTGACCGGATCGGCAGTCGGCGGCATGTTCGCCGCCTTCGCCATGGCAATCAGCCTGTTCTCAATACCGATGCTGCTTGACCGCCGCACCGATGCGCTGACCGCACTGGGCACGTCATTCGCGCTCACCACCCACAATCTGCGCGTGGTGCTGCCCTGGGGCGTGATCGTCGCCTTTGGCTTTGCCATGTGCGCGGTGACGGGACTGCTGAGCATGATCGTCATATTCCCTCTGCTCGGGCACGGTACCTGGCACGCATGGGTGGCGTTGCGCCCCGAGGAGTTGGCCGAATGAATTACCTGTTCCTGATCCCGATCTCGATCAGCCTCGGCGGCGTGGCGCTGGCCGCCTTTCTGTGGAGCCTGCACACAAACCAGTATGAGGACCTCGAAGGCGCTGCCGCGCGGGTGCTGCTCCCGAATGCAACGCCGATTTCACCGAGGGACAAGTCAAAGAACTAAACCATCGCCGGAAGATCAAATCAGCTGACGTGGTTTCTACAACTCACCCTTTGAAACAAGGCGTGCGACAACCGTGTCGGCCATATGCGCACAACGGGCTCCATCGAACGGAAAGATGCTACCAAACCCACCCTGCAAGCGCTCTTCCAGCGCCGCACGCAACTGCCGGCGGGCGCGAAACAGGCGGGTTTTGACGGTAATCGAATTGAGCGACAGATCGCGGGCAATATCGCGAATCTTCATTCCCTCGACCTCATGCAGCAGGAACGGCAGCCGCAGCTCCGGTGTCAAACCAGCCACGGCCACTTCGAGAATGCCGCTGATCTGTGTGCGGCCAAAATTCGCTTCAGGCGTCTCGCTCCCGCCGACAAACCTGAGAATGTTGCCGTTGTTCTCCTCAGTCACGGTATCGTATTCTGACCCTACCGGAAATCACCGATGGCTATGAAATCCAGCTACACCACGCAAAGGGACACGATCCATCCTTGCGAAATTCGTCCGTCCGCTTCAGTCCCATAGTTTGTCTCCTTTGTTGCAGTAAATGCTATCAAAGGAGCGGCATCAACCCGCGACAGGTCCATGTATCCAGTGCGTGACAAAGTGCGATTGTTTCAATCACCATTGGACCCTGGGCAGCATGAGCAAAGTTCGCACGTTCGGCTGGCATTCGGCCAAAGGCGCATCTCAATCCGCCACGCCGCTCAGCCGCGTTCAGGCAATACTTCCAAAACTTTTGTGGAGTATCCACAAATAATATTGGCGACATTCGTGCCAAGTTCGCTCATCGAATATCCACCTTCCATTACGAACTGCGTTGGGCGGTTCAGCGTCCGGATTTTATTGCCGATATCTGTGAAATCCAGGCTTCGCAGCATGAACCCACCCACTGGGTCGTCGGCAAAGGTATCAACCCCAAGCGACACAACGAGCACATCGGGATTATAGGCTTCAATGCGTTGAAGGGCGGTCTGAAGGGCTTGCTCCCATACAGAATAGTCGGTGCCGCGCGGCATTGGCAGATTAAGGTTGTAGCCTTTGCCATCCCCTTCTCCGACTTCGGTCGCGTAGCCCAGAAGAAACGGATATTCATCTTCGGGCCGGCAATGAAGCGACGCAAAGAATACATCCGAGCGCTGATAAAAAATCGTCTGGGTGCCGTTGCCGTGGTGATAATCGATATCGAGGATGGCCACTCGCTTGCTGCCGGCGTTGAGATGGGCCTGCGCCGCAATCGCGGCATTGTTCATGTAGCAATACCCTCCCGCCAGATCCTGCGAAGCATGGTGCCCTGGCGGACGGCAAAGCGAGAACACTGCCTGCTCGCCGCTCTGAATCAAACCGGCTCCTGTCAGCGCGACATCCTTGGCCGAATTTATTGCGGTCCAGGTGCCTTTCACGAACGGAACACAGACGTCAAAAGTATAGCAACTCAGCATCGAATGAACCGAAGCGTTGGGCGACTGGCCCATTGAGCGCATTCCGAAAGTATAGGCAGTGGCGAACCCGCCGGGACCAAATTCCTGTTCCCAAAGCGGGTAGCAGCGTTGCAGAAAACTGATGAAGGCCGGATCGTGTATCTGGTGCGCGACCTCCAACCCATGGGCTTGCGGCGGCACCACATCCTTGAACCCGGCCTTGGCGAGCGCTTCCATGATGATGTCCATGCGCTCTGGGCTTTCGGACATCGGAATCATCTGATCGTACCGCATCTCCTTTGCGCCCGCATGTTCGCGATGATCGTCGGAATAAACCAGTTTCATGCTCTACCCTTTCGTCAAATTTTTCTGATAGTTGCGTTGCCAGGCCTGGCAGAAGCGATCCGCGGTCATGGCGATGATGGCCATTCCGATCCCGGCGACGAACCCTTGCCCGAAATTGCCGGAGCTGAGACCGATATAGACCTCCTGGCCAAGTCCGGTCGTGCCAACCAGTGCTGCAATCACCAGCATCGCGATGCCAGCCATGATCGATTGATTGAGCCCGAGCATGATGTTGGGCAGCGCCAGCGGCAGCTTGACCAAGAAGAGCAACTGGCTCGGCGTTGCCCCGAGACTCGTCGCCGCCTCCACGGCATCGGTTGAAACTTGTCTTATGCCGTGTTCGGTGTACCGGAATGCAGGCACGAGCGCGTAAAACACAATGGCAAACAGGGCCGTAAACTCGCCAATCTTGAACAGCATCACGATTGGAATCAGCAAAACAAAAGGCGGCATCGTCTGTAGCGTGTCGTTGACCGGGCGCATGACCTTTGAAAACCAATCGTTCTGTGCAGCGACAATCCCGAGCGCAGAACCGATAGCAAACGCGGCAAGAACTGACAGCGAGCACAGATAGAGCGAGAGCATCGCTTTGTCCCAGGACCCGGAGACCAGAAGAAAGCCCGTCGCAAGCGCGGTACCGATAGCCAGGGGAAAGCCACCGAGGCAAAAGCCGAAATAGGTCAGGATCGCCAACAACGCGGGCCAAGGCATGTCGGTAAGGCCCACATAGAAAACCAGCGACAGGACGACGATCCAGACGGCCAAAGCTGTCCGCCGCACACGCCATGCTGCGAAGGTTGCAGCGCCGATGAGGATGCAATATCCGGCCACATGCCAAGGCTGTAGTTTGAACCCCCAAGTAAAAGGGCTTATAGCAGTATCAAAACCCAGCTTGAGCGGCAGCATCACCACGAACAGACTGGCGTTCTTGACACCGTCGAGCGCCGGTTTGAAATTGACAACGAACCAATTTATTGCCTCATCGAGCGGGCTTACCAAGTCCAAGTGCCAGCCGTTCGGCCAGTGAGCCAAAATCGGGAAAACAGTCTGCAGGGCCATCAGGGCAAGAACAATTCCGATGACGGTCAGGGAAAATCCGTAGCGCTGCATACTGCTCTTCACAATGGTGGTCGCCCCTTCGCGTTCGGCAAATCCGAACGTGATCCTGTCAAGGATCATGGCCATCAATGCAATGACAATGCCTGCTACGAGGCTTTCGCCGAACTGCGCCTTGCGCATGGTCGACAGCACCTCCCAACCGATATCCGCGGTGCCGCCGATAATCGAGGCGACAATCACCATGCTCAGTGAGGCCATCGTGGTCTGGTTGACACCGATCAGTATTTGGCGAAGCGCGGACGGAAGCCGAACCTGTCGAAACGACTGAAACGATGTTGCACCCGACATCAGTCCTGCCTCAATGATATCGGAGGGGACCCGTTCCAGCCCCAGGATGGTATTGCGCACCATTGGGGGGAACGCAAAAAGGATAGAGGCCACGAGTCCGACAACCGGACCAAACCCGAACAAGAGCAGAATCGGCAAGAGATAGGCAAAGGCCGGAATTGTTTGTGCAATATCAAGCATGGGATAAATGGCGCGTTGAGCTCGCGGAGACACAAAGCCCCAGACGCCCAGACCGAATCCAATCAGAACTGCCAGCGGCACTGAGATGAACACTAGCGCAAAGGAGTTCATCGCTTCGAACCAGAGGTCCACAGTCTGCACATAGACAAGGCTCAGGGCGGTAAATGCCGCCAGTCCCGCACCGCGCGCGCGAAAGGCCATGGCTGCCATGACAAAGGTAAACACACTCCACGGCAGGACGTGAAGCAGCGCGCGAATCCATTCCATCGGAGCAGACAGAAGCACGGTTATGGCCTTGAAGAACGGCTCGAAATTGGCGATCACCCAATCCATAACTGCGTTCAAGGCACTGTCTATCGGCAACATGAGACGGTCAGGATAGTGAGCAACCCAATCGACGCGATCCTGCACGAGGATGCAGCCAAAGGCCAACAAGACGACGAGCAACCAGCCCCGGCTACGTTGCGCGCCAACGTGAGGATCTGCGGACAGCTTGGTACTTTTCAGTCTATTCAGCGTCATTGTATCGCTTACGTTCCACCGAAGCGAGCGCCCGGATAAAGGAGGCGGGGGTAACAATACCCAGTTCTACCCCCGTCGGGTCTTCCACGACGATCCCCTCAGGCTGGCTGGACAGGATGCTCACCAGGTTCTCTGCCGTGGTCCGGCTTGATACCCGCTGCATCCCGGAGGTGTCGCCAGTCATTTCCACTGTGCATTCCCCCGCACGCAGCACGCGGATCCGCGGCACTTCGCTGGCGAACTGGGCGACATAGTCATCCACCGGGTTCAGGATCAATTCTTCCGGAGTGCCAATCTGCACGATCTTACCCGCCCGCATGATCGCCATGCGATCAGCGATCCGCAACGCTTCGAGAAAGTCATGCGTAATGAAGACGATGGATTTTTGAAGAACCCGCTGGATGCGCAGGAATTCATCCTGCATCTGACGTCGGATCAGCGGGTCGAGTGCAGAAAACGGCTCATCCAGCAGCCAGAGGTCAGGTTCGACAGCCAGCGACCGCGCAATGCCGACCCGCTGTTGTTGGCCGCCGGAAAGCTGGCCTGGAAAGCTTTGCTCACGCCCCGTGAGCCCAACAAGCTCGATGACGCGCTGCGCCTTTTCCTGCTGCTCCGCCAGCGACAACTTCTGAAGCCGCAGGGGGAAGGCTACGTTTTCCAGGACAGTGAGATGCGGCAGCAGTCCAAAATTCTGGAACACCATTCCCATCTTGTGGCGCCGGACCTCGATCAATTCTTTCGGGCTCATGCTCAGAAGATCATCACCGTCAAGCAGGACCTGTCCGTGAGAGGCGTCGATCAGCCGCGACAGGCAGCGGACGACGGTGGATTTGCCCGATCCGGAGAGGCCCATAATGACGAATATCTCGCCGACATGGACGTCGAAGCTGACATCGATTACGGCAGGCAAATGGTCCTCGTCACGCATCCGCGCCGCGAGGGCATCGACAGCGATCTCGCCCCCTGGCTTTTCGAAGTAAGAATCGGGGTTCGGACCGAAAACCTTCCACAGGTTCCGGCAGGACACCTTTACTTCGGCCGCAGTGCGATCCGCTTCATTCGCAAGCACAATGTTTCTCCGAGTTTACAAGGGTCGAGACCCGGCAGGTTTGCCGGGTCTCGGTTGGCTTTTACTTGATCCATTCTGACCATTTGGCCTCGTTGGTGTCGATCCATTCCTGAACCACCTCGTCCAGGGCGCGTCCGCCCTGATCGACCTCGAAGATCATCGCATTTTGCTCTTCGTTCGTCAGGGTGAACTTCTCGACAAAGGCTGCTGCGCCCGGCCATGTGACGGGCATCTGACTCGACACGATCTTGTTGACTGAAGCCTGTGCAAACCCGCAAGCGGTCTCGCGCACTTGGGTTTCTTCGACGCATTCACCTTCTATGGGGTTCCACACCACCGACTCCAGCTCGAATTCAGCGAACACCCAGTGGGGTTGCCACATCATCATCAGGATAGGTTCCTCAGAAGCAATGGCGCTCTTGAGTTCCGCCATCATTGCACCTTCGGAGCCGCCGGGCACCGCGGTGAATGGCAAATCGATTGCCTTGATGACCGAGGCTGATCGGGTCCCCCAGTCGGCAGGATAAGAGACCAGACGTCCGTTCGGAAAGGTTTCAGCGGTGGCGAAAGCCTCGGCACAATCGTAGAGTGCCTGATAATCAGGCAGGCCAGGGCATTTCTCAGCCATATAAGGAGGGTATATCCACCCATCCTGTGGTTCCAGGCCCAAATCACCCAGGTTGACAAGCTTTCCCGACGCAAGACCATCTGTGTAGATATCCGTCACCGAATTATCCCAAACTTCGGGATTGAGATCCAATTCGTTCTGAGCCATCGCTGTGAATTGTGGCAAACCGCCAGCCGTGACCAGCTGGACCTGGTAGCCCATCTTTTTCAAAAGCTCAGCTGCGATGTTCGCGGAAAGATGCTGACCAGTCCATTCATTGATAGCAATCTTGATAGGCTTTTCCGACTCGACTTCGGCCACTGCAATCGAGGCAAAACTTCCCACCGACAAAAGGGTAAGAGCGAAAACTCCATTTTTCATGTAGCGCTTCATGAGGCACTCCTGGTTGGTGTTTCTGTCTTTGCATTCATTATGAGGGCCGCGTGCAAAGCTTCGCGGTTTGAAGAATAGTCGCAGCTGATGTGTTGTGATCTTTGCCGTGTTTCCCATTCCGGATCAGCCAGAAGCGGCGCTTCTGCAGCGGTGGCCAAATCACGTCCGCGGATCAGGTCTGCCGAGCGTTCCGCCAGCATCATCGTCGGCGCGTTAAGGTCGCCCGCCGTCGCCTGCGGCATGACGGAGCTGTCGACCACGCACAGACCGCTGACACCACGCACCTTCATTGTCTCGGAATCGACGACTGCGCTTTCGTCGCATCCCATGCGACAGGTTCCGCAAGGATGGTAGGCGCTCTCAACTTTATCGATGATGAACTGGTCGAGACTTTCGTCACTTAGGCAATCCTCGCCCGGCGCAAGCTCCCGTCCCCGGTAGGGATCCATCGCGGGCTGGGCGAAGATCTCGCGCGTCAACCGGATGCAGGCGCGCATCTCCAACCAGTCGTCGGGGTGCGTCATGTAGTTGAACTGCACTTTCGGCAAGTCTTGCGTTAATGCAGAGCGCAATTTGACCGTCCCGCGGCTCTTCGAGCGCTTTGTTCCCACATGAACCTGGAAGCCGTGCCCATCTGCCATTGTCGTGCCGTCGTAGGAAACCGCCAGCGGCAGAAAATGATACTGAATATCCGGGTAAACGATGCCTGCGCGGCTGCGGATATGGCCACCAGTTTCAAAATGGTTTGTGGCCCCCAGCCCGGACTTTGTAAGCAACCAGCGAGCACCGATCATCGCCTTTCCGAAGGGATTCATCTTCGAATAGAGCGAGACGTTCTGCGTGCATTCCTGTTGCAGGTAGATCTCGAGATGGTCCATCAGGTTGGCGCCGACTTCGGCGCGGTCCGCCACGACATCAATGCCATGCGCCCGCAACTCGTCGGCTGGTCCGATACCGGACCGTTTGAGGATGGTTGGCGACATGATCGAGCCGGCACAGAGAACGACATTCCGACCAGACCGGGCAAACATCGCTTTTCCGTTGCACGAAAAAAGCACACCAGTTGCCTGCTTGCCTTCGAAAACGATTCGATCAACGAGTGCATGCGAAATCACACGCACATTGCCCCGCTTCACGGCCGGGCGCAGATAGCCAACCGCAGTGCTTGACCGCTCTCCATGGCCGACGTTCATCTCCATCGGGCCGAAGCCCTCATGCTGGCCATCATTCATGTTTGGGCTTCGGGCGTAACCCGCCTGCTGTCCCGCTTCCACGAAGGCGTGATAAAGCGGATTTGCCTCCGTTCCACGGGTCACCGAAATCGGCCCGTCAGTGCCGCGAGTTGCACCGCCATCCCGTACGTTTTCAAGCTTCTGGAAGTAGGGCAGCACATTGGCCCAGTTCCAGCCGTCGGCACCGAGAGCGGACCACAATTCGTAGTCCATCGGATTGCCGCGCACGTAGCACATTCCATTGATGGACGAAGACCCGCCAAGTCCCTTTCCGCGCGGCAGGTTCATCACCCGGCCGTTCAGACCGGGCTCCGGCTCGGTCTTCATCCCCCAGTTGAACCGTTTTGTGTTCATCGGGATGGAGAAAGCCGACGGCATCTTGACGAAAATGGAATTGTCATTGCCTCCGGCTTCCAGAACCAGAATGCGCAAATTCCGATCTTCTCCGAGGCGGTTGGCAATGATGCAACCTGCGGAACCGGCACCGACAACCACATAGTCGTAGGTGCCGAGATCCTGGGTGTTTTTGGGGATATCTGACATGGTGTAAAACGCAGCCTTCTCAGTCGATGATCACGTAGAATTTCAACATTGGCTCGGTTTGCTTCCAGTAGCCCCGGAAGCCTTTCGGAACGAGAAATGCGTCACCCTTCGAATAGGTCTCCGAGAAGCCGTCACTCTCCATTGTTACCGACCCTTCGAGCACATACATGAATTCATCACACGGGTAGTTCTCATAAAATTCGGTGTAAGGTGACGAGCGCCAGATACCTGAACGGAAACTTGGGGTTTCCCTCTGGAAGTAAATGTGATCCCGGCCCATCGGCTTGCCGTCAATCAGTTTGGCCGTTTCCAATGCAACATCTTCGGCAGATGCCCAACCCTCTGGACCTTTCGCAGCAAATCTTATTGGCAATGACATCCGTCGATCCTCTCGTAGATTAAACACCCTCAGAAGCGTGAGACCCGCTTTCTGGAAGTTGTCCTTGAGCCTAGGAGAAGCTGGTTGCTTCGCAAAGCGACAAATAGTACGATGAGGTAATCTAAAGTTACCATTGATTGTTGCAAGATGTACTCATTGACCTCCCTACGTGCATTTGATCTCGTTGCCCGGTTTGGTACGTTCACCGAAGCTGCCCGAGAGTTGAACGTGTCGCGACCGGCCGTCAGCAAGCAGATCAAGAACCTGGAACAACACCTGTGCTGCCAGCTTGTTGTGCGGTCACGGCCAAAGGTTGTGTTGACGGAAGAGGGAAGGCAACTGGCCGCAGGCCTGAAACAGGGCTTCGACCTCATTAACACGACAGCACAACGCATCACCGAGAGGCGCGCGCGGTCAAATGCAATTCACGTTCTGGTGGATCGGGATTTTGCAACGTCATGGCTCGCTGAACGGGTCGGTGGTTTCCTGATTCAGAATCCCGGTATTCTGGTCGAAGTCAGCGCCGAGCGTAACGGCTTTCTGCGCATGGATGAGGATTTCAGTTTCCGGATTTTCTACGGTCCCGCAGGAGCATTCGCGTCAGAGGTTCTCGAAGAGGAGGAACTCTGCGAATGGATTGACCTTCCCTTGTGCACCCAGGAGTACTCGGCAGCGCATGTGTCTGACGGGACTCTGGCGCCCACAACGCATTTTCTGATTGATAGCAACTACAACCCTTGGGAAACGTGGTTTCGAAGAGCAAAGATTCCCGATCCTGGCCAGGGAACAAGGCGGACCAGTTACAATGAAACCTCACTGTGCCTTTCAGCAGCACTGGCGGGCTCAGGCGTCACGATTGGCGATAGCTTCATGTGCCTTGGCGCGATAGCAGAGGGCCGGCTCGTTGCTCCGTTCAAGCTGGGATTGCGAAGTAGGGAGCGATACTGGATTTGCCGGCTGAAAAAAAGAGAGCTCACAGAAGCAGAGCGCTTGTTCCAAGCGTGGCTGGCACAGGAAGTTGTAACCTATCAACGGCGCGTCAATCAGGTGTTTACCGATCTGAATATCGAAGTTTTGGATGCAGACTGAGAAGGCCTTGGCGTAACGGGTGTAATGCTCCACCATTCGCTTGTTCGCGTTGTGGGACGGCTGAGTACATCAATGTGAGAGTGAAGACGCCATCGAACAAGGTGTATGGCAACCTTGTTGTGCGACGGCTTCTGAGGCTGAGAACCGTGTCCGCATGGGAAAACCGCAAATTGGGAGACTGGTTTCAGTGAAACACACTTGGAATTTATATGTTTCAGGGTGTTGCTCACATAAGGGCGTGCGGTTGACGCCTCGACACCTTTTTGGGCTTGTCACCCTTTTTCGAGGGTCACATTCAGCTTCACAATCTTGGGATGCCAAAACACCCTTAATTATCAAAGGAAAAAAATGGTGGGCGCGCACGGGCTCGAACCGTGGACCCGCTGATTAAGAGTCAGCTGCTCTACCAACTGAGCTACGCGCCCCACCTGTCCCGTTACCGGAACGAGGGGGCGTATAGACCGGATAAGAGGGCTTGTCCACACTGTTTTTCACGAAGTTCCGGCAACCCGCACAACAGCAGCCTGGTTTGGTCTCACAGCAGCAACCTGCCCGTGGCGATCCGCACCGCCTGGCCGCCAATCCGCACATGGGAAATTTCCGCGCCGGCACAGTCGATATGCAGATGGATCAGCGATGGCCGTCCCATTTCCACGCCCTGCTCGATCAGCAGCGGATGATTGCCGTCGAGCAGGCCGTCAAACTGGTGGATCGCGCCGGACAGGGCCGCCGCGGCCGAACCGGTTGCGGGATCTTCCGGCATGCCCTCGCCCGGCGCGAACATGCGGGCATGAAACGATGCAGCGTGGTTCACGCCGCCGCGGCAATAGACATAGGCATAGGCCAGTTGCCCGTCACCCATCGGTGCGATGCGCGCCCAATCGGCCGCACTGCACTCGGCCTTGGCGGCGGCGGCAAGATCGTGCACCGGAACCAGCACGAACGGCACCCCGGCGCTCCACAGCGAAACCCGGTGGTTTTCAAAGCCGATTTCCTGCGGATCCAGCCCCAGCGCCGCGCCGATGTCGGCGGGTTCGATCTCCGCTTCAAGCTGCCGCGACAGTTTCGGCAGGTCGAATTCCGCGAACCCGGCCTCACCCGCCGAGATCCGCACCGCACAGCGCACCGGCCCGATCTGCTCCTCGATCATCTTGACCATGTCGATGCCATTGGCGGGCACGGCATCGCCAAGCTGGATGTCGGCCAGCGCGATGGCTGCGCCCACGGTCGGATGGCCGGCGAAGGGAAGTTCGTGTGACGATGTGAAAATTCTCAGCCGCGCCGAATGCACCGGGTTTTCGGGTCTGAGCACGAACACCGTTTCCGACAGGTTGAACTCTCCGGCAATGGCCTGCATCCGCGCATCATCGAGATGATCGGCGTCAAACACCACGGCCAGCGGATTGCCGGCCAGCGCGGTGTCTGTGAAAACGTCGTAGATTGCGTAATCCGTCATGACATGCGGGTTCCCTGCGGTTGCGGCGCGAGCCGGAATAGGCGCATCCTAACCACTTCCCCCGGCCTGCCAACCGCTGTTGAAATCGGGGGCTGCGAAATGGAACCCGATCAGCGCCTGCATGTAGGGCGTCACGGTCGGTCCGGCATCGCCGAGTTTGCGCACGATCACCACATCGTCGATCTCCTGTTGCGGATCGGTGCGGATGTGATCGCCGATTCGATCGGCCAGAACGACAGCCGGTTCATCGATCAGGAACCGGCGGAACACCGCGACCAGACCACCATCGCGCCAGCACAGCAGCCGGTTTTCCGCCGCCATGCCCGACAGGTCGAGCCCGGTTTCCTCTTTCGCCTCGCGCAGGATGCTGCCATCGACATCGACCCGGCCGCCGCTGATATCGCTCTCGTCGAGCGAGCCGGCGGGCGCATAGACCCTGCCGGCATTGGCGGTCTTCGCCGCCATGCGGATCAGCAGCATGGCCCCGTCCGACGACAGCATCACCGCCGAGCCGAACAGATGCCATACATCGGCCCGCGGCCGGGACTGGATCATGTGCAGCAGCGCTGCGTAAGGCGCGCGGTGGCTGGTGCCTGCGAGGCCGCCGCCGTCGATCCGCAATCCGCGATGCAACATCACCGTGCCGTTGAACAGCCACGGCCGCTCCACCTGTTCGCGCGCCCAGTGCGCCACAATCGCCGCATGCTCGGCCAGCCGCCAGGGGTGGTCTGCCTCGTCAAGGCCGAGCCGCACGGTCTCGATGCCGAAGACGCGGTGTTCGGGGATGCCGGTCATCCTGCGTCAAACCAGATCGAAGGTCATTGCCACCGGGCAATGATCCGACGCCTTGGGCCGGTCCCAGCCGGTGCGCGGGTAGCGCTCGACATCCTGGCCGTCGGGAAACAGCGTGCGCCAGGGCTGGCCGGCGCGGATGATGTCGGGCAAGCGGTCGCGGCTGGTGCGGGTCATCGCCGGCGAGGCCAGCAGATAGTCGAGCTGGCACAGATGCCGCTCCTGAGGCCCGCGGGTGTGATACAGCGTCCAGCGGTCCATCACGGGCCGCCGCATCACCACGTTTTCGGCAAACCCGTCTGCTGTCAGCACCCGGACCGCGCCATCCTCGGCGTCTTCGGGAGTGAACTGATAGCCGTTGCGCCGGTCGCCGGTGATCACCAGCTTTTCCGAATAATCGTTGAAATCGCCGGCAATGACATAGCGCTTGCCGCCGCCATCGGGCCCGAACCGTTTGGTGATCAGCTTGCGCACAGCCCGCGCCTCGGCAATCCGCACCGGCATGGTCCAGGTGCGGCCGTCGATGCCGTCGCGCGAGCTTCCCATCGACTTGAAATGCACCACGTAGATGGTTAGCCGCCTGGTCCCGACCTGGACATCGACCTCGAGGCAATCGCGCTTGAACACCTTGTCATGCGGCTGGGCCAGACCGGCCAGATCCGGCGTATACAGCCCCAGCGCCTCGTAGGTCTGATGCGCGTGGCTGGTCACATCGAGCACCTCGATCCGCGCCCCGTCCAGCGTCTCCTCGCGCACCAGCATCGCCAGATTGATGCCGCGGCTGTCATTGGCCTCGATCAGCACCTTGTGGCGGTAGCCGTCGCCGATCATCTTGAACAGATAGCCATATTCGAAGCGGTGCAGCGTATCGAGATTTTCCACTTCCTGCAGGCACAGGATATCGGCGTCGGCCTCGGCAATCGCCAGCGCGGTCAACTGCCGGGTGTCGTCGGTCAGCGACACGGCGCGGGCGATTTCGGCCTGGCGGTACTGGGCTTCCGAGGCGAAATCGTAAAGCTGCGACACCCGGTCCTGTCTGAGTTCGTTGCGAAAGCCGGAGAAATCAAACCGGCTCAAGAGGTTTTCGGCATTGAAGGTGGCGATGCGAACGGTCATCCGGGATCCTGATTGCTGATTTGGCGTGGATGGCCGACCCTATTGAGACTGCTGCGCCGGGGCAAGACTCACGGCCCGTTGACCAGCGCCAGCACCAGGCTCTGCACCGCGCCGCCGTCGCCCATCTCGATCCGGTCGAATTCGCGGCCGCGGGCGCGCTGCTGGTCCGACAGCCGCTTGAGATGGGTCTGCAATTTGGCCCGCACCTTGTGACAGCCCGGATCGGCGGGTTCGCTCAGCCCGACGCTGACATCCTGGATCGCCTGCACCATCTCGATGATGTACTGGCCGTGCACCCGCTCATGTGCGGCGAGCCCGTCGGCAAACCGCTTCCAGCTCGACGCCACGGAAGACGGCATGGAGCCGCGCGGTTTGGGCAGCGTGTAGGTGATGATCAGCTTCGGATTGTTTGCAGCGATGACGCAACTGCCATCGCCGCGCTCACGGTAATCGCGCCCCCAGGTCAGCTTGAAGGTGGTGTGGGCGATGGTGCGGCGGTCACCGGAAATCACCGGGCCGTTGTCGCCGATAGAGCGGTACAGCTCAGCGCCCGACTGGCCGCTGACCGGATAGGCCTTGACCTGCTCGACCGCTTCCCAGGCAAAGGCCGGCGGCGCCAGAGTGAGCAGGACCGCAACCGCGGCGGTGATGAAAACGGGGAATCGGGTCATGCGTATCGGGCCTTGCTTGATCATGGCGGGATAAATCTGTCAGCCGGCAAATGCCAGCACCAATCCGGTTAAGCCGGAAATTGTGGCTTCCCTGAGTAGCGGCACGACAATGGCGGGCCGGCACAGCGCCGGGCCGCCTTTTGCCTGCTGCCGGAGGCTTCACCGGCAATCAGGCCCGAGCCTTGATCCCCGTCAATGCGGGCTTGAACCTGGCGATCAGGCATGGAACATGCTGCGGTGATCCGCATTGCCTGAACCAACCATGGAGCACGACATGAAATCCTCACTGATGCTGTTCGCCGCCGGCCTGACCACCGGCCTGATCGCGCTGGCCCCTGCCGCCTCGGCGGCGAGCTGCTGGGACCTCTGGTACGAGCGCAACGCCATCTTCGACGACAACGGCTACTGCTTCTCGTCGAGCCTTGGCAAGCGCACCTTCGACAATGCCGATTGCTGGACCCGCGACCCGGCCCTGAGCCAGTGGGAAGAACGCCGCGTTGCCCAGATCAAGGCCGAGGAACGCCGCCGCGGCTGCAAGGTCAACTGACACGCGCGGGCACGCCCAATCAGCGCAGCACAAATCCGCCCGCGCGGCCCTGCCGCCGGGGTGATGGGGAGACGAAGTCCGGAGGGCCGCACGCGGGCAGTGCCTTCTGAACGAAGTGTAATGGGTGGCGCTGTCAGCGCGCGGCCCGAAACTCGCCGGATGCTGTCCGGCATCCGACAGGCGGCGGCCTGCATGACGCGAGGGTTGGCGTATCCACCTGCCCCTCTTCAGGGCCCCTCGCCCGGATTGCTCCGGCCACGACCCGGACAGGCCGCGGGAGATGCTGTTGGCGCCGGTTCCGGCACGGACCCTGATCGCTGGGCGATGCCTCCCGCTCTGCCCCCGAAACCACGGGTGCGATGGAACACATCAAGCCAGATCATGTCCGCCACAGGCCCGGCCCGGTGGTCCCGCCCTCACCCGCACAACCGCTGGCTTGGAACGCAACCCGGCCCGGTGGCTGGCTTTGCACGGCGCTCCGGGGAGCACCGCCCGCCAGCGGAACCGCGATGGCTGCCGCCTCCCCGACCCGTCCGCCCTACGTCGGGACGCCCGGTCCGGGGCATTCCCTCCCGCCTGGCCCGAAACGTTCGCGATCCATCCGGCAGCGGAAGCAAGCCAAGTATGACATGGGCGTGGAGGATGGGGATAAAACCGGGCAGATTTTGTTGAAAATAGCCGGCATTGCCGGCCTGCGGCCTGCGCACCGGCGGCAGTGCGCCTGCCCTTCGCGGCAGCTACCGGTTTGGTTTAGCTGTATAATTCCAAATTGCGACCGGGCTCAGCGCCAGCGCTCGTCGCGGTCTTCCGGCGCCAGCGCGCTCATCAGCGCGTCCCACATATCCATGCCGGTTTCCATCACCGCGACATTGGCCTCGTAGGCCATTCTGGTGTCGATCATCCCGGCCATTTCCGTCACCAGATCGACATCGCCGCCGGCTTCGCGCGGCACCGCCCGCACCCCGCCACCGGGCGCGCTGACCATGTCGACGTCCCTGCGCGCATAGCCCGGCGTATCGGCATTGGCGATATTGTGGGCAATCGCATCCATGCGACTCTGCTGCGCGGCCATGCCTGAAAATGCGGTTGAGATGATGCTCGAAATCATGACGTTGTACTCTTGCTTGAGCACGACAGACTAGCGTCACGGGATTATCGGCGGGTTAGGGAACGTGGTTAATGGGGGGTGAGGGGGGGGGGCGGCAGCCGGCGGAACCCCGATGGCCTCCACCTCGGGACTGGCGCGTTACGTTCCCGCACCCACCCCGAAGCATTTCCTACCGCCTGGCCCGAAACGCTCGCGATCCATCCGGCAGCGGGAGAGCGGTGATTATGGCATGGGGGTGGAAGATGGGGAAAAGATTGGGGGGGGGTGGGAGGTGGCGGCGTCAACAAGCACCAAACACTAATCGAGCATCAATCAATGCGGCGCTTCGACGATGAAGCCGAACATTTTTTCGAATTAGATTTTCGATATATTTTTCGCGACCAATCCACCTGTCTTTTTTGCACTCTTCTCAAGTTCAAAACACACCTTCTGTCCAACTTCGAAACTATATTTTCGATCCAAATCGGACGTGCTAAAATAGATATCAACAGGAAGCCCTTCCTGCTTTATAAAGCCAAATTTTTTATTGGCAACCATACCAATTATTCTTCCTTCATTCATAGGCTTCTTTGAATTTGAAACATTCCTTTTAGATCCTATAACACTAGGCTTTACAAACTTCTTGCCCGTATTAAGGGTATTAGCAAGTCCGTAGTGAATTTCATACGTCATACCAAGTTTTACTTTTGGTGATATATTCGTAAGACTTCTCTCCCTGAAGCACCACCTAATAAAATTCTCATCCTCAGTCGGCTCGATGAATGAAATAATATTTTGATCGTAGAGAAATTGAATAAATTCGTCAGAATGCCTCATGAAATCAGGCGGCGACAAATCTTGATTATTTATAAATTCCGCGAAATCACCAAACGCCTGTTTATACTCAGCGTAATCAAATTTCTTATTACCTTGCAAAAATTCAAAAAACTTTAAAAATAACTCAAACTCCTCTTCATCATAATAAAATGCCAAACTATCCTTGATCTCTCCCAAAAGATAGTTTCCATACGTCTCCTTAAATAAAGGTGACATAAAATCGTTCAAATTAAAGTCTCCAACTCTTCCCGAATTCTTCTTATAAAGAGAGCCAGCTATGTCAAGTATAGTTAGTATATCCCTAGGTCTGTGATAAGAATACCTGAGAAGAACAATAAAGGACGTGTAGTTCACGTGACTTGAAGACAAGCTAGATGCATTAAATGGGAAATAACTATCCCAGCAGGCCCCAGCCTCAGGAGGCAATTCTTGTTGAGATGAAAAAAGACGGTCTGCCAAATAAAACAGCTCACTCGATCTATGCTTATCATAATCAGTAACCCAGTTCAAAACAACAGAGTTATCCTTCAATTTCGTATTTCTATTCTGTAGGCCGAGTGAGTTAAATATGTCCGGCCTCAGGAGTGTAATTGCCTTAATGCGCCCCTTACTATCCCGAATATCCGGGAAAAAATCGTTATTAAGGCTCCAAGCAGCGTTCGCCAATCCTCTAACGCATTCTTGATATTCAGAAAATGGAATGCCATTTGGCCGAATATCAATTCCATCAATAAAAACATTGAAACTCTTAGGAAGCTTGAGCTCCCTAAGAGCCGATTCCATTTCACGCTGCAGTGCAAGCAGGTTAGTTTGAAAGGTCTCCCTCTGACGAGTCTTCGTCAAACCGACCTCGTCCGAGATAGACAATTTCACCCCTGCCGCGCCGGCGACTATTGACGCTCCTGCCTTCGTATCTTCAATCACTTGAAGTGCTGATTTTATTTCAGGCGAAAAGGCATTAGAATAATACGCATCAATTACATTATTTATTCTCTCGAGCTTTCCGTATTGTAGTATTTTATCAGCCATAGTCGCAGAGTCATAAATCTCCTTACAGACAAGAAGAAGTATTATCACCTTCCAAATATCAACATAATCCGACAATTGAAGAGAATACTGGTTCTTAAGGAAAAGAAACTTCTGATAATCCGTCTCCCTAATAAACTTGTGCCTAGAATAGCTTCTCTCCGTTGGGGAGTTCGATAGATAAACAGCATAGGCTGTCTTTCCAGTCCCTTTTTCTCCCACAACAAAAAATATACCCGGATCCTGAATTCTATCTAACGCATCAGTACGCAAAAATATTCGATTAAATAGATCCTTGTTTTCTCTACGCCGATAGTTCTCGGCATCTGAAAATCCAAAAGTCAGCTCTCTTACGGATTTCATAAATTTTGATTCTCCGTCGGTTGCAATTAATTTGAAGGTGCCACCATTTATATGATGTGTCCACGGGCCATCGCAGCTGTCCGGTTTGTTAAACCATTCGTCTCGTACAGCGACCTATCTGCGGTCTTCGTTCAGATACTACTTGCTTGTTTGGACGCTCCGGGTTGAGCCGATGGAACTCACTGGTCCTTGCCTCAGTATTACAATATCGAAGAAATCTACGGGATATTGATCGAAATTGGGCTCGGCGCGCGGATCTATGATGGCGGATTACAAGTCCGGTGCCACCACAGGTTCGCCGGTATTTTGAAGCTGCTCTTGTAACGCATCAAGAGATTTAATCGTTATATCAGCTTGGCCAACTAGGTTTTTGCTGTCTAGTTGCAGTGTTTTCCAATTACTGGGTTCGAAAGTTGGGAGAGCACCCAATTGATCTGGTGCTGACATACGTAATCCTGCTTCAAGAGCCTGAATTTGTTCCGTAATTTCTCCAACGGCATCCGCGAGATCTACGACATTGCGAATGAGGCTAGCCTGTTGATTCGCGACAGATTTGACATCTTTCGTGAGCTGAACGCTTTCCGACTTAGTGGTGAATTTCAATGTTCCTTTGGACCATTCAAAATTCACGATATGCGGCAAAGCGATCAGAGCAGCGCCAAATACAAAGACCATAGATTGCCCGGCGGAAATATCGCGTTTGAAGAAGATAGCTGCCACGCCAAAAAATATCAGCAAAGTCCCCGCGATCATAACGTAGGTATCCATAGCAAACTCCTTAGGGAAAGTATTCCACACGAATACTGCCATAAGCCAATTTTCGTCGTTAGAGCCCGATCTGAAAGTTATTGAGTGATATCAGTGGGATGTGATTCCGTCGGATTGTCAAAGATTCGATGGAGGCCACTATGTCCTGGACTGATATCACCCGCGCTGAGCATAACCGCAAATCCGACCGCTATCCAACC
>NZ_JBDWHW010000001.1:0-12596 GCF_039975035.1 Hoeflea sp. | reverse complement strand
GGAAGGGCCCGCAGGCTGGCCAAGGACTGGGAGAAATCCATCCAGAGTTCAACAGCATGGACCCTCATCGCCCATATCCGTATTCTCATGCGGCGGTTGGCAAGGCTTTGCGATCAATGACGAACTTTTGAATCGGGCTCTAAGGCGGGAAATAGGGAGTGGGTTCGTAGCGCAAAATGTGGTTCGCGCGCTATCGCTGCACTGCATTCCGGAGCGGAAAACTCATGATCCGTCGTCGCGATGTACTGATGCTGGCCGCCGGACAATTGGGCTTGAAAGGAATAGGGCAGACTGGCCGTTCGGCTGCGCCCAATATACATGCCGACAAAAATAGGCGCGCATCGACGTGCGGCTCCCGTGACTTCGGGATGTGCGTGAGGTAAGCTTTGTTTATACGGTTAGGAAATCGAACTCAGAATGGTTGATCTTTCCAATATAGAAGTCGCGACCTGTATTCGGTGTGATGCGATCAACTACAAGACTGATTCACACAGTCATGATCAACATGCAATGATGTTACTGCCGGTAAGCAGCACTATGACTGTCAATGACGAGCATTACGGCATGCGCCGACTATTGGAGCGAGATTATTTCTATTACGTTGAGGCGGGATTGCCCCATGACACCTGGGCAAATCGTAGCTATCAGGAACATATCGCGGTCTATCTGAATCGTGATTGGCAGAGTGTTGATTTCCATTGAGAACTGACCCGGTATTTCCACCGAGATTTGACCCGCCTTTCAGTTATGTTTCGGGTCTGGTGTGGTGGTCAAGTTCCTGTTTTTCTCCTTTGTGGGTTTGGCCTCGTGCGCCGAGCTGTTCTTGAATCGGAAGCTGTCGTTTCCGGTTTCGAGGATGTGGCAGTGATGGGTGAGCCGATCGAGCAGCGCAGTCGTCATCTTGGCGTCGCCAAACACGCTGGCCCATTCGCTGAAGCTGAGGTTGGTGGTGATGATGACGCTGGTGCGCTCATAGAGCTTGCTCAGCAGATGGAAGAGCAAAGCCCCGCCTGATGCACTGAACGGCAGATAGCCAAGCTCATCAAGGATCACGAGATCGGAATGCATCAAGCGATTGGCAATCTGACCTGACCGACCTTGTGCCTTCTCCTGCTCAAGTGCGTTGACAAGTTCGACCGTTGAGAAGAAGCGGACGCGCTTGTGGTGATGCTCTATTGCCTGCACGCCGATTGCCGTGGCGATGTGGGTTTTGCCTGTGCCAGGGCCGCCGACCAGCACGATGTTGTTGGCCTTGTCGAGGAAGTCGCATTGATGAAGCTGGCGCACGAGCGCCTCATTGATCTCGCTGCTCATGAAGTCAAAGCCATTCAGATCACGATAGGCTGGAAAGCGTGCGGTCTTGAGCTGATAGGCTGTTGATCTGACCTCCCGCTCTGCCGTCTCGGCCTTGAGCAGTTGCGACAGGACGGGACTGTCAGAAATTTCGTGTGCGGCAGGACGGTTGACCATCAGGCCGTCATGGCTCTGATGAAACGTTCGCCGAAGAGCACAGCAAATTGCGCCTTTGCCATGTTCCACTCACGCGGCGGCATTTTCCACTCTTTCTCTGATCGGTTCAAGATCAGATACAACAGTTTTGTGGCCGCTTCATCATTGGGGAAATGCCCCCTGGCCCTTACCGCCCGGCGGAGCTTGGAATTCAGGGCCTCTATGGAATTGGTAGTATAGACGATCCGCCTGACTTCGTCGGGAAAGGCAAAAAATGGAATGACCTCGGGCCATGCCCGACGCCAGCTCTGGCCAATTGCCGGATAGCGCTGACCCCAAAAGCTGGCTTCGAAGGCCGTCAGCGCCTCCTCGGCGGCTGCGGCATCAACGGCGCGGTAGATGGCTTTCAGGGCCGTTCCGAGCGCTTTGCGATCTTTCCACGCCACAAAATCCATCGAATTGCGCAGCAAGTGGACTATGCATGTCTGGACCATGGCTTCCGGGAAGACGGCGGTGATAGCGTCCGGAAAACCCTTTAGGCCATCAACGACGGCCAGCATGATATCCTCAACACCACGGTTGCGCAGTTCATTCATAACGCGGAGCCAGAACTTGGCACCCTCATTCTGCTCCAACCACAGCCCCAGCACCACCTTGGTGCCATCCGCCATGACGCCCAAGGCAATATGAATCGCCTTGTTGCGAACCATGCCTTCGTCGCGGATCTTGACCCGGATCGCATCGAAGAAAACCAGCGGATAGGCTGGGTCCAGCGGGCGTTGCTGCCAGGCAGCGACCTCCTCCAGCACGGCATCCGTGATAGTACTGATCAGATCGGGGGAGGTGTCGATACCGTACAGATCGCGCAGGTGCCCGGTGATCTCACGGGTGCTCATGCCGCGCGCGTACATGGAGATGATCTTGTCGTCGAAACCGGGAAAGCGGCGCTGATATTTGGCGATCAACTGGGGATCGAAACTCCCCGCCCGATCGCGCGGCACCTCGATCTCGATCCTCCCGCTGTCGGTGGTTACCGTCTTGCGACCATAGCCGTTCCGGCTGTTGGGGCCTTGCTCCTCTCGCCCCAGATGATGATCCATCTCCGCGTTGAGCGCCCGCTCCGCAAAAGCCTTCTTCAGAGAATCAAGCAAGCCGCCCTGGCTAAGCGCCGCTGCCGCGTCAGTGCCGGCCAGTAACTGGTCGAGAAGATCGTTAGGTATCGAGGGTTCTTTGCGTCGTGACATACTGGGTCTCCTTGTTGCCCATTATGCCCTGCCGCACACGAAATTCCTGACAGTTGCGACAGGACCGGAATGGCGGCCTCAAAAGCCGGCGATCCCTGTTCTGTCAGCTCACCGACAGCCTGTGCCATACCGTGCATCTTCAGGCTACGCAGCATGATGACGATTGCGCCGCTGGCAGGATTATGACGCATGGCGCACCTCCGTAGCCTTCCGCAGGGTGTCGTAGCGTTCGACATTGGCCCTGGGCTCATTGGCGAGCGCCAATGCCTGCGGTGCATCGATGGAAGGCGGCGTGAAGGATTTGCCATCGACGAGACGGTGGAGAAGATTCAGAACATGTGTCTTGGTCGGAACTCCGGACTTCAACGCCATCTCGACGGCGCAGAGTACGGCCTGTTCGTCATGCTGAAGCACAAGCGCCAGGATATCGACCATCTCGCGATCACCACCCGGCTTCTTGAGCAGGTGCTCCTGCAGTGTCCTGAAGGCTTCGGGAAGCTCAGTGAATGGTGCGCCATTGCGAAGAGCGCCAGGTTTACGCTGGACCACCGCCAAATAATGCCGCCAGTCGTAGACTGTCTGTCCTGGCCGATCATGAGATCGATTGATGATACGTCGGTGTTCGCAGACGATCAGACCTTCCGCGGCGACAACGACACGGTCTGGATAGACCCGAAGACTGACTGGCCGATTGGCGAAGGATGCCGGAACGCTGTAGCGGTTGCGTTCCAGATGCACCAGGCAGGTTGGGGTCACCCGCTTGGTGTATTCGACAAAGCCATCGAACGGTCGGGACGCCGGCATGAGAGCCTGCACTTCCTCAGCCCAGATATCGGCAATGGTGCCGCGCATTTTGCCATGCGAGGTCTGTTGCCAAAACTCTTTGCAACGAAGCTCCAGCCAATCGTTCAAGGCTTCCAGTGACGGAAAGCGCGGGACCGGTTGAAAGAATCGATGACGAGCATCCTGAACGTTCTTCTCGACCTGCCCCTTCTCCCAGCCAGACGCCGGATTGCAGAACTCAGGTTCGTAGAGATAGTGGCTGGCCATCGCCATGAAGCGGACGTTGACATCGCGTTCCTTGCCGCGGCCAACCTTGTCGATCGCTGTGCGCATATTGTCGTAGATGCCGCGCCCTGGCACACCGCCCAAAACGCGGAAGGCATGGTTGTGGGCGTCAAACAGCATCTCGTGCGTCTGCAGGAGATAGGCCCGGACGATGAAGGCGCGGCTGTAGCTTAGCTTCGTATGAGCCACCTGCAGCTTGGTCCGCTCGTTGCCTATGATCGCCCAGTCTTCCGACCAGTCGAACTGGAAGGCTTCACCCGGATCGAACGCCAATGGCACGAATGTCCCGCGCCCTGTCGTCTGAAGTTCTCTCTGCAAATCCGCCTTCCACTCCCGAGCGAAGGCCGCCACACGATTGTACGAACCGTCATAGCCGAGGCTCACCAGATCGGCATGCAACTGCTTCATTGTGCGTTTCTGCTTGCGGTTCTTCTTGGCTTCCGTCCGCAGCCAGGCTGACAATCGGTCAGCAAAAGGGTCAAGTTTGCTCGCTCGCTCGGGAACCTTGAACTTCGGTTCCACGCCGTCCACACGCAGATATTTGCGAATGGTATTCCGGGACAGGCCGGTTCTGCGGCAAATCTCCCGGATCGATAACTGTTCTCGAAAATGCCAGCGTCGGATCACGCTCAATAATGCCATGTCGATCACTCCGTAACCCCCGCTGAAAACACGCAGGGTAAGGTTCAAACATGGGTCAATTCTCGATGGAAATATCCTGTGCTACCGGGTCAGTTCTCAATGGAAATCAACACTGTGTGATTTCTGCTTGGCGCCTTGCCGAAAAGAGGGCGAACACAATGACCTTGTGCATCGGCATGGCCTGCGGGACCTTCTTGCGGCGATCGGCGAAGTGCGCCAGGAGTTTGTCGAGTTCTTCCAGCGTTGGCCGTCGGTCGCGTTGAACAGAGCGCGAAATGATGCCCATCCGGCGGGCGACCAAAATCGCGTCTCGCATCTCGCGGTCATCCAATCTGTAGTCCCACATCGGCCGCGCGATTGCAAAGATGGCGGCGAGGTGGCTGGCGTAGTTGCCGACCGTCTGAGGCTGACTGGTCAGCGATTGCAGGAACTCGATGATATCCTTCGACTTGATGGTGGAGCAGGGCATGTCGGCGATGGGGTAATTCTTGATCGCTCTGAGAACCTGAGCTTTTGTCCGGCCAATCTCTTTCAAGGACTCTTCAGTGTACCGGTCGATGGCTTTTGCCAGCGGCGGGTCAGCCGCCTTGTATTCGGCGATCACGCCTGGCTTCGCGAGCTCGCGCTCGCGCTTCTTGACCCACGACGTGGCGGTCGGCCGCCTGTCAAATGTTTCCGTCTCGTGATAGGTGAAACCATCACGCATGACCCGCACCCGCGCCAGATAGGCAACGCTGCCGTCCTTGCGCTTGCGCGCGGTTATGGTGCCCATGGCGGATTCCTCGTTTGGTACACGCGATTTCATTTGGTACATTGTACCAAATCAGGTGTCAAAATCGACGAATTTGGTACTTGAACGAAGGAAACGAGACAAGAGCGATTGAGAACAATAGGGCTTAAGTAGTGGAAAAAGAAAGGAAATCGCAGATTGGCGTATCTCGGCGTTTCGCCATTGCACCGATGATCGACTGGACGGACAGGCATTGCCGGTTCTTTCACCGGCAATTGTCGCGCCGCGCTTTGCTTTATACAGAGATGGTGGTGGCCGACGGGATCATTCATGGGGACCGAGAGCGCCTGCTTGGGTTTGACGAGGCCGAGCATCCGGTGGCGCTGCAACTGGGCGGGTCGGACCCGGACAAGCTGGCTGAGGCGGTGCGCGCCGGCAACGGCTTTGGTTATGATGAAATCAATCTCAATGTCGGTTGTCCTTCCGACCGGGTTCAATCAGGTGCGTTCGGCGCCTGTCTGATGCGCGAACCGGAACTGGTCGGAGCTTGCGTGGCGGCGATGAAATCGGTTTCGGATGTGCCGGTCACGGTCAAATGCCGCATCGGCGTTGACGATCAGGATCCGGAGATTGCACTGCCGGCCCTCGCGCGCGCGGTGAGTGACGCCGGCGCTGACGCTATCTGGGTGCATGCCCGCAAGGCCTGGCTGGATGGTTTGTCGCCCAAGGAAAACCGGGATATTCCACCGCTGGACTATGATCGCGTGTATCGTCTCAAACGCGAATTTCCAAATGTTTTCATTGGTATAAACGGCGGAATTGGTAACCTGAATCAGGCGCTGGAACACTTGAATCACGTTGATGGCGTCATGCTGGGCCGGGCCGCCTATCACAATGCGGCGTTGCTCGCCGATGTTGACCGGAAGCTTTTCGGCCTGGATGTGCCAGAGACCGACTGGAATGCGGTTTGCACGACGATGATGGACTATGCAGAGAACCATCTGGCCTCCGGCGGGCGGCTCGGGCATGTCACCCGTCATATGGTCGGATTGTTTCAGGGGGTTCGTGGGGCGCGCCGTTACCGGCAAATCCTGTCAGCCGATGCGGCCCGTCCCGGCGCAGGGCCCGAGGTGATTGCGGCGGCATTCGCCGAGATCGATTTTGTCGATCTCGGCGCGGCCGCCTGAGCGCGTCATGTCGCAACCAGCTTGCACTCACCGGGGCGGATCATGACGGCACTTCGCTCCTATCCGATCATCGGCGCGGTGATTGCCCAACTGGTCGCAGGCGCGGTCCTGATCGCGATCAGACTGGTCTTTGCCGGCGTGATCGATGCGGCGTTGTTGTTCTGGGCGGGGTTGGCGATCCAATGCGTGGCCGCGGCGATGGTGACCAGGATGCTCGGATTGCCGGTCTGGTGGGTCTGGATCGGTTTGGGCTTCCCGGTCGCGCTGGCGCTGGGGCTTAACGCGGGGGAGATGCCCGCCTGGCCGTTCGGCGCAGCCTTTGTTCTGCTCTATCTGTTCTTTTCCAACACGGCGCGCGAGCGGGTGCCGCTTTATCTCAGCAACAGTCAGACCGCCGAGGCGCTCGTGTCGTTGATGCGGCAACGCGGAGCTATCCGCTTTACCGATCTTGGCTCGGGCCTTGGCGGTGTGGTGCGGCGGCTTGACGGTGACGGCCGTGTCGCGCGGGGTGTCGAATCGGCGCCAATGGTCTGGCTGATCTCGCTGCTTCTGTCGAAAATCAGTGCTCGCGGCCGGATCTCGCGGCAGGATATCTGGGCTGCCGACATTGCCGGCGAGGATATTGTCTATGCGTTTTTGTCGCCCGAACCGATGCCGGCGCTCTACCAGAAAGCCAGGCGCGAAATGAAGCCGGGCAGCCTGCTGGTGTCCAACAGTTTCGCCGTTGCCGATGTCGCGGCAGACGAGGTCTGGGAATTGCCTGACCGGCGCAACACCAGATTGTTCCTCTACGAGATGAAGGGCTGAGCTGCGGCTGCCTGAAATCCCACTCCGGCAATCCTACTCGGGCGGCAGCGGTGTCGGCTTGTTGGCGGCGTCGAGCGCCACCATGACAAACAGCGCATTGGTCACCTTGTCCATCTTGGGTGACAGGTAGCGTTGCGCCCAGGCCTCGACCAGAAGCGTCATCGAGGTGCGGCCGACCTTGACGATGTCGGTGTAGATGCACAGCGTGTCGCCGATCTTGACCGGCATGGCGAAGGACATTTCGTTGACGGCGGCGGTGACAACGCGTCCCTTTGCGCGTTCCGCGGCGCGGATGCCGCAGGCCAGATCCATCTGGGCCATCACCCATCCGCCGAAAATGTCGCCCGCGGCATTGGCGTCCGCCGGCATGGCCAGCGTTCGCAATGTCAGTTCACCGGTTGGTTTGACCATGATCAGCTCCTCGTTGGCGGGTAGATGTATCGGGGTGGACCGATGTTTTAAAGCCCATCACATCGGGAAACCCGAGGAATTTGACAGCCGGGGTGGATGAAGCTCTCGCGTCAGGTTGCCGTCAAAGCCTTCTGGAGTCGAAGGCGAGGGTGAGGGTGAGGGCGATTCTGGCCGCGTTCGCCGCAATATTGCCCCAGTCGTTAACGCGCAACATCAGGCTTCCTTTACACTTGGATGCGATATTGATCCCTGAATTTTGTGTTTGATCGGAGCAATCCATGTTGTTTTGCGTAGCTGGATACGATCGCATCCGGTCGCTTCCTGTAGGCCTGACGCTGACGGCGTCTCTTTTTGTTGCCGGCTGTTCCGGCGACATGTCGCCTCCGGGTGACCTGCTGGCAATCGAACCGTCCGCCCCTGTCATTCGCAGTGAGCCGGCAGCCCCCATGATGGCGAGCAGGCAGGCAGAGCCGGTGATGTTCAGCGAGACTGCGTCGTCTCTCTTGCCCAACGGCCCTGATGCGCCGCTGCAGAATGTTCTGGCCTATCCGGTGGCCGATGGAGTGGATACGACGCAGATGACCTCGGCGCTGCCTGAGGGAAATGTCAGGCAGCCGGTCGTCACCGGAATTGGCACCGACAATCCCAGCCTTGCTTCAACATCGGGGTATCAAGGCGCCGGCGGCGAGATCGCCGGTCAGGCCTCGACGTCGAAGACCACCGATCTTGAGGACAGGCCGACTCTGCTTGCCGGTCTCCTGCCCAGATTGACAAACCCGATGAGCAAACCCAAATGGGCCGGCGGATTGCCGGCTGCGGAAAAGGCCTGCCGGCAGCGTTTGAAGCGGCAAGGGGTCACGTTCCGGGATATTCCGGCGATCGGCAACGGTACGAGCTGTTCAATTCCGTACCCGGTGGAAGTGACAAAGCTTTCGGGTGGGATCGAAATCAAGCCTGCGGCCAAACTCAACTGTCAGATCACCGACGCATTCGCCAAATGGGTGAAGAAGGAACTCGCCCCTGCCGCACGGGTTCGCTACCTGTCGGGCGTGCGTTCGATCAACCAGTTGTCGTCCTATTCCTGCCGCACAATGAATTCCAAACGCGGCGCGCCGATGTCCGAGCATTCCAAGGGCAACGCCATTGATGTGGGCAAGATCACCCTGGACAGCGGACGCGCCATTCTGGTCAGGCAACCGGGGTTGTTTTCATTCCGGGAGAAAAGCCTGCTCAACACGATCCGGGCCGACAGCTGCAAGTATTTCAGCACCGTTCTCGGGCCTGGCAGCGACGTGCACCACAAGGATCATTTCCATTTTGATCTCAGGACCCGCAAGACCGGCTATCGTCATTGCGACTGATCAGAAGAACACGGCCGGACGAAGCCGCCTTCAAGCCGGAGTCCGGCGGATTGGGGGCTGAATGGATCCAGTCTGGCTCCTCAACCCGTGCGGCCTCGCCGGGGTTGTGAGCCGCTCGGGGGAGCCGATGCGCTTGATTTGATTGCCGCATGGCAAAAACAATGCTTGAAAAATGTCTCGGTTTGATGGCGTTTGCGGCGTGCGGCAAACATCGTCGCGGAACAATTCCGGTTGTCGTCCGGACGAGCCTATGAGGGAACGAGCCAATGCCGCCTGCAGGAGAACTGATCTGGTTTGCGGCAGCGCTTGCCGGCGCGGGGGTTGTCGCGGGCGTGCTCGCCGGGCTGTTCGGCATCGGTGGCGGCGCCATTCTGGTGCCGGTGTTTTATCAGGTCTTCGGGCTGCTTCACGTTGATGAGGCGGTGCGGATGCATCTTTCGGTGGGAACATCGCTGGCCGTCATCGTGCCGACGTCGATCCGGTCCTTCATGGCGCACAAGAAGAGGGGGGCTGTGGACCTTGAGCTGTTGCGCAGCTGGATCCTGCCGGTGCCGCTTGGCGTGATTGCCGCTTCGCTGATTGCGGCTTACGTGTCCAGCAGCGGATTGCGCGCGATTTTTGCGGTGATCGCGGTTCTTGTGGGGCTGCGGATGCTGTTCAACAAGGTAACCTGGCGGCTGGGCACCGATCTTCCGCGCAATCCCGTGAGGGCCGCGGTTGGCGGCGTGATCGGACTTTTGTCTGCGTTGATGGGGATCGGCGGTGGCGTTCTCAACAATACATTCATGACGCTTTATGGCAGGCCGGTGCATCAGGCGGTGGCGACATCAGCAGGGGTCGGCGTGCTGATTTCGATCCCCGGCCTGTTCGGCTATCTGTGGGCCGGATGGGGGGCTGAAGGCCTGCCGCCATTCTCGACTGGCTACATCAACTGGGTGGCGGTGGCCCTGATCATCCCGATCACGCTTCTGGTGGCGCCGCTCGGCGTCCGTCTCGCGCATGCGCTTGACAAGCGTCATCTGGAGATCGGCTTCGGGGTATTCATTCTGTCTGTTGCAGCACGGTTTTTCTACAGCCTGATTTGACAACCGGCTCAGCAGCATGGCAGTCGCGCCGGGCATGGGCGAATTGCTACGAACTGCGCAACTGCATGAATGTCGCCACGGTGTCAAAATTGATCGACGTGCTTCCATTGAAAATCGAAAGGACCGGATCTTCGGCGCCGTTTTCGACATCATAAAGTGCGAGGAAACGCCGGATCAGCGTGTCGACCTTTTCTGGATCTACCAGATCGTCGATATCCAGATATCGCTCAAACAGTGCCTTCTGTACGTCGATGTCGCTGTTGACGGTCTCATCAGAGATCGAAAACGTCGTGCGCACGAACTGGGCCAGGGCATCGTCGGCGAGAATTTCATAGGTACTGGTCAGGGTCGGCGCCATCCGCTCGAAATAGAGTGCGAGGCGGGCGCCAACGCTCTCTTCTCCTGCGTCCTCTTCAACAATTTGTGTAAGGTACAGGTGCTGTGTCTCGACCAGCCCACGGACATTCTGAACCGAATTGCTGGCGGTCGACTGGATGACGCCGTCAGTATCAAAATTGAATGATCCGGCCAGTTTCCGATAACTGACATCGTTCTGCAAATTCGCAAAGCTCTCCGGATCATCCAGATCGGAGGTCAGAATTGCCCTGAGAGTTTCGGTTGTCATTTCGTCCGGGTCCAGTCCCTCGGCCCGGAGCAGGACATTGGTCAGGCGCGAATCAGCGAGAATATCATCAACGGTTTCCAGTGTTTGCAACTGGGTCCGATAGTACGACACTTCTGTTTCAGCCGCTTCCTTGTTTGAATCGCTCTTGTCCAGCCTTGTCACGGCTGAATAGTAGGCGGTTCCAATTCGCGTGATTTCGCTCTCGGACTGGGCATAACGCGGTGCGCTGATGCTGCCATCCTCGGCGAAGTTGAAGGCTTTCGCCAACTGCACGAAACGATCGTCTTTCATCTTGTTGACATAGCTGTCGGGATCGTAGGGATCGCTGGTAAATATCTGTTTGAGCTTGAAGGTGGAAACCTCGTCGGGAGATATGTTGAAGGCTTTCAGCGCGAAATTCCGGATTGTGACCGCAGCAGATTCACCCGACAGAAAATCATCCAGATCGGTGGTAAGGCCAATGTAAAGCTTGTACTTTGCGATTGCCGCCGCATCCGCTTCGTCATCCGCATCATTGTATCTGTCGATGTAACCGGCCGTTGTCGTGAAGAGTTGGTCCGCATCCTGAATGTCTTTGCCGGGCGTAATGCTGCCGTCGCTTTCGAAGTTGAATGCCTTGGCCAGCGCAATCATTTCGTCGCTTTTCGAATAGATCTCACCTGACAGGTCGGATGTGTCCTGTTGCAGCGCCCATCTGACGTCGGCTTTGCTGGTGGTCAGCGGTACGCCGTAGGCCGTCAGTAGTATTGTGCTCAGACGGGCGTCACTGAGCAGGTCGTCGATAGATGTGATCGTGGATATCGTGTCTTCGTAATATTGTTTGTTGAGCAGCGCTCCTGTGGTGGTCAGCCTTGGCTGCGACAGGACGTAGGATTCGGTGACCAGTTTCAGTTGAGCCGTGTTCATCGGCTCGACGCCGACATCCAGGGAGCCATCCGCATTGAAATTGAAGGATGCGGCGAGGTTGTAGTAGTTGTCGGCTTTCTCGATGGCCTTGGTGTACTGGGTGATCAGGTAGTTCAATTTATCGCGCTGGGCGCTGGTTTTCGACGGGTCCGCCAGTTGCGTGTTGAGATCGTCGATCTGCGTGCTCCATTCGACAACCTGCGGGGCAAGCACGGCGTTCACGTAGCTGTTCGGATCAGCCACATTGCTGGTGATGACGCTCCTTATCGTGTCGTAGTCATATGTATCCGGATCTATACCGAAGGTCGTGAAAACATAGTCCCGCGCGCGCTCATTCTTGAACAGGTCGTCGACCTCGGTGAACGTCCCGGAAACCGCGGTGAAATAGTCTGTTTCCTGCTTTAGAACAGCATCATTGTCTTCAATGGTTTGCTCATAGGTGCCGATCAGCTCGTCAATCTGGCTGGTGGTCTGGACAATCTCGCTCGTCACAGTGCCGCCAAAATCATAGGCAGCGGCCAGCGCCTTGTATTTGGTGTCCGAAAGCAGGTTGGCAAAACTGGAGGTGTCGGTCAGGTCGCTTTCCAGCACCTTGCGGATGAAGGCTTTCGCATAAGCCATTTCCTCGAGCCCGTAAGCTTTCATCGCATAGGCATAGACGCGGTCATTGTCGAGAAATTCATCGATGCTCGTGATCGATCCGATGGTGTCGCTGTAATATTGCGCTTCACGGCTGACAATCGAATCCGCAGCGGCGCGACTCAAGGTCTCGTTTATGTCCTTGGTGTAGAATGTGTAGGTTTGATAGCTGGAAATCATGGTGCGGCCAGAGGTTACGGGTCGAAGCAGGGCATCCTGAACATGACGAACAGTCAGATAGAGCCGATTTGACGCTACCGGTGCTTGCTTGTCTGAAGCTGTCGATACCTTCTCAGAGCCCGATCTGAAAGTTATTGAGTGATATCAGTGGGATGTGATTCCGTCGGATTGTCAAAGATTCGATGGAGGCCACTATGTCCTGGACTGATATCACCCGCGCTGAGCATAACCGCAAATCCGACCGCTATCCAACCGATTTGAC